>CAZFXI010000128.1:0-5979 GCA_964522855.1 uncultured Sedimenticola sp.
CGCGATACAGGCCGAACAGCCAGAATACCGCCGCCTGTACGGGTATCACCACGAGTAGACTGTTCAGTGCCTGTTGCCAGAACCAGTCGGGCACCGCTTCCAGATTGAAGCGCAGGATATACGCCCCCAACCAGGCCAAGGGAATCATCAGCAGGTCATGGAGAAACGCCATGCCCCGGTTGAGCAACCTGTCTGCCAGCTTTTTCATCAGATTCGTTTTTCTCTCAAGCTGACCCACACAATGATTGCACTATATATCAATACCCACAGAACCATCACTGCCCATTGGACAGCAGAATTGCCATTCAGTGCCATCACAGCCGTCAGGCTCACCGCGAGCATCAGCACATAGGACCAGAGCACGGTTCGGCGATGGGACCAGCCCATTTGCACCAACCGCTGGTAGATGTGCTCCCGATGTGCCTGCCAGACCTTCTTACCGGCAAACATGCGTTTCAGCAAAGTGTAACTGGCGTCCACGATGAAGGGCGAGAAGATCAGCACCGCAACCCACAGCGAAAACAGGTTATCCCTATCTGCCCACAAGGAAAGCGCTGCCGCCAGAAATCCCAGCACGGGGGCACCGGCATCCCCCATAAAAATGCGGGCTGGGGGGAAATTGAACACCAGAAATCCCGCGCAGGCTGAAGCAACTATCAGCGCTGCCAGCATGAAGTCCGTATTCCCGCCTTGCCATCCCAGCCAAGCCATGGCAGCAAAACCCATGACCGCCATCCCGCCGGCAAACCCGTCCATACCATCCATGAAATTGTACAGATTGGTCATCCAGAGCACATACAACACCGTCAGAGGCAGCATCAGATAACACGGCAGGAGGAAGGCTAACGCCGGCAACTGCAGCTGTTGCGGCACCAACCCGGCCGCCAGCAGAAAAAATGCCGCCAGCAGTTGCACCATCAGGCGCATCAGGGGAGAAAGATCCAGGCGGTCATCTATCCCACCGACGATGGCCAGCAGCAGGACGCCACCACTGAGCCAGCTCATCGTATCGGTCCACGACAGACTGCCCATGCCGGCAGCCGCCCCCCAACCCAGCAACAGCGCGATGACGATCGCCACACCGCCACTGCGAGGTGTGGGTTGGTGATGCAGGGAGCGCTCCCCCGGATGATCCAGCACATGAAACAGGGAATCCGGCGATGAAAAACGCCAGCACAGCACGACGGCAACGATAAAAGCCATCTGCAATGCCATCCACCCATTCATTGCCCTCTCCCGCAGGTAACAACGGAAAGCTGCCAGCAAAAAAGCCGCCGTTTCCGGCGGCTTGTCTCAAGCACGGAAACATCCATCAATGGATATCATAACCTCGCTCTTCGTGCAGCACGATATCCAGGCCTTCCTGTTCCTGATCCGCATCAACACGCAGTCCACCAGTCACCAGGGCCACTACCTTCAGAATGCCCCAGGTCAGCACCACGGTAAACACCAGTGTTGCGGCCACTCCGATGAACTGTACCCCCAACTGTCCGCCCATGCTGTCGATGCCATCGGCAAAACCGAAGCCACTGAACAAGCCCAGACTGGTCGCGGAAAAAACCCCTGCGAGCATGGTGCCCAGCATGCCACCAACACCGTGTACGGGAAATACGTCCAACGAATCATCGATCTTCAGCACCTGCTTGAGATACATGGTAGCCGTGAAGCAGATGCTACCGGCCAGCAGGCCGATGATCAGCGCCCCACCAGGACCGACAAAGCCCGAAGCAGGGGTAATCGTACCCAGGCCGGCGACCATGCCGGTTACCAGGCCCAAGGCGCTGGGCTTGCCGAAACGTACCCATTCAATCACCATCCAGGTCATGGCGCCGGTTGCGGCAGAAATATGCGTCACCAGCATGGCCATCGCCGCGTCGCCATTCGCCGCCAGGGCGCTACCGCCGTTGAAACCGAACCAGCCCACCCAGAGCATACCGGCACCGGTGACCGTCATGGTCATGTTATGTGGCGTGAACGGTGTGGTGGGAAATCCCCTGCGCGGCCCCATGACCAACGCGGTCACCAGTGCGGCTGCACCGGCAGTGATATGCACCACCGTGCCCCCGGCAAAATCATACAGCCCCATCTGGCCCAGCCAGCCGCCACCCCAGACCCAGTGGGTCACCGGCACATACACCAGCATCAGCCACAAGGCACTGAACAGCAGCATGGAGGAAAATTTCATGCGCTCGGCAAAGCCACCCACCACCAGCGCAGGCGTAATGATGGCAAACGTCATCTGAAACAGCATAAACGCCGATTCAGGGATATTCCCGGACAGGCTTTCACGGCCAACGCCTGCCATTAGCACGTTGCTGAAATCGCCAATCCAGGCATTGCCTTCCCCAAAAGCCAGACTGTAGCCTGCAACCAGCCACAGGATCGAACTGATCGCTGCAATGGCAAAGCATTGCATGAGCACCGACAGCACGTTCTTGCTGCGTACCAAGCCACCATAGAACAGTGCCAGTCCCGGCAGGGTCATGAACAGTACCAATGCTGTTGACGTCAGTATCCAGGCCGTGTCACCCGTGTTCAGAGAAGCCTCTTCTGCCCACACGGCACTGGTTGCCAGCAACAGTAGAACTGCCACAAAAAACTGCCCGATTCTCATAATTACTCCCAAGCCCAAAAAATAACCCTGCAAATGATACACAAAAAAAAGCCGGCGTACCTGAGTACGCCGGCCTAAGTATTACCAAAGGGAGTAAATGTAATGGTTCGAAAACCGTGTGGGTTGTTCAAGCCCACAACCCTGTGACCCGCCTCTCTGACAAAAGTTGCAAAAATTTTGCACGAGAATAGGCTTATGGCGCGAAGACCGGAAACGGACGGGTGCAAAACTCACATGAGAAAAACCCATTTCGCGAATAACGATCCGAAGTCCACTATTCACCCGGTGGGTACAGCACAAAAAAGCGTTCCAGAATCACTTCACCATTTGCAACACAGCGCATAAGTTCTTGCGTCGTGGGCAGCGCATTCCGTCTCTGTCGGCATACCCCAGACAACACGCCATGTATTCCCGTCTGGATAGCTGGCAATAACCCTGCAGTTGCTGTCTGTACTGTAATTACCATACCTAAAACCACCAGAAACCAACGTTTCACCAAGCGCACAGGATTGATCAATTCGCGTGAACCATGTATCCAATTTAATCAATGCTGATTGACGACGAATACATGTTGGAGCAACTTTGTTGTCGACATAATTCTTGGTAGCAGCAGCATCCGGAGTTGAGGGAGGCGCCACATTGACAATGGCATTGCCATCCATATTGAGATTGTTTCCCAAGGCAAAAGTAATACCCAGGGTTGCGGCAGCCAGAGGAATTCGAGTTCCTTTCAGCTTATTGTCAAGTTCAACCTCGACCCACAAATCCTTCGGATCGAGTTCGTCTTCAAGTTCCGCGCGAATCTGTACACCGTCATCCTTCCACTTGAGCTGAATTTCACTAGCGGCGTAATCGACTACCTTCAAAGGCACTGCAGCATCCTCGCTGTCATAGATCAAAACACGGATAACTTCTGGCGCTGCAGAAATATCGGTGGCTGAAAAGCTATAGTTCAACTCCAGCGCTGGAATCGAAGACATGACTGTCAGTAAGGAAAGAGTGGCTAGAAATCGGCTGGAAATATTGGTCATAACAATCTCCTGATCAACGGATTAAACAAATTGCTCAAAGCTATATTTTTAAATCTATTTGTCTCGTGCTTCAGATACAATGACTTGACTCACCTAAATCTTGGATTGTTATGAAGAACGGATATCTAAACCAAAACCATATTCAAAGAGGCTAACCGTAAAAGTAGGGCTACTCGACCAAACATAGGCTACATTGTCCCGTTTGTCCACATACCAACGGAAAGCTATTCACTCCTTGGTTTCATCACATAAACTCGGGGGATGCTTTTTTAGGACTGCAAGTAGCTTTGGCTTCGAAAAGGCAACCCACAAAAAAGCACCCACAGAAACAATCCGTAAGCGCTTGTTTTATATGGTAGCTAGGGGCAGATTTGAACTGCCGACCCCAGCATTATGAGAATAATTTGTGGGGGCTTTGACACCCCCTTGAATTGCCTGCGATTTTACTTTTTTACCTTTTATTTTCAATAGATTATGTTGACACAAAACCTTAATCAGTTATCACTGATATTCACTGGTTTTCACGATAAATGGTAGCGGATAGGTAGCGGATAGACTAAACTGCTACCCGACCCCAGCATTAGCACCCACGAAAAAGCCCGGCACTGGTAGCACAGTAACCGGGCTGCACCAGACGATAGATGAGGCATCGAATGGCGAAAGCAGAATATATCAGATTCACGGCGGCAAGGCTTCGCAAACTAGCCCCCGGCGATAGTCTGCAAACTTATAAAGACCGTGAACGGCCCGGCCTGCAATTACTGGTTTATCCGGGCGGCACTAAAACATTCGAGATCTATGCCAAACCACGCGGCAAACGGGTGCCTGTGCGCGTCAAGATTGGCACTTTTCCGGCCATCAGCCTGAGAGACGCTGACGAAGCCGCCAGCCAAATCCGCGCACTGCTGAAACAAGGTATCGATCCCAACCAGAAAGAGAAGGCCGAAAGGCAGAAGGAAGACAGCAAAAAACTCACCCTTGCCCAGGCCTTCGCACGATATACCGAAGCCAAGCAACTGGCACCGCGCACTCTGGACAACTACCAGCGGGCTATCAATCGGGATATGGCGGACTGGAAAGATCGGCCCCTGATGGACATTACTCGGGAAATGGTACTGACCCGCTTCAATTATCTGGACAAGGAAACCAGCAAAACAGCGGCGCAACGCATGGCCCAGGTATTGCGGGCTGTCTGGACATTCTGCAACGATCTGGACGACAGCGGCAACATGCCTTACGGAATTTGTCCCGTGCATATCCTGAATCGACAGAAAAAAGGATGGGCCAAAACTGGCAAGCGCGTCCGGCGTATCAGGCCCGAAGAAATGCCCGCATGGCTGAAGGCCGTCCGTGACGAGGGCGGCGTGATGGGCGCTTACCTTGAATTTCTGTTGCTCACTGGGTGCAGACGGCGCGAAGCCACGCGGCTGACTTGGCAGCAAGTGACATTCAGAAAAGGCGCCTTCACTTTTCTGGCTACCAAAAACGGCACCGATCACACCTTGCCCATGACCCAACGGGTACGCGATATTCTCAAAACCCGCAAGCAACAAAGCAAGGACAGCCCCGGCCCCTTCTGGATAGACGATCCAAAAAAAGCTATCCGCCGTGTAATGAAGGCCAGTGGCACAGAATTTTCCAGCCATGATCTGAGGCGCACCTATATCACCCTGGCAGACCTGTCCGGCGCTGGGCAATACGCCATCAAGGCCATTACCAACCATGCCAATACCAATGACGTGACCGGCCTGCACTACGCCAGCTATGACGATCCACGGGATCTGCTGGAACCCATGCAGAAAATTGAAAACCACATACTGGGCCTTGCACGGGTGCGCCTGTCCGTGGTGGCCGTCAATGGGCAACTGAAACAATCAACTGAGAGGCAATAACAATGAAATCCGAGTACATGGCCATTATCGAACCTGCCCCGGAAGGCGGCTACTGGGCAATATGCCCCGAAATACCCGGCGCAAACGGACAGGGCGAAACCATCGAGGAAACAAAAGACAGCTTGCGGCAAGCCATTGAACTGATATTGCTGGATAGGCGCGAAGACATTTTGCGCGGCCTGCCAGAAGACGCAATACAGGACAGGGTTATTGTTGCATGAAACGGCGATTACTTGAGAAGAAACTCAGGATTGCCGGCTGTTACCTGAAAAGAGAAGGCGCTTCACATTCTCTGTGGATAAATCCAAAAACAGGCACCATCGAAGCCATCCCTCGCCACGCCGAAATAAAGGAACACCTGGCACGGAAAATACTGAAAAGCCTGGGTGCGGAATGACATCACCATGACCACTATCGAAAAACACATTGACCTTGTGCAGCA
>CAZFXI010000129.1:0-5961 GCA_964522855.1 uncultured Sedimenticola sp.
TTCAGCCGCTGTTCTTCACGCTCGGGGTGATGCAGAAAACCTGCCTGCCAACCCAGGATATACTCATCATCGACACCCATGCTTTCCATCTTTGTTACGGCATCGTAGTAAAACTGGTTCATATCCGGTCTCCAAAATTTTTTGCGTTAATACTTTACAGCCCAAGATCGCGATTTTGCCACGCCTTGCAAGCTGCCACAAGAATCTTATTTGAGTATGGTTCACCACACCTATCCCCGAGGCGAGAACGCGGTAGCGAATACTGGCATTAGAATACTCTGTTTTTCTTATGTCTTGCAAGTCACTCAGACGTATTCAGGCATAAACACAGCCTATGAGGGCGGCACCAAAAATATCCTGAGAAATTACAGTAGCCTGTAGAGACCACAAATCCTCTCGCGCACAGAGGTTGACCTTTTGCCTCCGACTGCGCATCCTTCCATCCATTCTATATAGTGCACCGTTGTTGGAATCACCCATGCGCCCCGCTCAATTACTCACCATTCTCGACCGTGAATTCACCAGCACCACCGAAGGGCATCATACGCCCGTCATGCTCTGGGGACCTCCCGGGGTCGGAAAATCCCAGATGGTGGCGCAGATTGCCCGGAAACATGGTGTGTCGGTCATCGACATACGATTGTCACAAATGGAACCCAGTGATTTGCGCGGCATCCCCTTTCGTGCCGATGATACCGTGGAATGGGCGGTACCTGGCATGTTGCCCAATGCCGATCGCCATGGTCCGAAAGGCATTCTGTTTCTGGACGAAATCACCTCCGCACCGCCCAGCGTGTCCGCCGCCGCCTATCAGTTGATTCTGGATCGCAAGCTGGGTGAATACGAAGTGCCCGCCGGCTGGGCCATATTCGCCGCTGGCAATCGCCAGGGGGATCGAGGCGTCACCTACACCATGCCCGCACCGCTGGCCAACCGCCTTTCCCATTTCGAAGTGGAAACCAATTTGGACGACTGGGTGACCTGGGCCTGGGAACACGGTATCGATGAACGGGTGATCGCCTTTTTACGTTTTCGCCCGGAACTGCTGTTCGATTTCGATCCCGCGCACAATCCTGTCGCCTTTCCCTCCCCCCGTTCCTGGGAATTCGCTCATCGCAGTCTGCAGAAGTTCGGCAACCAGCCCGCGCTGCTGCAAGGCACACTGCAGGCCTGCGTAGGTCCCGCCGCCGGCATTGAGTTACATGCCTTTGTCAACAGCCTGGAACAGATGCCCGATCTGGACGATATTGTCCAGGGGAAGGAAGTCCCGGTACCGGATGAAATTGATCTGCAATATGCTGTAGCGGCCGCACTGGTGGGACGGGCCATTCGCGCCAGAGACGATACCGACGCCAACGCAGTGATTGGTCACATCCTCAACTATGCCAATCAATTTCCGCAAAAGGAAATGGGTGTGATGCTGGTATCGGACTTGCACCGCGCCATCGGCGACCAGCTGTTCCAGGTACCGGAATTCACCCACTGGGCCACCGCCATCGGTGAAGTCATGCTCTATGGCTGAACTCGATCAAGACAAGATCCAGACCAAGCTGGCCGCGGCACGCACCCGGCTCATTCTGGACAAGCCCTTTCTTGGCGCCCTGGTACTGCGTCTGCCAATGAAGGAGGCCAGCCCGGAGTGGTGCCCCACCACGGGAACGGATGCACGTCATTTCTATTACAACCCCGAATACATCAACTCCCTGACCCTGGCTCAGACCCAGTTCATGCTCGCTCATGAAGCACTGCACTGCGCCCTGTCGCATTTTTCCCGGCGTCATCACCGCGTGTTGCACCGCTGGAACCTCGCCTGCGACTACGCTATCAATCCCTTGCTGGTGGAAGATGGACTGACCCCGCCCTATGACACCCTGATCATGGATGAATACAAGGGAATGACTGCCGAAGAAATCTATCCCCTGCTGCAGGAGGATGACAGTCAGGAAACCATCGACCAGCATCTCTATGATGAAAACAGCGATGGCAGCGGCGATGGTGATCAGGAGGACGAGCCGCCTTCGGACAATCCTCCTCCCGAGCAACAGAAAGAAAAGGAACAGCAGAAACAGCCAAAAGACCTCTCTGAGCAGGGCGACTCAGGGGGGCGGAACCCGGACCGGCAGCAGGACAACGCTGATAACCAGCCCCAACCAGGCGTGTCACCCCAACCTCCGCCCTTGACTCCGGAAGAAAGAGAACCGCTGGAAATACAGTGGCAGCAACGCACGGCAGGCGCAGCACAGCAGGCCATACAGGCAGGCAAGATGGATGGTGCCATGGCGCGCATGATCGATCATCTGCTGCAACCCCGCCTGCCCTGGCGGATGCTGCTGGCCCGCTACATGACATCCACTGCCCGCGACGACTACAGCTACATGCGCCAGTCCCGCCGCAGCCAGGGCAATGCCATCCTGCCCTCCCTGCACAGCAGCCAGGTGGATGTGGTGGTAGCGGTGGACACCAGCGGTTCCATCCGTGATCATGAAATTCAGGAGTTCCTCTCCGAAATCGCCGCACTCAAGGGGCAGATGCGTGCCCGTGTTACCCTGATACCCTGTGATGCCACCATAGCCGAAGGTGCACCCTGGGTATTCGAACCCTGGGAAGCACTCTCCCTGGAAACGGAAATCAGCGGTGGCGGCGGCACAGACTTTCGACCGGTGTTCCAGTGGGTGGAGGCGCAATCCATCAAACCGGAGATACTGGTGTATTTTTCAGACCTGGAAGGACAGTTTCCCGAACTTGCGCCTGCCTATCCTGTCTTATGGTTAGTTAAGGGAAAAGAAAAGCCCCCGTGGGGGCAACGTATACAATTGAACTGATGATCATTAACAAGCCTTACCAGCGATGCATTGCCTTCGTCCTCAGCTTTTGCCTGAGCACGTTACCGTTGCAGGCATGGAGTATTGCAGGTGACGACCTGCCTGATATCGGTGCGGCATCCGGCAACTTGTTCACCCCCGCGCAGGAGAAACAGCTGGGTAAGACGTTCATGCGCTATATCCGCGCCACCCAGCCTGTAGTCACCGATCCTCTGCTGGACGACTACATCAACAAACTGGGCAACGCCCTGGTGGAACACAGCCAGGGACAAGGTTCCAGATTCAGCTTCTTTCTCGTGGACAGCCCCCAGGTCAATGCCTATGCCGGACCCGGTGGGTATATAGGTGTCTATACCGGCCTGGTACTCACGACGGAATCCGAGAGTGAGCTGGCCGCGGTGCTGGCACACGAAATTACCCACGTCACACAAAAGCATCTGCAACGTGCCTGGTATGCTGCCAGCAACCTGAGCCTACTTCAGGGCGCCGCATTGGTGGCCGCCATCATTCTCGGAGCCACCGCAGGCGGGGATGCCGCCGTAGCTGCCACCATGGGGGCCCAGGCAGCCATGCAACAGCAACAGATTAATTTTACCCGCCACAATGAGCAGGAAGCAGACCGGCTGGGCATCAATATCCTCCACGATGCCGACTTTGACCCACGCGCCATGCCCAGCTTTTTTGCACGTATGGGCAGAGCCAATCGCAGCTACGGCACGGAACTACCGGAATTTCTGCGTACGCACCCGGTAACCAACTCACGTATCGCCGATTCTCTCGGTCGTGCCGAAAAATTCCCCTATCGACAACGACCGGACAGCACTCGCTATCTGCTGTTGAGGGCCACCTTGCGGGAGCAAAGTTTCGACCAACCCAAGCAGGCCATCAAATACTTTCGGACTGCCCTGAAAGAAGGCCGTTACCGCAATCAGGCTGCCACGCGGTATGGCTTGAGTCTGGCACTGCTGCGCAATGATGAATACAAGAAGGCATCAGACGAACTGGCCGCTTTGATACAGGAATACCCGGACACACTGGAATTCGTGATTACCGCATCGCGCGTCGACATGGAAGCCGGTCGGAAAAAACGCGCCATCGAGCGACTGGAACAAAACTCTCACAAGTTTCCGCTCAGCTATCCCTTGCAGGTGACGCTGGCAGAGTTTTATCTGCGGGCAGGCAGGTCGAAAGATGCCTACAAGAAGCTCAAACTGCTGACTTCCCTGCAACCGGAAAACACCCGAACCTATAAATTGCTGGCGCAAGCGGCAGCCGCTCTGGGCAACAAAGTAGAAAGCCATGAGTTCATGGCCATGCACTACTATCTGATGGGTGCATTGGAACCGGCACTGCTGCAACTCAAAATAGCACTACGTGTACCGGGACTGGATTTTTATCAGACCGCAAGACTCGAATCACAGCTGAAAAAAGTCCAATCCGAAGTGGATGAACTGAAGAAGGAACACGACAAGTAACTCTCCTGCATCGGCAGCAAAAGCCGTGTTTTCAGGGCTGAAAATCAAAAAAAGATAAAAAAATGGCAAAATTTTGCCGTCTGGATCAACTCAAATCAACTTTCCACTATGGCAATAAAAAATATTGTGCTAAGTTCCGCTACGGAATTACCCGAAAACATGAGGAGAGTAAATCAGATGGTAAAGAAGACCACCAAAAAAGTTAGCGCTCAGGCCGCACCAAAGAAACTGACGGCTATTGGCAAGAAACAAACCAAAAGCGAAATCCTGACCGCTATTGCAGAGGGCACAGGGCTCACCAAGAAAGAAGTTGGCGCTGTATTCGCTTCCCTGGGAGAGCTCATCACCAGACATATCAAAAAACGCGGCTCCGGCGAATTTGCCATCCCTGATACCGGGGTAAAGATCCGTCGCGTGAAAAAACCTGCCCGCAAGGCGCGCATGGGACGCAACCCTGCAACTGGCGAAGCCATGAAAATTGCAGCCAAACCAGCCAGCACTACGGTCAAGGTAACTGCGCTGAAGGCACTCAAGGACGCAGTGACTAAGTAACTGCTGTTACAGCCTAATAGTAAAAAGCCAGCATCCTCACAATGAGGATGCTGGCTTTTTGTTGTGCCGATTCAGTGTATTTGACGTAAGGTCAATACACCATCCCGTTGTATCAATTCCAGCTTTTTCAGAAAACTCATACCGAGCAACACCTGGTTTGCAGGTTTGAGTTCCGGCAGAATCGTCGCACGCACATCGTGCATCTCTATTACTCCCAGCGTGACGCGATCCAGTACAGTTTGCCAAACTGCCACTACCCCATTGGCGGTATGACTGAATGCTCCGCCACGTTTTTCAAGGCCCAGCTTGCTTGCGAGCGCCTCTGAAACCGCCACCTCAGTCGCACCTGTGTCCAGCAGGAACACCACAGGGTAACCGTTGATCATGCCACCGGCAACATAATGCCCTTGGGCGTTGCGTTGCAACACCACTTCACGCTCGCCCTGCGAGTTGACAGTCCCCCCGGGCAAGGCATTGGGGTTTTCACGCTGCTCCAGTACCTGGCCGAAAAACAGGGTCAGGAGCAGCAATAGCAGAACCCAGGCGGCAATGATCATGCCTTTACCCAAACCTTTCCCTGGCGGCGATGTCATCTACCCGGCATGTCCTCCCTGAAGCGGGAGTATCAGGATCCGGAGCTCTGCAGGCGGGACCCGGTTGAAATCTGCCGATAAGGGCGGGCAACTGGCTGCTGGTCACGACCTCTGGGCATGTACATGGTCTGGCGGAACTGGCGGCGATAGTGGACTACCGCACTTTGACCATTGGCCATCACATCAAATACCTTCCATCCTCCTCGCGCCTTGTAAAAACGAAAATCCAGGCGTGTGGGATAGCCTCGTGGCCCCACGATGGCGGTGGTCACCATTCCGGTGCGCCCGTCGGCATGCACTCGCTGGGAAAGCACGTTGACATCCTGATTGTTATAGCTGACCAATCTTTGCACCATCGTGGACAGAAATTGCTGCTTGATACGTTCAGCCATGCGAGAGCGCTGATCAGCGCTCATATGGCGATACATGTTTCCAGCGGCAGATCTGGCCATATAGGAAAAATCAAAATAGGGTGCAATCTCGGTATTCAGGTAACTGCTCAAGGAGCGTGAATCCAGA
>CAZFXI010000130.1:0-5835 GCA_964522855.1 uncultured Sedimenticola sp.
TGCACGTCGAAGGGCAGGGAGGTGGAGATGCCGTTGGGATAGAGTTCGTTGCTGGTCAGCCCTTCCGGCTCGACGAAGATCTGGTGGGAATCACGGTCGGCGAAACGCACCACCTTGTCTTCGATGGACGGGCAGTAGCGCGGCCCCACCCCTTCGATGACACCCGCATACATGGGCGAGCGTGAAAGACCGCTGCGGATGATGTCGTGGGTCTGTGCATTGGTGCGGGTGATGTGGCAACTGATCTGTTGGGGGTGCTCTTCCACGGCGCCCATGAAGGAAAACACCGGGCAGGGCTCGTCGCCGGGTTGTTCTTCCAGCACCTCGAAGTTGACGCTGCGTTTGTCGATGCGCGGCGGTGTGCCGGTTTTCAGGCGCTCTACCGGGAAAGGCATTTCCCGTAGCCGGCGGGCGAGCGCATTAGATGGCGGATCACCCGCGCGACCACCCTGATAATTTTCCATGCCGATGTGGATGAGGCCACCAAGAAAAGTGCCTACGGTGAGCACCACGGCTTCGGCGTGGAACTTCAACCCCATCTGGGTGGTGACGCCCACCACCCGGCCGCCCTGCATGATGAGGTCGTCTACCGCCTGCTGGAAGATATCCAGGTTCGGCTGGTTCTCCAGCGCCTGGCGTACTACGGCTTTATAAAGAATGCGATCGGCCTGGGCGCGGGTGGCACGCACCGCCGGCCCCTTGCGGGAATTGAGGGTGCGGAAGTGAATGCCTGCCCGGTCTGCCGCATGGGCCATGAGCCCGCCCAATGCATCCACTTCTCTCACAAGATGGCCCTTGCCGATGCCGCCGATAGCGGGATTGCAGCTCATGGCCCCCAGGGTGTCGATGTTGTGGGTGAGCAACAGGGTGCGTGCGCCCATGCGCGCCGCAGCCAATGCCGCTTCGGTGCCCGCATGACCGCCACCGATCACAATGATTTCATAGTTCACAGGATGAAACATTTGGGCATTTTAACCTGTCTGCTTTGCTATTATCACTGCTTGTTACCCCAAGGAAATCCAGTCATTGCAACCACTCAGAGACGACCCCGCCCTGCAAACCCTGTTTCGCCAGGCGAACAACATCATTCTGGGCAAGCCACACGCCTTGCGCCTCGCCATGACATGCCTGCTCAGCCAGGGGCATTTGCTCATCGAGGATCTGCCCGGCATGGGCAAGACCACCCTGGCACACCTGCTGGCGACGCTGATGGGGCTGGACTACCAGCGCATCCAGTTCACCAGTGATCTGCTGCCCGCGGACGTGATCGGGGTGTCGGTGTATGAGCGTCGCTCCGAGGCATTCCATTTTCACGCCGGCCCCATCTTCGCCCAGCTAATTCTGGCCGATGAGATCAATCGGGCCACACCCAAGACCCAGAGCGCATTGCTCGAGGCCATGGAGGAGCGGCAGATTACCGCTGAAGGCAAGACCCGCCCGCTACCACAGCCTTTTTTCGTCATCGCCACCCAGAACCCGGCTCATCAGGTAGGTACTTTCCCCTTACCGGAATCCCAGCTGGACCGTTTCCTGATGCGCATCAGCCTGGGCTATCCGGACAGCGCCACCGAGCGACTACTCCTACAGGGGCAAGGCGGGCGAAAGAAGCTGGAGCATCTGAAACCGGTGACCGGGTCAGTTGATCTGGGGCACTGGCAGCAGGCGAGCCAGGACGTTTTTGCCGCGGATGCGTTGCTCGATTACGTGCAGGCGCTCATCGAACAGAGTCGCAACCTGAACGATACCACCGGGCTGTCGCCACGCGCCGGTCTGGGTTTGCTGCAGGCGGCACGCTCCTGGGCCTGGCTGGAAGGGCGAGAAAAGGTGTTGCCCGAAGATGTACAGACGGTATGGCCGGCGATTGCCGGGCATCGTCTCGGTCAGGGCAGTGACGGGGACAATCACGCCGCGCAGATTCTGCAGTCCGTCGCCATACCCTGATCCATGGGGAATCCTCTGGCCCAACTGCTGCGTGTGGTTCGTCCCGAAAACGATGGCCTGGCCAGGGTCACCGGGCGCAAGATCTATATTCTGCCCACGCGTTACGGCCTGGTGTTCGGGGTGCTGCTGATCACCTTGCTCATCGCGTCCATCAACTACGCCAACAACCCGGCCTTCATCCTCACCTTCCTGCTCACCGGCCTGTTCATCCAGGCCATCTTTCATACCTGGCGCAACCTGCTCGACCTGCGGCTGCAATGGCGCCACGCCGATCCGGTGTTCGCCGGCGATACGGCTTTTTTCGACTTTCTTCTGTGGGATAAAAAAGGCCGCGCGCACTTTGCGCTGCAGATGGGCTTTGCCGGCAATGACGGCATCATCACAGACTGTCCGACAGGCGAAAAAGTGCTGGTACGCATACCTTGCACCAGCACTCGCCGGGGCTTGCTGCGGCCGGGACGCCTTACCCTGGAAAGCCGCTTTCCCCTGGGCCTGTTACGCGCCTGGTGCTATCTGGAAACCGACGCCCAGGTCATCATCTATCCCAAACCGCTGCACGAGGAACTGCACACCGCCAATCCTTCCTGGGGCACGGCGGTGGAAGGCGATCGTGGGGTCGGTACCGACGATTTCGTGGGCCACCGGGGCTATCATCCGGGAGATCAGCTGGGACACATCTACTGGAAAGCCCTGGCTGGCGAAAAAGGACTGCTGGTGAAACAGTTCGGCGGAGACCGGGTCAACCGCTACTGGCTGGATTTCGGGGCAATCGAAAACCGTAACACCGAGCAGCGGCTGGGCATTCTGGCGGGTGCGATTCAGACACTGACCCGGGAGTCTTCCCATTATGGTCTGCGACTGCCCGGTCAGGAGATTCCCGTGGATGCGGGTGAGGGGCATCGCCATCGTTGTCTGGACGCACTGGCACGCTATGGTATCGATGCATGAAAGATCTGCTGATACAAAAACCCCTTTCCCGCCCCTTATTGTGGCTCACCGGTTTGCTTACGATTGCTGCAGCGCTGCCCCACTGGTGGAATCTGCATCCACTGATCAGCGCCAGTCTGCTGGTGTTCGTGTCCCTGCGCCTGCTGCTGTGGCCTACGCCGCAAAAGCCCGCCCCCGGCTGGCTGATGTTGTTACTGCTGCCTGCCACCCTGGCGTTGGTGCTGTATCACGCCAACTGGACCGAAGGTCGGCAATTCGGCGTGGCCCTGCTGGTGGTGATGGCCGGCATGAAATTACTGGAAATGAAAGCCCGGCGCGATCTCTATGTGGCGGTATTCCTCGGCTATTTCGTGCTGGTAACCCTGTTTCTGTTCTACCAGAGTCCGCTACTGACCTTGTATGTGTTGCTGGTCAGCACCGGCTTCACGGCGCTGCTGATTGCCGTGAATCTCATCGACGATGCACTGCCTTGGGCGATGTTGCTCAGACGAGCAGGCATCCTGGTGCTGACCAGCATCCCGGTGATGATTCTGCTGTTCGTGCTCTTTCCTCGTCTCGGCGGGCCCTTGTGGTCCCTCAATCTGGGCAACAGCGGTGTTACAGGCATGTCCGACAATATTCGCATGGGCAGCATCAGCCGCCTCAGCCAATCCAGCGAGGTGGCCTTTCGCGTGCGTTTCAAGGGCAAACCACCCCCGGCAGCCCAGCGCTACTGGCGCGGCATGGTGTTGTGGCAAACCGACGGGCGTAACTGGGAGCGAGAGGATTCCGCATTGCCGGCGGAGCGTTTCCTTCCTCTTGTCTCACCGCTGGATTACGAAATCACCATGGAGGCCTCGGGCCAACCCTGGCTATTCCCCCTCGATCATGTGCTGGGGCCGGCACCTGGTCTGTCTCTGAATACGGATGGAGAGCTGAATACCGGCTCGCCCATTGGCACCCGCAAGACCTGGCAGCTATCCAGCAGCACCGCCGTCAGGCCTTCGGTTCTCGCTGGCAGGGAATGGGAAATGGGGCTACAATTGCCGGACGCCATCTCCGCACGCACCGAACAGCTGGCGGCCCAGTTGCGCGGCAGGCACAGAAATGACGCCGAGGTGGTACAGGCGGCCCTGCGTTTTTTTCATGACCAACCTTTCATCTATACCCTGGAACCCCCGTTGCTCTCCGGTGATCCCGTGGATGGGTTTCTCTTCGACACACGCCGGGGATTTTGCGAGCACTATGCCACCAGCTTCGTGGTGTTGATGCGTCTGGCGGATATCCCGTCGCGGGTGGTCATCGGTTATCAAGGGGGAGAGCTCAATCCCCTGGGAGGGCATCTGGTCATACGCCAGTCCGATGCCCATGCCTGGGCAGAGGTCTGGCTGGACAAACGGGGTTGGGTGCGGGTCGATCCCACCGCCGCTGTTGCACCCGAACGCATCGAACATTCGATCAATAATCAAGCCTACGCCACGGGCGCACCTGTGACCTTCAATCTGGGCGATTCTCCCGCATTCATCGCCGGCATGGCGCGCAGGCTGAAATGGTTCCGCGACAATCTGCAACTCAACTGGCATTACTGGGTGGTGGGTTTCAACAGCGCTCGCCAGCAGACACTGTTGCAGAAACTGGGGCTTTCCCGGCTGCAAAACTATCAACTGGGCGTGGCCGCGGCCTTGGGGGCGATCCTGCTGGGTAGCCTGGCTTTCTTTCTCGGTATGCGCGAACGCCGGGGCAGGAAAGATCCAGTGCAACAGGCCTATCTCAAGTTCCGGCGCAAGCTGGAAAAATCCGGGCTGGTGATTTCGCCTTCTACGGGACCACAGGATCTGCTGAAAATGGCCATTACTCACAGCCCGCAAAAAGCTGCGGAGATGCAGGCCATTATTCAGCAGTATCTGGCCCTGCGCTATGGCGGAAAGCCCCGCAAGGATGTGGTGAGATCACTGAAAAGCCGGGTTAAGAAATTCCACGTAAGTCGTCATCCCGGCGTAGGCCGGGATCCAGGTTATTGATGATACTAGATCCCGGCCTACGCCGGGATGACGCAAGGACTGGTCGTCCAAGTTCTAGCGGTATCCATTGCCAAATATCAACGCTTTTTCTGGCGAAATTCGCCACCATGTGTCCTTTCTGAATGGTGAATTCAAAACAATGAAAGACAAGAAACAACTTGCCAGCCAGGCGGCCGCCCTGGCACTGGAATATGAATTCGACTACGGCTGCTGCCCTCAATGCGTGTTGGCGGCGGTACAGGAAACCGTGGGACTGATCAGTGATGAAACCATCAAGGCCAGCCATGGCTTATCCGGTGGCGGTGGTCTGAGCGGCGTGGGATTGTGTGGCTCCCTGGTCGGCGGCATTTTAGCCCTGGGCGCCAAGCGGGGCCGGGATCGGGACAAGTTCGCCAAGGGTAAGTTTATTGGCAATTTCTCCAAGGCCAATCAACTGTCACAAGAGTTCGAGAAAAAATTTGGCGGCTTGACCTGCCAGGAACTGCAGCACGAGTTTACAGGCAAGACCTATGACATGTGGAAGCCCGAGGAATATCAGGCGTTTTCAGACAGCCGCGGTGATCAGTGTGCTCGCACCGCGGAGTTCGTCACCCAGTGGGTGGTGGAACGGTTGTAGGTTGGGCAAAGGCCGCGAGGCCGTGCCCAACAATTAAGCCCCAAGCATCGGGCACGCTACACTTTGGCCAACCTACCGAAATACGATTTCTTTTATTTTCCGATACAAAAGCTGGAAAAGATTTCTCCCAGCAGATCATCGGCGCTGAATTCGCCGGTGATTTCCGACAGCGCCAGTTGCGCCTGGCGCAAATCTTCCGCCAGTAGCTCACCCGCCTGCTGCTGTTCCAGGGCATTGCGACCCTGCTCCAGGCTCGCCAGCGCCCGGTCGATGGCATCGAGGTGACGGCGACGAGCAAGAAATTCGGTATTTTCTGCACCCTGAAATCCC
>CAZFXI010000131.1:0-5819 GCA_964522855.1 uncultured Sedimenticola sp.
ACTTCCTCGACATGTGTATCGGCCAGTGCGGTATCTGGGCTGGTGAGAACATCGAACCAGAGAAGAAAAACTCTGAGCTGATGCCTACCGAGCCGTACCTGCTGGGTTCACACTCCGGTTGTTGTGGTATCTGGGTTTCTGGTCCTGAAGATGTTGGCGCGCCAACTGAAGAAGGTCTGGGCGACGGCATTCCCGAGCACCTGCCTTCCGGCTGGAACTGGGGCTACCGTGGTATGACTACGGTACAAGGTCTGTTCACCGCTGGCGACGGCGTGGGCGCTTCTGGTCACAAATTCTCTTCAGGCTCTCACGCTGAAGGTCGTATGTGTGCCAAGTCCATGGTCAAGTTTGTCATGGACAACAAGGACCACACCCCTGAGTTGGATACCCCTGTCGAAGAGCTGGTGGAAGCGATCTACCGTCCTGTTCGTAACTACCTCGAGCACAAGGACTACACCACGGCCATCGACGTCAACCCCAACTACATCACTCCCCGTATGCTGCAGTTCCGTCTGCAGAAGATCATGGACGAGTATGTAGCCGGTGTTGCCACCTACTACACCACCAACGAGCACATGCTCGACCTGGCGGAGCAGAAGCTGGAAATGCTGAAGGAAGATTCCCTGAAAATGCGTGCCAAGGACCTCCACGAGCTCCTGCGTGCCTGGGAAAACTACCATCGCATCCTGACAGCGGAAGCGCACATGAAACACATCCAGTTCCGTGAAGAGAGCCGTTATCCCGGTTTCTACTATCGCATGGACAAGAACTTCGTCGATGAAGAAAACTGGAAGTGCTTCGTAAACTCCGTTTATGACAAGGAAACCAAGAAGTGGACCTGCTTCAAGCGTGCCCACAAAGATCTGGTGGACAAGTCCAAGCTGTTCAAGTAAGTCTTACTTGACAGTCTGAAGACGGGAATCCGGGCGTCGTGAGGCGCCCGGATTTTTTGCCTACAGGGGTTTTGTCGCTTGTTTCCACGGACAGTTACTCGCAGATGCGATGCATTTTTCTTGATGAAAGTATATATTCATGATATACAAATAGCATGAACAAGGATGTCTTGAAGGATTGCACCGGTTTTCAGTGGGATGATGGAAATTCCGAGAAAAACTGGCTAGCGCATCAGGTAAGTACGTCGGAGTGTGAACAGATTTTTTTCAACCAGCCGCTCATCGTTAAGGATGACGACAAGCATTCGCTGCTAGAAAAGAGGTATTTTGCTCTAGGACAAACTGATCATGCGAGGAAACTTTTTTTGGTTTTTACGATCAGACAAAGCCTGATTCGGGTTATTTCAGCAAGAGACATGAGTAAAAGAGAAAGCGAGGTATATGCAAATGAAGAAGATACCTGATTTTGCGACCGAAGATGAAGAAAGGGTTTTCTGGTCGAAACATGATTCGGCAGACTATGTCGATTGGGAAAAAGCCGAAAAAGTGCTGCTGCCTAAACTCAAGCCTTCCACGAAAAAAATATCTCTAAGATTGCCACAAACAATGATAGATGAGCTGAAACTGTTGGCGAACAAGCGTGACGTTCCCTATCAGTCATTGCTGAAAATATTCTTGTCCGAGAAAATTGCGCAGGAACTGCATTCTCATCATTGATCCCTATTTCTTGCCTTGCCATCCATCTTCAGATAAAAGGTGGTGCAGGGCAAACCCAACACCCTATTGAACACGAACGCCCGTGCCGAGGTTTTATTTAATGAGTGACGAAAAATTCGATATTCCCTTCAAGAGCCCGACGCTACCCGCGGTGCTTGGCCTCGAGAGCAAGCTGCAGTTCAGCTGCTACAAGGGCATCTCCTGCTTCAATGCCTGCTGCAAGCAGTCGGATATCACCCTGGTTCCCTATGATGTGCTGCGCCTGAAGAAACACCTGGGCATGACATCTGAAGAATTCCTCAATGCCCACACCGTTCCCTATCCCATGGATCAGGACCAGGTGCCCGGGTTGAAGATGAAAACCGACGAAACCGGCGCCTGTCTGTTTCTCGATCCGGAAAACGGCTGCACCGTGTACGAAGACCGCCCCACGGTCTGCCGCTATTACCCGCTGGCGGTGCTGAATATCCGCGAGAAGGATTCCAGCGAGCCGCAAACCCAGTATTCCCTGGTGGTGGAAGAGCACTGCAAGGGCCATGAAGAAGATCGCGAGATCACCGTGGAAGAGTACCGCAAGGAACAGGGCTGCGACGAATTCGACTTCTACAACCAGGAATGGTACGAACTCATCCTGAAGAAAAAATCAGCCGGCCCCGGTGTGGGCAAACCCAGTGAAATGAGCCTGCAGCTATTCTTCATGGCATCCTACAACACCGACATGTTCCGCCGTTTCGTGCTCAGCGACAAGTTTCGCGCCAGCTACGATATTCCCGAAGAAACCTACGAGCAGATCGAGAAAGACGATGTGGCCCTGCTGCAATTTGGCTACAAGCTCATGCGCCAGGCTCTGTTCGGCGAGAAAATCATCCCCGAAAAGCCCGGCGTGTGGGAAAAGCGCGTGGCAGAACGCCGCGAGATCTGGGAGGCTCGCACCCAGGCCGAGATCGAAGCGCGCAACAAGAAAGTGGAAGAGCAGATGCGTAAAGAAACCTGAATACGCTAAGGAGCCTCCGAACAAATCTGTTGCTGTCATTCCGGCGCAGGCCGGAATCCCGGATAATCAACAACCTGGATCGCGGCTTTAGTCAAGATGACGGATTGTTCATAGTTATCCCAACCATAGATCGTTCGCCAAAATGGCGGCAACAAAGAAAAGCCCCGGCCAACTCCTTGTGGCCGGGGCTTTTCGCTCACCAACAGATCGTGGACTTCCCTCTCCTGCGAACTTCCCTGCTCGCCAGCTCCTTCTGAGCAGTGGTCTGTAGCGATGGATTTATATTACCCATCAACCCGTAGCCAGGGTAGGGCATCTGTCCGAGGCACTTGTAGGGATACTCTGATGCATTGTGCCTTTTCCCGGAGCCACGGTTTGAATTTGCGGTGGTCGTTTTCAGGAATCGTCAGATCCGCGTATCGAATCGCGGCAAGTTTTGCTCCCAGATAAGAATGCACAGCATAAACTTGAAGCACAACGTCGTGTGTGGGAAGCTCATACATAAATCAACATGGCTCTGAACTATGCTCCTGTTCCACAACTTTGCATAGCCCTGTGATCCAGCATAAGCCGTTGGGCACGCTACGCTTTGCCCAACCTACCTGGCTTTTGTGAATCAGTAGGTCGGGCAAAGCGTAGTGTGCCCGACAAACTGTGAAACAGTATTTTTGTTCAGAGCCATTTAAATCAAAGGTGTTGACGAGCAAAAAAGCTGTATCAAACAACCTGAGGACGTGCGCCATGCCAGCTGTTTTTGAATCTGTGCTCAATGGAATTCTGGTTTTTCGGGTGACCGGCAGTCTGCATGTCCACGAATTTGAAGCCGCCTTGCAGGCAGGGGAGGCGCAGATCCAGGAAAGCGGTCGCATCCGTTTTCTCGTGATTTATGATGGCTTTGAAGGCTGGGACCATGATTTTGTCGAAGAGGAACTGGATTCTGAACTGGTGGACGAGCAGGACGAAAATGTCGACAAGATTGCCGTGATCGGTGAGGAACGCTGGCGAGAATCCACGGAGTTGTTTCTGCTCAAGGGCCTGAGAAAAGCGGCGGTGGAATATTTCGAACCTGGCCAGGAAGCATTGGCCAGAGCCTGGCTGGAGTCCTGATACCTGTACACCCCCCGTCTCCGGGGGACAACAATCGCTCAGGGCCATAGGGCCGATTGAGGAAACTCGGCGGCATCGAAAGGTGTGACGGAAACAGGCTTGTCGTCGGGCGGGTATGCAATTGTCCATGAATGATTTCGGCGACCAGATGCTCAGGGACGGCCAACAGATCTTCATAGGTTGCCGGTTCTTCTGCGGATTCAGCCATTACCGTTGGTCCGAAACAGGCTGTTAGAACGCAAGCATCGTCCAGTGTGTGCCAAAAGAAAAACCCCAACCAATTCCTTGTGGCCAGGGCTGATCTTTCACCAACAGATCACGGATTTCCTTTTCCTGCGAACTTCCTTGTTCGCCAGCGCTTCCTGCGCCTTGGTCTGTAGTGATGGGTTTATAGTATCGATCTGCCAGGTGATCGGGAATAGCATCTTTCCGAGTCATGTGTAGGAAAATTCTGATGAACTGCGATTTTCATCGGGCAAAGAATCAAGTTGCGAATTTCGCCGTCAAATGAATTGTCTGCATTGACCGGCATTCCTCAATCAACGCTTTCGGCAATAGAATACGACAAAGTAAACATCGGTGTTGAGCGTGCTAAAGCATTGGCAAGAGCATTGGATTGCCATCCGGCGATTTTGGTGTTTCCTGGCTGGAATATAGATCACGACGTTGCTGCATAGAGCGTGATGTACCTTGCTGATTAGTTGTAATAATTAGCTGATGCAAGCGTGTTGACCTGTTTCCCAAGCGAACGATTCCAAAGATGGGGAAGGAAGAATGAAGCGGTAAGCCAAAATTAAGATCAAGATCCAATGTAGCGAAATCGTCGGATTTCGCCTGATTTCCAAAGCTGACGAGTAAAGCCTGCCACTTCATGAGTATGGCGCTATAATAACGGATCCTTAAGACAAGGAAGCAAAGCCCCGGATATGCTTTACCGACACACACCACACGGACGCTGTTTCAATGCTTTCCTCATTTTGTCTCAGGTCGAAACCCGTTGAACAGAAAAAGCTTCCTGAATCAGTAAAACCCTGAATGTCCGTTATCGACAAAGTCAAGCCAGACTCCAGTAACAAAGGTTTTCTCCGCGCCTTGGCTGCTGCTATTGTTTTCATGCTCATCAGCGGCGCCATTCTGATATCCGGATTTCTCGCGTGGCATTACCCGCAACTCGCAGAAGGTGCGAAGACAAAGCCTATCGCCCTGACGGGAAAGGACTTCTATATTGCCATCGGTAAAGGCGATCACGATGGCAACAAGCTTGTCCTGAAAGAACTGGATGAAGAAGGTTCAGCGGTTATCTCGTCAAGAAAAGCCCTTTTCAATGCCTCCAAATATCCCATTGTGGAATACAAGATAACCGGCCGCACGCCCGGTGCCGCTGTTGTCCTCTACTGGCGAACGGTTACCCACAATGACGCAACCTTGTTCGCCAAACTCCACTGGAATGGCGATTGCCTTTCCGCGTACAACATGAGCAATGAGGAAGAATGGACGGGAGCCGTTAGCGAACTGGGAATCAGCGTTTCCGGAGACTTGCGAAAACAGCCCATCACCATCGAAAAGGTGATATTCAGCCCATGGACAGTGAAAACGCTACTGTTGCTGGTGTGGACAGAATGGAATGCATTCGAAGGCTGGAGCCAGAAATCCATCAATGCGATCAGGGGCATGCCGAAGAACGCATTGGTATCGCCCGTAGTGGCAGCGGCGGCCTGGTGCGGACTGGCGATGTTGCTCTATAGCCTGTGGCTGTTTTTTTTCAGAGCGCCAAAGGTGCAATTCCGCTTGGAGGTGGAAGAGGCCAGTCTTGCAATGAAGCATATTGCAGGCAATGAACACCATTCAGCCGAAGACCCCCAAGCTCCCGACATCCGTCATTCCGGCGTAGGCCGGAATCTACAAGCTCCAACCAAAGAGAAGTCTCAATACACCCGCCTCTCAATAACCCGCCAACTCTGGGACTTCAAAGCCATCGTCATCATGTTCATGATCGCCTGGTTTGCATTAGATGGGAAATGGCAGGTGAATTTATGGAGACAGTTGGCGGATACCAAGTATTTGTTTGCGGGGAAGAGTCATCATGAGCAGCATTTGGCGGCGGAGGA
>CAZFXI010000132.1:0-5731 GCA_964522855.1 uncultured Sedimenticola sp.
ACGGCGCTAAGCAATACCGGGTTTTCCTGTTCCAGATGGGTTTCCAGGTGCTTGAGTCGGTTGTCGATAATGTTTTGGTCGGCCATTTGTCTCTCTGGGAAGCTGCGTTAGGGGAAAGACCTTTCCAGATCCTGGTTTGTCGATACAGGAAAGGCTGTTTGTCTGTGTATTTCAGTCAAGGCTCCTGAAATAGTACCCCGAGTTTAACGGGTATGGTAGTGTCTATCGCCTACTGAAGACCGGAAATAAAATGCTTTGTTCCCGATTAACAGGCGGTTGCGGCGAATTCCGTTGTTCGTGGTTTTGTATGATGGAAAAAACGGCTGGAATATTGGATAATATGCCGCTATATGTCAGTAATCCTCTATGGGGTAACTGCGAAGCATCTGCATTCAATAAAATTTAGGAGGTGATGGATGGCTGATTTGTTTTCTGCGGAATGGATGGGCGCTTTTGCGGAGCGATGGAATGGAGAGACTGATTTGACCGGCCCCCTGGGTGAAATCGGCTTCAACAGTATCATTGGTTATGGCTTCCCGGATGATGACCAACCGCGAGGCGTACTCGTAGTCGAGGGGGGGAAGGCTGTTTCCGGTGGCGCCTACAATGGTGAAGAACTGAACTGGGACATTCGTGCTTCTGAAGATCAGTGGAACAAATGGATCACCAAACCCCCCGGCATGATGGGGCTGGGCATGGCATTCACATCCGGAAAAATGAAATTCAAGGTAGGCGATTACGCTGCGATGCTCAAGGAACCCAAAATGGCCAAGCCGTTCATCAAGAGCTTCTCTGTAATGGGGGCCGTCTAGTTCTGGTGACCAGGAACCGCATTTTGCCCGGGTATTTCAGGCGAGGTGCCGAGATTAATTTGCGGGCCGACAGGCTCAAGACCAATTTGGAAACCGGCTACTTATGATCAATATCGGATTAGTGCGGACATTGCTGACAGGCTCCCTCATTGCCATTATTGGCTTTGGCACTGTTCAGGCTCAGGAGCAGAATACCTTCGGCGATGTATTTGTCGTGCAGGCATCGGACCGTCAACCGACCGTAGCCATAGGAGGCACAGTCGTGCCTTACAAGCAGGTTACGCTGGCTGCACAGATCCCGGGTCGGGTCAAATACATTGCCGGTATCGAAGGTGATGCCTTCAAGGAAGGGACATTGCTGGTCGCCATCGATGACTCCGAGTTGCTGGCCAAGCGTGCCGCCGCCTATGCACAACTGTCATCTGCCGAAGCGGAGTTGCGCAATGCCGGTGTGCAGTATTCCCGGGAACTTTGGTCACCAAAGTCCAAGGCGGCTCCCGGTGGCATGGCTATTCCCAACCTGTTTGATCAGATGTTCACCCGTCCGGCGGAGGACTTCATGGGGGATCGCGATCAAGGTGCGGAACGCAGTGCCGATCTGTACGCTTCCACGACCCGTATTGAACAGGCCCGCTCCGCCATCATGCGTGCCCGCTCCGAGATACAGGCGATAGAAGCCAAGTTGCGTGATGCCAAGAGTCTGGCACCCTTCGATGGCATGATCATGGCCAAGATGGTGGAAGTGGGGGATACGGTTCAGCCCGGTATTCCCATGCTGGGATTTGCCGACATTACGTGGTTACAGGTGGAACTGGATATACCCGCCCGACTGGTGACAGGGTTACAGGAAATGATGGTGCTGAAAAAGGCCGCTGTGTTCGATGACTATTCGGAGCCGGTGGATGTTCGGGTTGCCCAGATCTATCCCATGGCAGATGCGCAACGTCATACCATCAAGGTCAAGTTCGATATTCCCCAGGGGATATCCCAGCCCGGTATGTATGCCAAGATCATGATCCCCGATACCAGCCATGCGGCGGCAACCGGCAGCCTGCCTGTCGTTCCTGCTTCGGCGATTCGTTATCGTGGCAGCTTGCCAGTGGTGTATGTACAGAATCCGGAAGGAAAGGCGGAATTGCGCCTGATTCGTGAGGGAAGGCATCTGGACAATGGCATGGTAACCGTATTGTCGGGGCTGGCACCTGGTGACAAGGTATATGTCAATCCCCGGCCGGGCATGATTTCAGGTTCATGACACAATTGTGAATGGAAAATGGCCGGCGGTAAATGCAGCCACCGTTTTCGGTATCAGGGTGGGGGTTGATCCTGTATTTCGATTTTCCGCCAAAGAAGGATTGGTGGTGTGGGGTTGGTTGTTCTTGCCCCATCTCATCATGCTGATAACACTACGCACACCGGCTTCCAGCTGCATCGGGGAGCGGTATTTACCCATTACCTATATTCATAGCAGGTTACAGATGGTATGAGCGATCTCGATACCAAGCCCCACAATCCTCCCCTATCCGGCATTGTCGAGGAGTCGGAAGATCTGGGCATTGCGGGGCGCACCGCACGATTTTTCATCAATTCACCTTTGTCTCCGCTGCTGTACATCACCATGTTCCTGCTCGGACTGGCGGGGCTGATGATGACGCCCCGGCAGGAAGACCCGCAGATATCCGTTCCGCTGATTGATCTGTTCGTACAGTATCCCGGTGCGCCGGTAGAGGAAGTCGCTTCCCTGGCTATCCAGCCCCTGGAACGCATGATGTGGGAAATTCAGGGTGTAAAGCACGTGTATTCCATGTCCCAGCGTGGCGGGGGCATGGTGACCATACAGTTCGAGGTCGGGGAGGAGATGGAACCTTCCCTGGTCAAGGTGAATGAACAACTGGCGTCCAACATGGACAAGATACCCAACGGGGTATCGCCGCCTCTGGTACAGGCCAAAGGCATCGATGACGTGCCGGTGGTCACGCTGACCCTGTGGTCTGACAAGGATTATAACGGTGATGGTATTCCTGATGTGGACGACAGCCAATTGCGACGACTGGCGCTTTCGGTTTTACAGTCCATCAAGGAGATCCCGAATACCGGCGAAGGCTTCGTGGTAGGTGGTCGGGCCGAACAGGTCACTATCGAAGTGCTGCCTGCGCGGCTTGCCGGTTATGGCATCAGCATCGGGCAAGTGGCCCAGGCCATTCAGTTGGCCAATGCCGAGCAGCAGGCGGGAAATGTCGAGGCCGGTGGCACGCATTTTACGGTGGTGAGCGGGCGTTTCTTGCAGACTGCAGATGACATCAACCATCTCAAGGTGGGTAGCCACAATGGCGTGCCTGTGTATGTGCGGGACGTGGCCATGGTGCGCCAAGGGCCGGAAGATGCCAAGCGTATGGTTGCTTACTATACCGGGGCAGCCGCGGAAAATCCTGATCTCGCCGTGAGTGTACCGGCCGTCACCATTGCTATCGCCAAGAAGAAGGGTGCCAACGGGGTGTCCGTCGCCAACAAGGTGCTGGACCGGATCGAGGAGCTCAAGGGGCGCCTGATCCCCAGCAACGTCGAAGTCAGCGTAACCCGCAACTATGGCAAGACCGCCAATGACAAGGTCAGCGCCCTGATCTTCAAATTGTTTGTGGCGACGTTCTTTGTCTTTATTCTGGTGTGGTGGGCGTTCCGGGCGCTAAAACCCGCATTTGTGGTGTTGATGGTTATTCCGGTGGTGCTGCTGTTTACCATATTCGGCGCCTGGATGCTGGGTTTTACCATCGACCGCGTTTCTTTGTTTGCGTTGATTTTCTCCATCGGCATCCTGGTGGACGATGCGATTGTGGTGGTGGAAAATATCTACCGCCGCTGGCTGGAAGAAGGGAAAACCGACGCGCAAACTGCGGTGGATGCGGTGCGTGAGGTGGGAAATCCAACCATCCTGGCAACCCTGACGGTTATCGGTGCGCTACTGCCCATGGGCTTTGTAACCGGCATGATGGGACCCTATATGATGCCGATACCCGCATTGGGATCGGTGGCCATGGTCATTTCCCTGTTTGCTGCTTTTGTTTTCACGCCCTGGCTGGCGATTCATCCTGTTTTCCGGCCTTCCATGGAGTATCTGGCAGTAGCTGAGAAACGGGAACATCGGGAAGCGGAAAAGCTGGAAAAAGTCTTTCGCCGGATTCTGATGCCCATGATAGAGGATTCACGCAAGGCACGCATGTTCCGGCTCTCCATGTGGGCGGTGTTCCTGCTCATGTGCTCGTTGTTCTATTTCAAGCTGGTGGTGGTCAAAATGCTGCCTCTGGACAACAAGCCGGAGTACTCTGTCGTTCTGGACATGCCCGAGGGGACGGCGTTGGCGGAAACGGCGAATCGTGCCAATCAGGTCGCCAATCTGGTGAGAAAGCTGCCTGAGGTGACTGCTGTTCAGGTGTATGTGGGTACTGCCAAGCCTTTTGATTTCAATGGTATGGTTCGTCATTATTATCTGCGTAGCAAGCCCTGGCAGGCAGAAATACAGGTGCAACTGGTCGACAAGCATCACCGTAAGCGCAGTAGCCATGAAATTGCGGTGGATACCCGCGCACGGACAACAGCGTTGTTCAAGGGTATCGATCTGAACTTTGCGGTGGTGGAAATGCCACCTGGACCTCCGGTACTGCAATCCGTGGTTGCCGAAGTGCATGGTCCGGATGCTCCCACAAGACGTACGGTGGCCGCCGAATTGACCGATATATTCAAGCAGGCACCAAATCTCGTGGACGTCGATAACTACATGGTCAAACCCCATGACTACTGGCATTTCAACGTGGACAGGGACAAAGCGGATCTGCGTGGGATTTCGGTGGACAGCATCAACAAGAACCTTGCCATGGCGTTGGGTGGCATGGTGTTGGGTGACGTCAAGCAGCGTGCTGGTCACGAACCCGTCAATATCGTCATTCAGGTGCCCTTGGCGGAGCGTTCCCAGATCACCCGTCTGGGAGATTTGCTGATTCAATCTAAGGACGGTGTGGGCGTACCACTACGTGAACTCGGTGAATTCAAACGGGTGCCGGTGAAACCTGCCGTATTCAACAAGGATCTGCGTGCTATCGAATATGTCGTGGCGGACGTGGGTGGTCGCTTGGCGGCCCCGGTATACGGCATGATGCAGGTCGAAGATCTACTGAAAACCATCAATGACGGGAAACCCTACGTTACGCCAGACAGCGTGGAACTGGCGCAGAACACCTACTGGACGAGTCCGCCATCGACAGACAGTCGTTCCGGTTTTGAATGGGCCGGTGAGTGGACGGTAACTTACGAAACCTTCCGTGATATGGGGCTGGCTTTCGGCGCGGCACTGGTTTTGATCTATATTCTGGTTGTTTGGGAGTTCGGTAATTTCCGTATTCCTGCATTGATCATGTCTCCCATTCCGCTTACGCTGCTGGGCATCATCCCCATGCACGCGCTGTTTTTCGCCTTGGGGCTGGGGGGAGAATTTACCGCAACTTCCATGATCGGCTGGATTGCATTGGCTGGCATTATCGTGCGCAACTCGATACTGCTGGTGGATTTCTCCATCCACGAAGTACAAAAAGGGACGCCTGTACCGGAAGCAGTGATCAAGGCCTGTAAAACCCGAACACGGCCCATCCTGATTACGGCATTTGCGTTGATTTTTGCCTCATCGGTTATCTTCTTCGATCCGATCTTTCAGGGCATGGCCATTTCCCTGGCGTCCGGCGTGTTGGTATCTACTATTCTGACTCTGGTGGTTATTCCATTGGGAATGGTATCCGCATCAGATTCTTTGTGTGAAGCCGCAGGTCGCCATTGTCCAAAGGCAAAGAAAAGTCCTCAGGGGGGCGGTTCGAGTGGTGGAGGTGGGCGTAGTTTGCTGAAACGTGGATGGCATGTGACTGCCAGCATTATCG
>CAZFXI010000133.1:0-5609 GCA_964522855.1 uncultured Sedimenticola sp.
TCGATCATCAGCAGGGCGCCAGCGTGCTCCGTAATGCCCGGGTCGGAATAGTGCTTGATCATGTGCAAGGCCTGGCCATCCATGAACTCCAGTGCAGATGGCGTGATTGGCTGCGCCATGATCGCCGATACGGCCCTGGCGGCTGTCGCCACGTCGGGATAGACCGCCTGCAGGGTACGTCTGGCTTCCGGCAAAGGGGTGAGCTTGAGGGTTGCTTCGGTGATGATGGCCAGGGTGCCTTCCGAGCCGATGAGTAGCCTCGTCAGGTCATAGCCCACAACACCTTTGGTGGTACGCACGCCGGTGTGGATGATGTTCCCACTGCCGGTGACGGCACTCAATCCCAGGGTGTTCTCACGGCAGGTGCCGTACTTGACCGCCCGGGGCCCCGCCGCATTGCAGGCCAGATTGCCGCCGATAGTACAGACGGCAGCGCTGGTGGGATCGGGAGGCCAGAAGAAACCGTGCTGGGCAGCGGCTTGTTGCAGCTGCTGGTTGGTCACGCCGGGCTGCACTCTGGCGAGGCGGTTGTCGGGGTCGATTTCCAGGATCTCATTCATGCGCTCCAGGGACAGGGCGATGCCATCGGCTGGAGGAATGGATGCTCCCGTAGTGCCGGTGCCCTTGCCGCGACAGGCAAGAGGCAACTGCCACTGGTTGCAATACTGCAGCAACTGGCTGATCTGCTCTTCGTTGCGCGGAAAAACAACGGCTGCGGGGATGGATTGCCGCTGACTGTTGTCGTAGCTGTAGGCGAGCATGTCCGCCGGGCGTGTGAGCAGGTCAGCTGCCGGGAACAGTTTTTCCAGAGTCTTCAGGTGGTTGGGATTCAAGGGGATAAGCCGCTGTATTGCTGATGGTCTTGGTAAGATAACAGCGATTCAGGCTTCCTCACCCAGCAGCAGGGTGTCGATCAGGTCGCAGAGACAGTGGATAACCAGCAGATGCACTTCCTGAATGCGGGCGGTTGACGGGCTGTCCACGCGGATTTCCCGGTCTTCCTCATGCAACAGGGAGGCGATCCGGCCACCATTCCGACCGGTCAATGCGACTACTTTCATCTGCTGTTCCTTGGCAGTCTCTACCGCTCGCAGCACGTTCAGTGAATCGCCACTGGTGCTGATGGCCAGCAGTACGTCGCCGGGATGTCCCAGGGCGCCAATCTGCTTGGCGAAAACTTCCTGGAAGGCGTAGTCGTTGGCGATGGAGGTCAGGGTGGAGCTGTCGGTGGTCAACGCTATGGCAGGAAGACCGGGGCGTTCGCGTTCGAATCTGTTCAACATTTCCGAGGAGAAATGCTGCGCGTCAGCCGCCGAGCCGCCGTTGCCGCAGCTGAGCACCTTGCCGCCTTCGAGGAGGCTCGCGACGATCATTTCGGCAGCTTCCGCAATGGGCGTGGCCAGCGCGGGCAGGCAGCGCTGTTTGGTAGCGATACTCTCGCTGAAAAGATGGTTGATGCGCTCGATGAGATCCACGGTTTGGGCGACCCTTGTTGGGATTATTGAATGGCGTTCCGGATCCATTGAATCTGGTGTTCGCGGTCAATGCCGATTATATCGAATCTGCAGGCCGGCGTATGCCTGATGCGCTGCAGATAATGTTCAGCGGTATTCAGCAGCTTGCGCTGCTTCGCAGGTGTGACCGAATCGACTGCACTGCCAAATCCTGTGTGACTGCGATAGCGTACTTCGACGAACACCAGGGTTTCCCCGTCCTGCATGATGAGATCGATTTCACCCAATTTGCAACGGTAGTTCTGCTCGTTGAGTCGCAGTCCCTGCTTCTGCAACCAGCGGCAGGCGAATGCTTCAGCGGCTTCACCTTTGCGCAGATGGGAGGCTTTCATCGCTGCTGATGCTGTCCATTGGAAGCACGGATACCGCATTGGCAGGTGGTGTGGTTCCCAGTATTCGTGGCTGTGCCTGCAGTGAAATCCAGGTCATGCGGCGCAACAGCTGGCGCTTGTCGTCCAGGTAAAGCAATCCGGTATTGCCCTTGAATGGCAGCAGGTCGGACATCTCGAGTTTTCGAAGATGAGGCAGTACCTGATAGGCATCGATGCCCATGGGTAGCAGACGCAGAAACTTCCTCTCGCTCCGGGCCAGGTAATCCTGCAGGTTCTTGCGGGAGAGCGGATTGTCGGTGTCGTTGTCCAGCATCCAGGGCATTTCGGGCAGCATGATGCCAGCGAGATCGAAGCGTTCATCGTTTTTCAACTGGCCGTCCCAGGCGCGGGACGTGCTCAGAACCGGCAAGTCCTCGGCATAATGGAATTGCAGCATGGGGCGAATCTGGCGCATCTGCTGTTTGTTGCCGATGGCAAAAACAAAGTCCATGCCTCTGGGGGGCAGGATGTATTCGCTGCTGTCCTCTTTGGTTTTTTTCAGTTTTTCCAGCTGTGCCTTACGTTGCGCAGACATCACCAGTTGGGCTACCGGGGTAGAAAAGTCCTTGCTGGCAGGATCATAAGCCTGGGAACGCAGGCTGCCGCCACCAAGCTGTTGCCAGGTTTTGATGAAAGCCGTCGCCATGCGCTCACCCAGAGCGGAAGAGGGATACAGCATGGCTGGTTCCCGGTATCCCTGGTAAGCAGCCCATACTGCCACTTGACAGGCTTCGTCTTCGGGAGACAGGGAATACTGATACAGGTTCTGGGGAGGGATGCTGTCGGTGCTTACCTGATTCAGGGCCAGCACGGGAAGGGGCAGACCGCCGGCACGTGCCAACTGCAACACGGCTTGCTTTGATAGTGGGCCAATGACGATATCCGCCCCGTCGTCTGCCACCTGGTTCAGTAGCGGCCAGATTTGTTCGCTGTTGCTGGAATCATAGAATTTCAGCTGGGGCCGATTTTCGCTGGTATCGTCGTACCAGGCGCTCATCAAACCGTCACGGATGGCTTTTGCCGGTATGGCATATGGCCCTTCCCGGGGAAGCAGTACGGCAATCCGGTTGATTTCGATGGGAGCCTGCCGCTGTTGAAGGCTGTAGTAGGTGCTGAGCAAGGCCGGCACCGCAGGATGCTCCGGATACAGGTCCCGCCATTCCCGAAATGCTGCAATGACCTCCTCGGGTGCATTGGGATAGTCGCGCAGCAGGCCGGAAAGCTCCAGCCAGCCACGTGTGGTATTGTCGGGCGCCGGGAACTGCTTTTTCAGCGCCTGGGGATTGTGGCGCGTAAGGATCGAGAGGATTTCTGTTTGTATGCGCAGATGTTCCTCGTCGCTGGCAAGAAGATTGTCCAGGGCTATGAGTTCCCGTGCATAGTCGATGCTGTTTTGCTGTTCCTTGTATGCGGCTGCGCGGATGGAATGAAAGCGTATGCTGTCGTCGTTGCCCGCATCGGTTGGAATAGAGACCAGAAGGCTGAAGACTTCTTCCGGTCGATGACGTCTCAACGCGAGATCGGCCTGTACCAGCAAGTATCGGAACCGTTGTTCCTGAGGTAGCGCTGTGGCATTGAGTTGCCGCAGGATGTCATTTGCCTTGTCAAGCTGCTCATCATGGATCAGACTATCGGCTGCAAGCAGCAGGTATAGATTCCGGGCATTGCTGGGTGCACGCTTTGCAAGCTCCAGATACAGTTCAGCAGCCGCTTCGTAGCGCTGTTGTTCGAACATGCGTGCCGCGTGGCTCGCCTGGGGATCGACGGGTATGGACGGTTTGACCGGGGTGGTTTCACAGCCCGCCAGCAGGAGCAGGAGTATGACCGGAATGAAAATTTGTACAGCGTATCTGTTGCGCATCGTCCATTTGCCCAAATAAAGGAAGCAGCAGAGTATCGTATGAGCGAGCCTGAAGTGTCAAATCCCCAAGGTACTTTATATATCGTATCCACGCCGATCGGGAATCTGGAAGACATCAGCCTACGGGCGATCAGTGTTTTAAAGCAGGTAGATCGCATTGCGGCCGAGGATACGCGCCATAGCCGCCGTCTATTGCAGCATTATGGCATCGAGACGCCGATGCGGGCGTTGCATGAGCACAATGAGCGAAAGGCCATGCATGGCATTCTGGATATGCTGGGGGAAGGAAAGTCTGTGGCGCTGATCTCTGATGCAGGAACACCCTTGATCAGTGATCCCGGCTTTCCTTTGGTGCGGGCCTGTCGTGAACAGGGGATTCGGGTTTCGCCGGTGCCGGGTCCCAGTGCATTGATCGCCGCGCTGAGTGTTTCGGGCTTGCCCGTGAATGCCTTCTGTTTTCACGGTTTTCTACCGCGAACCTCCGAAGCCCGCAAACAGAAGCTTTCTGCTTTGAAAGCGGCCGCAGCTACACAGGTGTTCTATGAATCATCACACCGTATCCTGTATACCCTGCAGGATATGCAGGACGTGCTGGGCGCGCAGAGGGAGGTGTGTGTTGCCCGGGAATTGACCAAGCAGTATGAAGAGATCATTCAGGGCGCCCTGGATGAAGTCGTAGCAAGAATCGCGGCAGAGCCCATGTCTCAGCGGGGAGAGTTCGTGATTGTGCTGGCCGCCAACACTGTGGAAGCCGAGGATGGTTTATCACCGGAATCCCGTCGGGTATTGAATCTATTACGGGAGGATTTGCCGACGAAACAGTCCGTGGCCCTGGCAGCAAAAATCACCGGAGAGAAGAAAAATCGGTTGTATCAGTTTGCGTTGGGGAAAGACTAACGTCAGATGCAGCGCTTGCTGCATCTGACGGGATGATCAGGAGCCGGATATCATGCCGGTGTTGACTTTGAAAACATGCTCGCCTGCGACGGCGAAAGGAGGATTGATTCGAACTGTTCCTTGTGTTCTGAATTCCACAGTTACCGGGTTAGCACCGGTTACAGTCACATTGCCGGCAGTGATGGAGACGGGCAAGGTTTCATCACAAACATTGTCCATATCATAAGACGGCACATTCAGTACAAAGGCTTTGTTGTCTTCATCGATAAAACAGTTGTAGTCAATGTCGGCTACGTTGTAAATGCCTTTTGTTGAAATACATTGACCATCGGCTTTGATAAGAAGTTCACCGTCACTGGTAAGGGTGGTCTGACTGAAAGTACATCCAGCCTTGAGTGTGCCATTATAGGCGCCAGCGACAAATTTCAGGGAATCTGCAAGAGTGCCTTCTTTCATGTAATCAAAACACGTGGCATCTGCATCCAACACCACCTGAACGCCGTTTCCATCTTGTACCAACTCGCTGATATTGCAGGTAATGTAATTGGTATCATCATGGACAATCGCTTTGAATCCAGCCAGTGCACCGCTAACGCCAAAGATCGTGACTCCCGCAACCAGCGTCGGAGCCATATATCTGAAACGTCGAATTTTTCCTGAATCTTTCTTCATCATGGTGCGTAATAACCTCGTGCCTGCTTGTAACATTGCCTGAATCTCTGGCGAGAGACGAACCTCTTTAGCGTTGCATCATAGCGCATTTCACTCGGCTATGAAACCGGAGGGAGCCCTATGCACTGCGTCCTGTGACTGCTGTCACGTCTACACAAAGGGATGTCGCGCTTGCAATTCCGATCTGGGGACACTATGTTAGTTCCCGGAAGACGGTCGGATAGTCGCTGTCGTGTTTGCGATGGAGGAAAGTCCGGGCTCCACAGGGCAAGTCGCCAGGTAACGCCTGGGAGG
>CAZFXI010000134.1:0-5574 GCA_964522855.1 uncultured Sedimenticola sp.
GGGAAAGCGCTGTAAGTCTTCCGGACGATCCAGGTCATGTTGAACACGCAGGGTCGCGTATCGGCATCCCAGCCGTTCCAAATGCTTCCTCGTCACATCCCAGACCTTGTCTGTTCCCCACGCTAGGTCTGCAAACAGCTTCCGCAGTGGTTGGCGCAGGCCCAACAGGTAGTATCCACCGTCATGGGCGGGCCCGATGACGGCATCATTGCCGTTCTGCAGCAGCTCGATGGCCTTTTGGATGTCGCTGTAATTGAGGTCAGGACAATCGGTGCCCAGGAGAATCGCCCAGGAACAAGCGGTCAATGTCGATTCAAATGCCGAGTACATGCGGGCACCCAGATCTTCCCCGTGCTGGGATTTCAGTTGCAGGTCGTATTCATTGGCGCAGGCGTGAAAAAAATCATGCTCCAGCGTGGGGGTACACCACAGCTCCACCGGGGTACCGCCAGGCTTACAAACCCTGTCCAGCGTCTGCAGGACCAGCTGGGCATGTAGTTCGGCCGCTCCTTCCATTCCGAGTGCAGGAATGAGCCGGGTCTTGGCTTTGCCGGGAATCGGCGCCTTGGCAAATACAAGAATCCTGCCGTCACTCATTGATAGTGGCGGACGAGTGCGCCAGGATCTGCGCCCAAGGCATACTTCAGGCGCAGGCTCCACATGAGCAGGATGGTTCTGAAGATCCCGTTGCGTTCCCAGCGCCGGCTGGATGTGATCAGCCGCTGGGTCAGACACAAGGGGCGTCCACAGGATGCTTTCAGCCGCGAACTCAGGTCGATGTCTTCCATGAGGGGAATGTTGGTGTAGCCGCCAAGCCGTCGCAAGGCATCAGCGCGTACGAAAATACCCTGATCTCCCGTAGCGATGCCGGTGATACGGGAGCGCCAGTTCATGGAACGCTCCACCATGCGCAGGAGTGGGGCGCTGCCGGACAGTTGGACATCGAATCGCCCCCAGCTATGCTGAGATTCGTTCATGGCTTGTGCCAGCTGCAGGTCCGCATTCGCAGGGGGTAGCGTATCTGCGTGCAGGAACCAGAGGATGTCTCCGTCAGCGGCCTCCATACCGGTGTTCATTTGCCGGGCGCGGCCTCTGGATGAGATCAAAGTCTTGTCGGCCAGGGATGATGCCAGGGCAAGGGTGCCATCCTCGCTGCCGCCATCGATGACGATGAGCTGCTGACCCCTGTCCCGCATGGGTTGCAAACGGGTCAGTGTGGTTTGGATACGGCCAGCCTCGTTCAGACAGGGGATGATGATGGAGATCATGTTTCCAGTGCGCCGCCGCAGCTGCTGCCCTGGCCAGCAGTGCAGCCGTAGCAGTGATCGGCCACCGCGATAGACAGCCCTTCCATGTCCCGGTTCAGGAGTTCGTTCAGATGAGGGCGTCTGCTACCCGGCAATGGCAGGGGCAAGTCCAGCATCTGGTTGAAGTCACAGTCATACAGATAGCCCTGCCAATCGACACTGATGAGGGACCGGCACATGACGCCCTCCAGATTGCCCTCCAGGTGTGCAGCTCGCAGGGTCTGCATGTAGTCGTGGAACAGGCCTTTGCTGATGAGGGTGCTGCCGAAACGCTTGATGGGCATGTTGGTGATGGTGAACAGTTGATTGAACACGATGCCGAGTTCGCCGAGGCGCTTGCGATAGTCCTGTTCGAGAAGCTGCTGTGGTGGCGGCAAGCTGGATCCCGCCGGGTTGTACACCAGATTGAGCATCAGGCCGCTATCTTTGTGGCCATAACCTCTTGCGTTGAGCCGACGCAATCCGGCGAGGCTGTTCTCGTACACGCCCTTGCCACGCTGGGCATCCACGTTCTCCGGCAGATAACAGGGCAGGGAGGCGCTGATCTCCACGCCTTGTGTGGCGAGGAAATCGGCCAGGTCTTCCTGTCCTTGTTCCTGCAATATGGTCAAGTTGCAGCGGTCGATGACCTGGATGCCCATGCCCGTTGCCGCTTCAACCAGATAGCGGAAATGTGTGTTGAGCTCGGGGGCACCGCCGGTGAGATCGAGGCTGCTCAACTTGCGTCGGTGTAGTGTCTGCAATACCAGATCCACGGTCTCCCGATCCATCTGCTCCTCTCTTTTCGGCCCGGCATTGACATGGCAGTGGAGGCAGCTCTGATTGCAAAGGTAGCCCAGGTTGACCTGCAGCGTGGTCAGCCGTGTGCGGCTCAGCGCCGGAAAATCGCTGTCCTTCAGCAAAGGCAGGGTGGCATGCATGGCTCAGCAACAACCGCCACTGGCGGGTTGGTCCTGATCTGTGTCGAAAGGCAACACCGTGCCGCAATCGGCGAAGATGCCATAGTGCGTGCTGAAATCACCGAAGAAATCAAAATGTGCGGCAAACCGTGTGTCGTGCAGCATGTGCCAGGTATTGCCGCATACGGGAAACATCCGTCCTGTTTCTATCGCGTGATGCTTGTCCAGGACAAAGGCATGTTTGTGATGGGGAATGCTGCCCCTGTATTGCACAGCCTGCCCATAGTCTTCACAGAAGGCTTCCAGTCCTTCTAGCTTGATCAGCCGGTAGGTGGCGGAAAAGAAGCGGGCGTTGCCCAGCTTTTCCTGCTGGGCAGGATCATCGACGGACAGGGGGCGGTCGGTAACCAGTCGGGGATCGGCAAAGCCGGCCTGTTTGGCCAGTTGCAGGAAATCGTTCCAGTACAGCGCGCCGGACAGGCATTCGCCATAGAGCACGGGGTCGGCCTTCAGCGCCTCGGGCAGTCGTCGGTCGGCATACACGTCAGAGAAGTAAAACTCGCCACCGGGCTTGAGCAGCTGGAAAACGCCTTCAAGTACCGCCTCCTTGTCAGGCACCAGGTTGAGGACGCAATTGGAAACCACCACATCGAAGGAGCCAGGCTCCAGTTCCAGCGCATCCAGATGTTCCAGCCGTCCTGCGAGAAAACGGGTGTTGGGCCGCGTGTAGCCGTATTTTTCCTGATGCCAGGCTTCGTGCCTTCGGGCGACTTCCAGTTGCTCCGGCGTCATGTCCACGCCGATTACTTCCCCCTGTTCACCCACCAGAGCGGACAGCAGAAAGACATCCTGGCCGCTGCCACTGCCCAGATCCAGAATCCGGCAGCCCTCCAGCAGTTCAGGAACCACCAGTCCACAGCCGTAGTAGCGGGAGGCCACTTCAGGGTGGATGTCTGTCATCAGCGCCTTGATATGCTTAGGCAGGGCCTCGGTGGTACAGCAGGCGTCGGTCTTCAGGTCATCGCTGCCCTGCAGAACCTTGCCGTAGTAGTGCTTGACTTGTTCAGTAAGATCCATGGTTTCCGGTCAGTGTGGGCTGTCGTGCTCGATAGGCCAATTGTACTGGTTCCATTGTGTCATGCCACCCGTTACTACTTTCACGTCGGAAAACCCGGCTCTGTTCAGCAGGCGGGCCGCCTTTTTCGATTTGCGGTCGGTGGTGCAGATCAGGGCAACGGGTTTGTTCCTGTAGGCGGACAGATCGCCTATGTGCTGCGCCAGGTCTTCCAGGGGAATATTGAGGGCGGTGCTCACATGGCCGAGTTTGCCGTTGAAGTCCCCGATGCTGCGCACATCCAGCAGAAGCGGGCCGGTGTTCGAATCAAGCTGTTTTTTCAGCGCTTCCAGGGACAGGCTGTTGTCCTGTCTGAAATAGGAAACCAGGCGAGGCAGAAAGGCCACCATAGCCAGCAGGCCCAATGCCAGCAGACCCTTCTGAATAACAGCCTCTCCGCCAGCGATAGCTTCGCGACCGGCATAACCCAGATAGGTATAGGCAAAGGCTCCGGGCAGCATGAACACATAGTTGGCGATGACATAGTGAGAAAACTTCAGCCGGGTCAGCCCCAGTGCATAGTTGAGCAGGTTGAAGGGGAACAGGGGTACCAGGCGCACGAAGGCAACAAACCGCCATCCTTCTTTTTCCACGCCCTGTTTGAGTTGCTGCAGGCGCCCCGCGGTTTTTTTCTCCACCCAGTCTGAGGCCAGGTAGCGTGCGACAAGAAAAGCCAGCGCCGCACCCACAGTCGCGCCGGTAAGGTTGTAGAAAGTGCCCAGCACGGGGCCGAACAGCGCACCGCCTGCCAGGGTCAGCACCGACCCCGGCAGAAACAGCACCGTGGCGACGGCGTAGATGGCCATGAACAGTAGCGGACCGGCGCTGCCGGCCTGATCGACCCAAAGGGTCAGAGCCTGGGCATCGAAGTGATCCCGGTAAACAACGGCCAGCGCGATACCTGTACCGATTAGAAGCAGCAACAGCCAGCGCAGAAGTTTATGGTTCACTGCTGCTGTCCCACTCGCGGCGGTTGATGGCGTACCCGGTGATTTTTCCCTGGAAAGGGAACAGCAGGATGCCGGGCAGCCAACTGACCTGTTTCGGATCGCGGTACTTGTGGATGCCGATGGTCATACCTTCGTGTCCGGCGCGGGGCTGGTCGCGATAGGTGCCGAACAGGCGATCCCACCAGGGCAGGTTGAAACCGAAATTGCTGTTGGCTTCGTCATCTTCCACCGAGTGATGCACCCGGTGCATGTCCGGGGTCACCACGAACCAGCGCAGTACCCGGTCGATAGAAGCGGGAAGCTTTACATTGCCGTGGTTGAACATGGCCGTGGCATTGAGCAGCACCTCGAAGATCACCACCGCCACCACTGGCGGGCCGAGCAGCAGAATGGTGGCGAACTTGATCAGCATGGACAGGATGATTTCCAGGGGATGAAAGCGCGCACCGGTGGTCACGTCATAGTCCAGATCGGCGTGATGCACCCGGTGAAGCCGCCACAGCAGGGGCACGGCATGCACCATGACATGCTGCAGATAGATGACCGCATCCATGATGATGACCGAGACGATCACCGCCAGAGGAAAATTGATGGGGTAGTAGTTGAACAGCCCCCAGCCCTGGGCATGGGCAAAGGCGGCCACGCCCACGGCAGCGGCGGGAAACAGCAGCCGCAGCACCAGGCTGTTGAGAAACACCAGCCCCAGGTTGTTTCCCCAGCGAATGGCCTTGGAAGTGATCAGCCTGCGGCGGGGAGCGGCCAGTTCCCACGCTGCCATGATAGCGAAAACGCCAAAAAAGAACCCCAGACGTATCTGGACTTCATGCGCCAGAACCCAGTCATTCAGTGTCATGATGTACTCCTCCAAGTGTTGCTTGGCAACCTTCTTGTATTATTCAATAGATTACTTGAATACTACAGAGGGGCTGTTGTGTCTGTCAACACAAAGACAGGGACGAGTGTCCTTGTCGGAAAAGAACAGGGAACAGCTCACGGTTGAAATTAGAGAAAGAAACTTACGATCAGAAACGTGGTTCGTAATTGTAGTGCTGTCATCAACCCGGGAAGGCCGAGCCAACTCTGCAAACAGCAGGCGCAGGGCACAGGTAAATTACCTGAACTGCCATTCCTCTACTTGCTTGATTCTGCCTTTTGCATTTTAGGGAATATCTGAATAAGTCGTCATCCCGGCGGAGGCCGGGATCCAAGCTTTTGGTCATTCTGGATTCCGGCCTCGGCAACCGCTCCTGCGTTGCGCTACCTTCGCCCTTCCGTGGGCTCGCGCGCCGGAATGACGCAAAAAA
>CAZFXI010000135.1:0-5454 GCA_964522855.1 uncultured Sedimenticola sp.
GAACCACAAGCACCGGCCAGCAAGCTAAAAAGAATAGTACGTTTGAATTTTTTTGTGTAGATACGCATGGTCATGCTCTCCGTAAATCATCAAGCCGCATATTTCGACTGACATGACCCGGTTCTACCTGTCAGACAGCAACGAAATACAGTGGATACGGCTTGGAAGAGCAGCTGCAGCACCAAAGCAGCAGTAGAACCAACAAGGTGTGATCACCTTTTGCCTCGAAAGACGTATCTACTTGCTTTTGCGATAAAATTGATTCTTTGAACCATTTATCATAATACGCCTTAGTCCTGTGGGCTTATTGACCCGCATCAGAAACTGCTCTGATACTCGGAAAAAGCCTCAGTTGTCAATAAACCCGGCCTTGAGCAGCTGATCTCGGGTCACGTCCTTGCTCCCCGGATCCCCCGCTTTGTCCCCGAGCAACAGGCGCTCCAGATAGCGGGCGATAAGATCCACTTCAAGGTTCACATTGCTGCCAGTCTGATAGGTGCTCATGATGGTTTCTTGCAGGGTGTGGGGCACGATGTTCAGTTCGAAACGGGCACCGTCTACGCCATTGACGGTCAGGCTGGTTCCGTCCACGGTGATCGATCCCTTGTGGACGATGTATTTCGCCAGCTCCCTGGGCGCCTCGATGACGAAGCGTACGGAACGGGCATCCTCTTCGCGGGAAATCACCGTACCCAGGCCATCCACATGACCGCTCACCAGATGACCACCCAGGCGTGTGGCCAGGGTCAAGGCCTTTTCAAGGTTCACCAGACTGCCGCTGGTGAGGTTTCCGAGAGAAGTGAGGGACAGGGTTTCTCCGGACACATCCGCCACGAAACCATCGCCCGGCAGTTCCACGGCTGTGAGACAGACGCCGTTCACCGCGATACTGTCACCCAGCTCTACATCGGACAAATCCAACTTGCCGGTGTTGATACGCAGACGAATGTCACCGCCCTGATCCTTGAGACTGGTAACTTTGCCGATGGCCTGAATGATGCCTGTGAACATGCTTGGCTACTCCCCGGCAAGTGCTGCCGATATGCGAAAATCTTTCCCCACGGAACGGATATCCCGGATCTGCAATTCGATGCGATCTGCCATTTTTTCCAGACCCGGCAAATGAAACAGGCCGCGAGCCTGATGGCCCATGAGATGTGGTGCCATGTAGATGACCAGTTCGTCAACCACGCCAGATTGCAGCGCGGCACCAGCCAGGGTGGGACCGGCTTCGATCAACACCTCGTTGACTTCCTGCCCCGCCAGTTCCTGCATTACTCGGGGTAGATCCAGACCGCCTTCCAACTGCAGTACCGCTGCACCGGTTTCCTGCAACCGTTGGGCTTTGGCCGCATCACCACGGCTATGGAAAATCTGTACCGGCCCCTGCAGAGACAACAGTTTGGCATCTTCGGGAATGCGCAGACTGGAATCCAGCACCACCCGCAGGGGCTGGCGAAAATAGTCTGTAGTTTCCATGCCGGGCAAGTCCTCGGGAGACAACCTTACGTTCATGGACGGGTCATCCGCCAGCACGGTACCGATGCCAGTGACCACGGCAGAGCTGCGGGCACGCAATCGCTGGACATCCCTGCGTGCATCTTCGCCGGTGATCCAGACGCTCTCACCACTGGCCATGGCGGTGCGCCCATCCAGGCTCATGGCCAGCTTGCAGCGTACCCAGGGCAGACCGGTGGACATACGTTTGATGAAGCCCGGGTTGAGTTTTTCCGCATCTGACTGGAGCAAACCAGAAGCCACCTTCACACCCTTTTCAGCAAGCATTTCAAGGCCTTTTCCGGCAACCAGGGGATTGGGATCCTGCATGGCGGCAACAACCCGGTTCACGCCAGCTTCGAGCAAGGCTTCAGTACAAGGAGGGGTTTTCCCGTGATGGCAGCACGGTTCCAGAGTGACGTAAGCCGTTGCACCGCCTGCCTGTTCGCCCGCATCGGCGATGGCAAGGCGTTCGGCATGTGGCTCGCCTGCCTTGCGGTGCCAGCCCTCGCCGACGATTTCGCCGTCACGCACCAGCACACAGCCGACGCGCGGGTTGGGATCGGTGGTATACAAGCCTTTCCAGGCCAGCTGGATGGCTCGCGCCATGTGGCGGTGATCATCGGCGGAAAAGTTCATCGAATCATTGTAGCGCAGGGATGTCGGGCACGCTGCGCTTTACCCGACCTACTCCTTGCCCAGCAGATCGAGCTGCTTGCGCAGTGCTTCGGGATCGGGCTGTTGCTCCAGACGTTCAATTTCCTCGCGAAAAGCCTGCACATCCTGAAACTGCCGATACACCGAGGCGAAGCGCACATAGGCGACCTGATCCAGTCTTTTCAGCTCTTCCATGACCAACTCACCGATACGTTCCGTGGGCACTTCGGGATCACCCGGCGCCATGAGCTTGCGGGTGATGCGGCTGATGGCCGCTTCGAGATCGTCCGTGCTCACCGGGCGCTTTTCCAGTGCCCGCAACATGCCCAGGCGCAGCTTCATTTCATCGAAGCTGGCACGACTTCCATCAGACTTCACCACCCGCGGCAGGTTCAGCTCCACCTTTTCATAGGTAGTGAAACGCTCCTTGCAATCAATGCATTCCCGCCGTCGGCGAACCTGATCACCTTCTCCCGCCGCCCGGGAGTCGATGACCTTGGTATCTCTGGCATTGCAGAAGGGACAGCGCATGACTCAATCGCCATAGACAGGCAGGCGTTTGCAGATGTCCAGTGCCATTTGCTTTACCTGGGCGATCACCGCATCATCACCCCTGGCATCGATGACATCACACATCCAGCCCGCGAGATCAATCGAATCCTGTTCATCAAAGCCGCGCGTGGTAATTGCAGGTGTGCCCACGCGAATACCGGAGGTAATGAACGGGGACTGGGGATCGTTGGGTACCGCGTTCATGTTGACCGTGATGTTGGCATCACCCAACCAGCGATCCACGTCCTTGCCTGTCAGTCCAGCTTCGATGAAGCTCACCAGGAACAGATGGTCGTCGGTACCCTTGGATACCACGTCGTAACCCCGATCCATGAACACCTTGGCCATGGCCTGGGCGTTCTTTTTGACTTGCTGCTGATAGGTCTTGAATTCCGGCTCCATGGCTTCTTTGAAGGCTACGGCCTTGCCGGCGATGACGTGCATCAGAGGACCGCCCTGGGTGCCGGGAAAGACCACGGAGTTGAGCTTCTTCTCGATCTCCTCATTGGCTTTGGCCAGGATCAGGCCACCGCGCGGGCCACGCAGGGTCTTGTGAGTGGTAGTGGTGGTGACATCGGCGATCTGAATCGGGCTGGGATATTCGCCCACGGCGATCAGACCGGCCACATGCGCCATGTCCACGAACAGCCAGGCTCCCACACTGTCGGCGATCTCTCGAAAGCGCTGCCAATCCACGATGCGGGAATAGGCAGAGAACCCGGCGACGATCATCTTCGGCTGGTGCTCTTTGGCCAGGGCTTCCACCTGCTCGTAGTCGATCTCGCCAGTTTCGGCATTCAGGCCATACTGCACCGCATGATAGATCTTGCCGGAGAAATTGGGCTTGGCGCCGTGGGTCAGGTGTCCACCATCCGCCAGGGCCATGCCGAGGATGGTATCACCAGGCTGACACAAGGCCATATACACCGCAGCATTGGCCTGGGAGCCGGAATGGGGCTGGACATTGGCATAGTCTGCTTCGAATAACGTTTTCGCACGATCGATGGCCAATTGCTCCACCACATCCACGTTCTCGCAGCCGCCATAATAACGCTTGTGGGGATAACCCTCGGCGTATTTGTTGGTCAGCACCGATCCCTGGGCCTGCATCACTCGAGGGCTGGTGTAGTTTTCTGAGGCAATCAGCTCGATATGCTCTTCCTGACGGGTTTCTTCCGCCTGGATTGCGGCCCAGAGGTCATCATCATATCCGGCGATCTGCATGGTTTTCTTGAACATGGAATTTTCTCCGACTAACAATACGGCTCCGATATTGGGAGCCGTATTCTACCGTTTTTCAGATCCTTGTGTGGATTGCAATGCGGTGATGGCAATGGTATAGACAATATCATCGACAGAGGCACCGCGGGAAAGATCGTTCACCGGCTTTCTCAAGCCTTGCAGCATGGGACCGATGCTGATGACATTGGCGCTGCGTTGCACCGCCTTGTAGGTGGTGTTGCCGGTATTGAGGTCAGGAAAGATGAACACGGTCGCCCGCCCTGCGACAGCGCTTTCCGGCGCCTTGGAATGCGCCACTTCAACATTGGCAGCGGCGTCATACTGCAAGGGTCCGTCCACCACCAAGTCCGGTCGGAGTTTTTTGACGAGACGGGTCGCTTCCCGCACTTTCTCCACATCCGCACCTTTGCCCGATTCGCCAGTGCTATAGCTGAGCATGGCAATCCGCGGCTCGATGCCAAAAAGCACCGCTGACTCCGCACTCTGAATGGCAATATCCGCTAATGCCTCCGCATCCGGATCAGGATTGATGGCGCAGTCTCCATACACCACAACCTGTTCCGGAAGACACATGAAAAACACGGAAGAAACCAGACGCGCATCTGGTGCGGTCTTGATGAGCTGCAATGCTGGCCGAACCGTATTCGCGGTGGTATGCACTGCCCCCGAAACCAACCCGTGTACGAGATCGTCTGCCAGCATCATGGTACCCAGCACCACGTTGTCCTCCAATTGGGCCTGGGCCATTTGGGGCGTGAGCCCCTTGTGTTTGCGCAGGGCTACCATGGAATCAACGAATTGATCGCGGATGCTAGCCGGATCGATAATTTCCAGGTCAGCCGGGAGGTCCAGTCTTTTCGCTTCGGCCAGACGTTGCACATGCTCGGGTCCGGCCAGCAGTACACATTGCGCGATGCCTTTCTGGTGGCAGAGACAGGCAGCTTCCAGGGTACGTGGCTCATCCCCTTCGGGTAGCACGATTTTCTTTCCCGCCGCCCGTGCCTTTTTCACCAGACTGTAGCGAAATGCAGCGGGTGATTGGCGCGCAACCGCCGGGACACTGGCTCTTTTCAGCAGCAGATCAGTATCGATGCAGGAAACGACTGATTCCATAATATGCTGAATGCGCACCCTGTCATCCACCGGTAACCCCACATCCATCCGCGAGACCTTGTTGGCCGTGGTATAGGTGTTCCAAGACGTGGACAACAGGGGCAGACCGGATTCAATCGCGGCGGCACAAAACTTTCTCAGCTTGTCGTCGGGCAGTATCCCTCCTGTCAGCAGCACGCCTGCCAGATCGACGCCATTCAGCTCGGCCAAAGTACAGGCCAGCAGGACATCCACACGATCACCAGGCACGATGACCAGGGCACCCGGTTCAAGCCCTTGCAGCATGTTGGGCACCGTCCTGGCCACCATCAGAATATGTTGCACACGTCGACTTTGCATATCACCTGCCGCAAGCACGTCCAGACCCAGCACTTGCACCAGATCCGATGTTCT
>CAZFXI010000136.1:0-1542 GCA_964522855.1 uncultured Sedimenticola sp.
CCGGATTTCAGATGTGAATCGCCGTTGCCGTCCTGGACGTCATGCAGCCATACACCCCGGGGGATCATCTTGCGCAGCAGGTTAACCACATCGGTCTGCACGCTGTCGTCCCAGTTTTCCTGAATCATGATGGCTCCGGTGGCGCCCTGGGCATAGACATGCACCAGACCTTCGCGGATGCCACTGGCATTCACTACTGCCTGTACCTTGGCGGTAATATCCACCAGGATTTCTCTTTCGGAGGTGCTGATGGTGATGGTTTCACGCATGATCTTTGAATATTTCTATTTTTTTCAGTAACTTGTCATAGTGGCTGCCTTTCCAGTAGATTTGGCCACAGTCAGCACACTGATAAAAATCGTCGTAGTATTTTCGTGTCAGGGGCTCCAGCTTATCCAGTATTCGCTCTTTCGCCACGACCTGGATCAAGCCGTTACAGATCGCGCAGCGGCGAAAGGGCCTGATGTCCCACCACAGATCCAACAGGCTCAATACCTCGGGTACCTGCAGATCCGGGTTTACCTCGCGTACCCAGTAACCGTACTGAATCTGGCGATGGAACAGCAAACGGCGGTCACGGGTAAGGATGACGCGTTGCTCCTTCACGCTGATGTCCACGACTTCGCTGTCCCTCAGATCATTGCGCCAGCAGCTGTCGAAGCCCAGCAGTCGTAGCCAGCGGGCCAGCTTGCCCAGGTTCACGTCTACGATGAAACGGGGATCTGCGGCGGATGCCCCGCGTGTCCAGGTTCGGGAATAGACCTCCACCTCGTCCCCGGGTCGTAACAGGTAATCCAGGCCCGTCGTCTGGTCGTTGACTTGAAGGCTTCCTACTTCGGGATGGGGTATGCCCAGGGTTTCGATGGGATCCTTGATGCCGGGGCATTCCTGAAAGCAGTATTCGACGAACTGCTGTTTCTGCCGTAGTGGCAGAAAATCGTTGAGGCGGCCATGAAAGCGAAAACGGGCGCAGTGAGGCTTCATCCTTGCATAATGACGGCAGTTTCCTTGCGCTGCAACAGCGTGCGCGTAGTCAATGCCGCCACAATGACGGTAGATGAGACCAAACCGGAGAGAGTACAGAAGGTGTCCAGGGCTACCCGTGTCGGTTCGGCTGTACGCGGTCGTTGTCCAGGCCGGCGCCGAAGAGCATCATCATGCTTAGCAGATGAGCGTATTTCAGGATCAGGTAGCTCACAGGGCATTTTCCACCGGTTGCGGCGGGTGGCCGAGAAACGCGCTCAGGGGGGCGGGATCGGCGGTATTGCCCCGTTGCAACATGCTCAGATTATCGGGATGCAGGATGGGCAGGGCATACCGACCGATGCTGGCCATGGCTTTCACCAGCGGAAAGGGGATCGGGATGATTCTGACCGGAGGGCGTCCTGCCGTGGCTCGCAGCAGGTTCAGCCATTGGGCGAGGCTCATGGGCACCGGCCCCACTATATCCAGGGTGAGGCGAGTCTGCTCGCTGGTCAGGCACTTGCGTACAGTATCCACCAGATCAGCCACATGGAGCGGCTGGATCATCTGCTTGCCACC
>CAZFXI010000136.1:1642-5320 GCA_964522855.1 uncultured Sedimenticola sp.
AATCAACTCGTGCCCGTCTTCCTGCAAGGCTTGATGTATATGGCCGCCGATGAAACCGCTGGCGCCTGTAAGCAATATCTTCATTGGGATGCTCCTGTTGGGTCGGTTGATAGTCAGTGTAGGAGCGGCAGGCTAATGTGGCCTCCGGTTTGATCATTCCGGAGGTGAATTTGCTTACGGAATGGTCATTTTGCAGGGCTGCGCCTGTGTAGACTGCGGTATTTCCCCGGTGTCATGCCGGTGATCTCGCGAAAGGCATCGTAATAATTGGATTGTGAAGAAAAGCCCGCACCCAGGCCAATCTCGAGCACAGACATCGATGGCTTTTCCAGCAACAGTCGTGCGGCTTCTGCGACGCGCTGTTCGCGCAGATAACGGGAAAAACTCTTGCCCAGGCGGGTGTTGATCAATTCTGACAACTGGTGAGGGGCAAGTTCCAGCTGGGCCGCCAGGCGGCTCAGACTGAGATCGGATTGCAAATAGACGTGCGCTTCGACCATCAGTGTTTGCAGCTTCTTCAGCACTGCCGGGCAATCCACCCTGGCCAGGGTGCTGGTGACATAGGTTTCGCGTGCCGCTTCTGAGATGTCTGAAGAAAGACGAGGTTTGAGGAGAAGTGCCACGGTAATGAGCAGAAAAGCGAGTCCGATGGCCATGGCATAGAGGGTAAAAAACAGCTGCTCGTCCACAGCGCTCAGGCCCAGGCCCATGAACATCACCAAGAGGGCGATAAGGAAGATGCCACCCAGCATGGCCAGTTCCCACTGAAACTGGCGCCGCTGCTGGCGCAGGGCCAGTACGCGGCGCGCCAGCCAGGCCAGATAGCCGGCACCCAGCAGGAAGGACAGAGGCAGGGCTAGATCAAAAGGCAGGAAAACAGCGCCGAGAGCGGGCAGGAAATGCAGCAGATCACGCCAGTTATTATCACCGCTGCCCAGCAGCACCGGCCTGGAAAACAGGTAGAAGGCCGGCGCGGCGCTGAACAGTAGTATTCGGTAGATAACACCATGCACGTTATCATTGCCTTGTTGCAGATACAGATAGTGCATGAACTGGAGACCGCCCAGAATCAGAAGCAGCAGCAATCCCGCTGCTCGTACCGACGCACGATAGTCTTTCCCATGGAAATGTCCCAAGGCAATGCTCAGAGCACTGAACAAAGAGAATCCGATGAGCAGGATGGCAAGTGCTTGCATGGACAGCAACCGGACGGGGAAAGTCTGAAATCCTATCAGGAAACCCGCCGTTCTTCAGGGATCCGGCCTTGTCTGTCCGCCCGCAGACGAGTTTACCCCAAAGACGTGGATGGGCGAATCAGTTATAATCCTGCCCTCGCAATTTCGGAGACTGGTCATGACACGTAGCGCCAGCGTAGAGCGCAATACCCTGGAAACGCAGATCACGGTAGAACTGGATCTGGATGGTCAGGGTACGAGCACATTCGATACCGGCGTCCCTTTCCTCGAGCACATGCTCGATCAGGTGGCGCGCCACGGTCTGATCGACCTGGACATTACCGCAAAAGGCGATCTGCACATCGATGCCCATCACACGGTCGAGGATCTGGGCATCACCCTGGGGCAGGCCTTCGCCAAAGCCGTCGGCGACAAGAAGGGTATCCGTCGCTATGGTCACGCCTATGTGCCCCTGGACGAGGCGCTATCACGGGTGGTCATCGATCTGTCCGGGCGTCCGGGGTTGGAAATGCCCGTGGATTTCCGCCGCTCCACGATCGGTGAGTTCGACGTGGACCTGTTTCACGAGTTTTTTCAAGGCTTCGCCAATCATGCCCTGGTGACCCTGCACATCGACTGTATTCGTGGCAGCAACGCCCACCACATTGCCGAGACCATCTTCAAGGCCTTTGGTCGTGCCCTGCGTATGGCGCTGGAAGAAGATCCACGACTGGCCGGCGCCATCCCTTCCACCAAGGGAAGCCTGTAATGCAGAAAATCGCCGTTCTGGACTATGGCATGGGCAATCTGCGTTCCGTGTCCAAGGCCCTGGAGCATGTGGCGCCGGACGCCGAGGTACGCGTCACTGATGACCACGGCTGGATCAGTGCCGCCGACCGGGTTGTATTCCCCGGACAGGGAGCGGCGCGGGATTGCATGGCGGCCATCGGGGAGCATCATCTGAATTGCGAAGTGCGCGAGGCCATGGACAGCAAGCCCTTTTTGGGAATCTGCATGGGCTTGCAGGTGCTGATGGAGTTCAGCGAGGAGAATGACGGTACCGAACTGCTGGGCATCTTCCCCGGCAAGGTACAGCGTTTTGCGTCGGACATGCCGGGTGACAACGATCTGCCACTGAAGATTCCTCACATGGGCTGGAGCCGGGTGGATCAAAGGCAGGCGCATCCTGTGTGGGAAGGTATCGAAGAGGGATCACGCTTTTATTTCGTGCACAGCTACCATGTGGTGCCGGAAGACAGGGATCTGATCGCGGCGACGACAGATTACGGCGTGGAATTTGTCAGCGCCATCGCCAGGGACAACCTGTTTGCGGTGCAGTTTCACCCGGAAAAGAGTGCAAATGCCGGCCTGCGCCTGCTGAAGAATTTTGTAAACTGGAAACCATAATCATGTTGTTGATACCCGCAATCGATTTGAAAGATGGGCAATGTGTGCGCCTCAAGCAAGGTCGTATGGAAGACGATACCGTGTTCTCGGATCAGCCGGTGGAAATGGCCGGTCGCTGGGTGAGCGCCGGAGCGCGACGTCTGCATCTGGTGGATCTCAATGGCGCCTTTGCCGGTGAACCGGTGAACGGCGACGCCATTCGCGCCATCGCCGAGAAGTATCCGGACCTGCCCATCCAGGTCGGCGGCGGTATCCGTGACGAAGCAACCATCGAAGCCTATCTGAAAGCCGGCGTCAGCTACTGCATCATTGGCACCCAGGCGGTGAAGGATCCGGAATTCGTCGCTAGGGCCTGCAAGCGCTTTCCTGGGCACATTATCGTCGGCCTGGATGCCAAAGATGGCATGGTGGCCATCAATGGCTGGGCGGAGGTCACGGATCAGGAAGTCACCGAACTGGCCAAGCGCTTCGAGAATGACGGTGTGTCCGCTATCGTCTATACCGACATCGGCCGGGATGGCATGATGACTGGCTGCAATGTGGAAGCGACAACGACGCTCGCCAATGCGATTCGTATTCCCGTCATTGCTTCCGGTGGCATCACCAACCTGCGGGATATCGAAACCCTGTGTCAGGCTAAAACCAGCAACATCGTCGGCGCCATCACCGGTCGCGCTATCTACGAAGGTACACTGGATTTCGCCGAGGGCCAGAAGCTGGCCGATGAGCTGAGCTGCTGAGATGGGACTGGCGAAACGCATCATTCCCTGCCTGGATGTGGACAATGGCCGCGTGGTCAAGGGCGTGCAGTTCGTGGACATCCGCGACGCGGGTGATCCGGTGGAAGTGGCGCGACGTTACAATGAAGAAGGCGCGGACGAGATTACCTTCCTGGACATTACGGCCAGTTCCGACAACCGCGAGACCATCGTGCATGTGGTGGAACAGGTGGCATCCGAGGTGTTCATTCCCCTGACCGTGGGTGGCGGTATCCGCAAGGTAGAGGACGTGCGGCGCATGCTCATGGCCGGTGCCGACAAGGTAGCCATCAATACCGCCGCCGTGTTCAACCCCGAATTCGTGAAAGAGGCGGCGG
>CAZFXI010000137.1:0-5186 GCA_964522855.1 uncultured Sedimenticola sp.
TATCTTTAGCACTAACTTCTTGTCGAAATGCTTCCCTAAGACGCAAATCGATGGGGTGTGTCTTTTCCTTCTTTCTCCTGCGACTGGCAACAGCTCAGGGAAGCGTGGGGCGTTTTACCTTGAGCACTGCTCCAGATTCAATCTGAACACCTGATCCGAAAAGACTCGATGGAGAAATCAGTTCCAGTTCGGCGCGGTTCTTCACTATTACATCGGGTCCAAGGGTAAGCGAGGTACGAGCCACACATGTCGTTTGGGTGTCCGGGTCGAAAGTGCGTCTGGAAAGCTCGATTACATCTCCCGAACAGCTACCGGGAATGAACTCATCCGCGCCGACATCCGCTGCAGCTCCGATAGGGCGAGGGTTGCCGTCGATATCGTCGGGCACATCCACCATTGCGGATGCCTGGTCGATGGCGCTTGTGGCGGTGGGTTGCAGATGAAGATCACCGTTGTTTCCGTCCACAAACATCGCTAATGACACTTGTTCGATGTTGTTTTCCAATATCGCACTGCCTCCTCTGTCCCTCAGGTTGTGGCTCATGAGGTTATTACGGATTTCAACGTCGGTTTGGTCGAAGCGCCACTCGATGGACGAGAATGGCGGGTTGGTGGATGCTACTGTGTTGTGCAGTACCTTCGCTCCACAGGCCTGCCACAGGCAGATACCGCAGTCGAAGCCGTAGTCCGACTCGAAGAGTGTCGCCTGGTTGGCATGGACAAAATTATTGCGAATGATGCCGTCGAAATGATCGACATAAGCGCCCGCAGCGTTCGGGCACGGATCATCGGCGTAAGTACGAGCGCTGCCGCTGGTTGCCAGACCAAAACCGATGCCGCGCGCGTTGTTTTTCAGCACGTTGCGTTCCACCAGCGTATCGCGGCTGCCGCGCCACAGGTGAATGCCGTGTTCAGAAAGGCCGCTTTCACACCAGAAACCTTCGATCAGGTTATCGCGGATGATCCAGCCTTTTGCCTGATGTGCATCGATACCACCGGTATAGCAGTTGTTGCGGATGTGTGAACGGCCGACATCGGTCAATTCGATGTGGGAGCAGGCAATGCTGCCTTCATCAGGATAAAAGCCCCCGCTGACTGGATTGATCTTGATGGCCTGCTCACCGGGATCGGTGATCTCTACGTTGTAGATGAGTGTGTTTCTTGTGTCTGAATTGTCGGTCGACATCACATGGATAGGGTGATAGTAGGCTTCGCGCAGCGTGATATCGGCGATAGTCACATCGGAGGCGACAATCTGGATAATTTCCCCGGTTATGTAGTTGCCATCGAGCACAACCGCATGGCGATTGCCGCTGGCTGAGCGCAAGGTAACGTTCGTAGTATCGATGCGAAGATAGACGCCATCGAGGTTGTAAACGCCATCGGCAATCACGATGCTGTCTCCCGGCAAAGCGTTGTCCACGGCAGATTGTAGTGTGGCAACGTTATCTACATGGACGATGTTGCCGCCTGGCGGTGCGAGTGGTTCACAGCTTGTGCCGGTTGCTGTCTGAGCCTGCGCCGTGATCGTCTCGCCGAAAAACAGCAGGCTGATGCCCAACCAGACCACAAACAGTGGTTTCATCATTATCTCCTGTTTCGACAATTTACAATGTAAGGATCATCGCTATGGTAACGAACTTCTCCACTCCCTATGGTTAACCAGTTCTATTGCTGAGGAAGCCCTGAAAAATGCTCCTTAGTCAACAATCCGGGCAGGATCAGCTATATTTATCCAGTATTCTCAAACTGAACCGACGCTACAGAGAAAACAGACATGCCAGAAAAAACCGTATTCGATAACATTCATGATTTGCCCCAACTTCGTGATCATCTTCGTGTTTTTCGTGATCGGCCTGAGGCAGGAAGCATCCTTGCCACCATGCTCGAAGACTTTCGTGGCAGCAATGCTCTGATATTGGCCATTCCCGCCGGTGGAGTGCCTGTGGCTGCTACTCTATCGGAAGAGCTTGAGCTGCCCATGGATGTATGTGTGGTGAGCAAGATTCTTCTGCCATGGACGACCGAAGCCGGTTTTGGCGCAGTGGCTTTCGATGGCAGCGTCTGGCTCAATAGGGAATATGTTGATTATTACAACTTGACACCGGCGCAAATAGCCACGGCCACAGAGGAGGCCCGCCAGAAGGTAGAGCGCCGGGTTCGCCGTTTCCGGGGTGACCGGCCCTGGCCGACACTGAAAGGCCGCCCGGTCATGGTGGTAGATGATGGACTGGCCTCCGGTGCCACCCTGCAGGCGGGGCTGGCCGCACTACGGCGAGTAGGGGCAGATCATCTCATCATTGCCGTTCCGACCTCTCATCGTCGCAGCGCCGAAGTCCTGGCAACAAAGGTGGAGGCGTTGTACTGCGCCAACCTGCGTGCTGGCCCACGCTTTGCCGTGGCAGATGCTTATCAACACTGGTCTGATGTTAGTGAGGATGAGGCTATCGCATTGGCCAGGAAAAGCTGAATGCCGAACTGCTCCGAATGTGGCGTGCTCGACCCGAATCTCGGCGTTCGCCATGATTCCAGAGGGAGGAAGTAGGGCGAAACGGGAACCGGGGTTGGCGGGAAAGGTCCGCGCAATGGCTTGGTCGTTTATATCGTTCTGTGCACTACCTTGTTTCTTCCTTCATGTTTTGCCCGGTACATGAGCTGATCTGCTTCCTCGTGAATCCGCCTGACGTCGATCAGATGACTGTGGAGGGAGAGCAGCCCCATGGAGATGGTCAGCGAGTCAGTGGTGGAATGGTGCGTATTGTGAATTGGCAGCGACGCTACATCTGTTCGTATTTTCTCTGCCAGATGCAGAGCATCGGCTTGATCGGAGGACAAGTACAGGGCACAGAATTCCTCCCCGCCTATCCTGAATACCTTGCCACTTGATTGGGTCAGGTTTTGCTGAATTGTGTGTGCAACACTTTTCAGCGCCTCATCACCTGCTGGATGGCCATGCGTGTCATTGAAGGACTTGAAATGGTCGATGTCGATGACTGCGACATTCAGCAGGGCGCCGGTGGGTCGGTATTTCTTCAGAATCTGGGGAAATACTGCGTCGAATTTTCGCCTGTTGAATACGCTGGTGAGGGCGTCGATATAGGAAAGGGATTCGAGGTCGGCGTTTGTTTGCTCAAGACGGGTGATGTCCATCATGATGCCAACGAGGCCAACGGCTTCGCCTGATTCGTTGAGGATAGTGGATTTATGGAATTGATAGGTTCGGTCTTTGCCATCCGCGCATTTGACCGTGCTCTTGTACACCTGAGTGCCTGGGTTCTCGAACAGTTCCAGGTCTTTGTTACGGTAGAGCTGTGCCAGCTTCACTGGAATTTCATCAGGCAGATCGAACAGTGACTTGTCGATGATCTGCTCTTTGCCAAGTCCGAGTATGTCTCTGGAGAAGGCTTCGTTGCAGTGCCGGTAGACGCCTTCGCGGTCCTTGTGAAAGATCGGGCTGGGGATGGTGTCGATCAAGATTTTCAGAAATTGCCGTTCCTCGAATATCTGATGGCTCAGAATGTTCGTAGTCCGCGCTTTTTGCTCAAGATACCGCAGTTTTTCCTTGAGTTCTTCGTATGAGGGTTCTTTGTCCATGGGCCGCTGAGTGATTTCTTTAGACTGAGTCTACCGTGGAATGCCAGCCATCGTCTGTGTTTGTGGCATGGAATGTGAAAAATTACCTGGGTAGGACAAGGGAGCAATGATCATTGCTCAGGATTGCAAGAATTGGTGGAACAAGGGCCCGACCAACGGTTGAGGGAAAAAAGGAAGACCTATCCCTTATTTACTTTTAATGTAAGTGATTGGTTTTGCGGAAAACGGCATGCCATATTCGTCTTCCCAACGGTAGAGAGGTCGTTGTTGGAGGTCCCATTTCGTAATCTTGCCTGAGATCGAAGTGATCTCTTTATCGGGCTAATGGATTTTTTTGCTGTTTTTCTTGTCTAATTTGCATCTGTTTTCTGACTCAGAAATATCTGTGCTGGAAAATAGTGTGCGGATGGTTGAAATACTGCCATCCCTCACCCGTTTTTTATGGAGGGATTCATAGGTGTCAAAGGAAAACGTCGTAAAGAGAGGAGCAGGGTTCTCCGCCCTGCTTATAGTGGCTGGTGCCACTTCGTTGAGTATCCCGGTGGTGTTTGCCGGTCTGCAGGCCACCCTGCAGGGCAAGGGGCCGGGCGATATCAGCTATTCGGTAGAATGCGAGGTGGACAGCATCATCCCCGATGGACTGGGTGGTTTTACCGTCACCATGGCTGCAGGTGAAGAGAACTGCCTGCCACCCAACGTGAATTTCAGGCGCAACAACGACAACTTGGTGTTTCTGCCCAATCCGGCCGACTTGGGATTCATCGGTGGCTGCGTATTGTCGGATATCAGTTTCCCGTCTATCGATCGAGTGGTGCTCACTACAGCCGAGCAGTGTTTTGCAGATATCGATGAAGACGAGGTGGTGGATCTGTACGATCCGGACTTGTTCAATCCCATCACTATCTATGATTGTTTCATCGATGATGAGGACAATGCCTGGATCCATCACATGGACTCCTTCCCGGATGGTTATATTTGCGATGCTTCACTGCCGGAATCCCTGGTTGTGGGTAATTCGCATATACAGTCAAACGGGAGTTCTTCGACCGGTTCCCCGGTAGTGGAGTTTCGTACCAAAGGTTCGATAAAGATTCTGCCCCGGTTTTCCGTCGCTGAGGATCACATCTTCATTGCCAGGGCCGGGATGTCGGGTGTCTCTGGCCCCTGATAGCGCGATAGGGGGTAGTACACAGGTTGTTTGCCGGCTGATCTGTCAGCCGGGAATCAGCCCTTGCTCAGTTCCAGGCGTTCCCATCCTACAGGGTGTACAGTTATCCTGAGAGAGGGGGGAGCACCGAGTAGCTGATGTTTTTGAACATACTGCCGCCCTGGCAGGTGTTATCGGTTTCGACAACGAACACTCATGGATTGCCGCAACAAGCCTTCCTATAATGCCTTCGTAGTAACGCTTTCCTGACCCTTTTCCAACACTAGCAGATCAGCAAAAAGCAAGACTTGACCCAGATCTTTGTTTGACCCCGATCTTTGTTCCTGCCTATTTGCCGTGCTATTTGCCCAAATTGTACTCAGGCCTTGCGTTTTATTTTGCCTGATGCCGTGGTGGAGGGGCAAAATCATTGCCGGAAAGTGGA
>CAZFXI010000138.1:0-2945 GCA_964522855.1 uncultured Sedimenticola sp.
CACAAGACCATGATGATGAAGCACAACACGGTCTCCGGCCGCCTGCGCACCCGGGAAAAACTCCACGATTCCCGGCTCGACGATGCGCTGGCCCGTTTCGAAACGGTAGAGCAGAAGATGGAACATATGGAAGGCAGGGTGGAATCCTTTGATGTGGGGCGTGATCCCACGCTGGAAGATAAATTCGCGGAACTCGAGGCAGAGGATATAATCGAGGATGAACTGAGTCAGCTCAAATCCCGTCTGTCAGAAAAGCAACCATAGGGCAGACGAAAAGTATTCCAGCTTCCCAACAATTTTCAGAGGATAGATTCCCATGAACCCATTTGAAATGGTCGTCATTATCGTTGCCCTGGGCATTCTGGGCGGGGTGGTCAAGAACTATTTCGACAGCCGTGGCGATATCGAAGCATCCAGCAAGGAACGCAAGCGCATGCAGAACCGTATCGACGAAATGGAAGATCGGCTTCGTATCCTGGAGCGCATCGTTACTGACGATAACTACGAACTCAAGCGTCAGTTTCACGATCTGGACAAGGACAAATGACTGTGGATACCGATATCGATTTGGATATGCTGCTGGCACTGCCCATCGTTTTTCTGGTGGTCGTGGTGCCCCTGTGGCTCATACTCCACTACTGGTACAAGTCACGGGCCAGCAAGGCCTTGTCTGCGGCAGACGAGGAAACCCTGGCCGAGCTGTGGAAACTATCCGAAAAGCTCGAACGTCGGGTCGAATCCCTGGAAACCATACTGGACCGGGAAGCCCCCGACTGGAGGAATCGGCAATGAGTTGCAAGCAAGGCTGCCACAACCGCCTCTACCGTGACCCCAAGAATGGAAAGATCGCCGGCGTATGCGCGGGCATTGCGGATTATTTCTCCCTGGACGTCACCCTGGTGAGAATACTGGCCATCGTTTCCGGTCTGACCTTCACCGTGGTCACCGTCATCTTCTACATACTGGCGGACATCTACCTGCCCGTGAAGCCGGACAACCTGTATGACGACGACCAGGAAGAAAGCTACTGGCGCAAGTACCGCAAGTCACCCAGGGACACCCTGGCCGACACCCGTTACCGTTTCCGCAAGCTGGAGCGAAGATTGAACAAGATGGAAGCTTACGTGACTTCCGACAAATACCAACTGGAGCGTGAATTGCAGGATCTGGATCGCAAACCGGCCCGTTAACCGCATTGGAAACCAACATGTTCAGCAAACGCCCCTGGATCATCTCCCTGTTGCTCGCCCTGGGGCTGGCCGCCTGGCTCGCCTCCGGCAGCATCAACGGCAATCCAGGCGATGACAAGGAAGCCAGCAAGGAAAGCAAAGCCCCTGCCCTGATCAAGGTGCGGGTAAAGACCATGCACGCACGACCGGTGGATCAGAGTGTCACCCTGTATGGCCGCACCGAACCCAATCGCCGGGTCACAATCAAGGCAGAAGTGGATGGCCGGGTGGTGGAGATCCTCAAGCAGCGCGGCGAGCCGGTGGAAACAGGAGAAGCCTTGCTGAAGATCGCCCTCAATGACCGCCCGCAACTGCTCCAGCATGCCAAGGCCGAGCTGGCGCAGCGCCAACTCGAATACGAAGGCGCATCATCCCTCAACACCAAGGGTTTCCAGGGCAAAGCGGAAGTGGCGCGCATGAAAGCACTGCTGAAAGAAAGCCAGGCCCGGGTCGCCGCCCTGCAGCGGGAGATCAAGAACACGGTCATCAGGGCGCCCTTTGCCGGCATCATGCTGGAGCGCAACGTGGAAGTGGGCGACTACCTGAGCGTGGGGGCTTCCGTAGCCACCATCGTGGATCTCGATCCCCTGGTGGTTCGCGGCGATGTCACCCAGCAGGATGTTCCGTATCTGCATGTCGGCCAGCAGGCCATCATGACGCTGGCCAGCGGCGAAAAACATGTGGGGAAAATCCGCTATCTGTCCAGCGTGGCCGATGAAGAAACCAACACCTTCCGCGTGGAAGTCGCCCTCGACAACAGCGACGGCCACCTCCTCGGAGGCCTGAGTGTGGAACTGCAGATCCCCCTGAAACAGATTCAGGCGATCAAGATCACCCCCGCGCTGATGGCCCTCAACCAAGCCGGCGTCATCGGCATCAAATGGGTGAAAGACGGCAAGGTGCAGTTCACTCCCATCGACGTGGTGCGTAGCGATTCCGACGGCACCTGGATACGCGGGCTGGAAGATGAGGTTCAGGTCATCACCGTCGGCCAGGCCTTCGTTCGCGAAGGCGATACAGTGGAAATCAGCACCGATCAATCCGGAGATTCCTGAACGTGAACGGGCTCATCGACTGGGCGCTGGTGCACAAGCGCACCATGACGCTGCTGTTCCTGCTGCTGCTCACTTCCGGCCTGTCGGCCTGGCTGAGCATACCCAAGGAAGCGGAACCGGACATCACCATTCCCTATATCTACGTGTCCATCTCCCACCCGGGCATCTCTCCCGAAGACGCCGAGCGCATGCTGGTGCGGCCCATGGAGAACGAACTGAAGGCCATACAGGGCGTCAAGGAAATGTCTGCCAATGCCGGCCAGGGACATGCCTCGGTCACCCTGGAATTCGTGGCGGGTTTCGATCCCGACAAGGCGCTGGCGGACGTGCGCGACAAGGTCAATCTCGCCAAGGCCAAGCTGCCGGACGAAACCCGGGAGCCCACGGTGCATCCCATCACCCTGGCCGAGGAAAACCCGGTGGTCACCATCAGCCTGTCCGGCCCGGTGCCCCAGCGCGCGCTCATCGAGCTGGGGCGGCATTTGCAGGACAAGCTGGAAGGACTCAAGGAGGTGCTGGAAGTCGAACTGGGGGGTGACCGGCGCGACCAGCTCGAGGTCGTTCTCGATCCTCTGGCCATGGAAAGCTACGGACTGGACCAGCAGGACATCTATTCATTGGTATCGCGTAACAACCGCCTCATCGCCGCCGGCTCCCTGGA
>CAZFXI010000138.1:3045-4859 GCA_964522855.1 uncultured Sedimenticola sp.
GTCAACATCGTGGTGCTGTTCGCCCTGATCATGGCCGTGGGCATGCTGGTGGACGGCGCCATCGTGGTCACCGAATATGCCGATCGCCTCATGAGCGAAGGCGAAAAACCCGAAAACGCCTACGGCGCTGCAGCAAAACGCATGTCCTGGCCCATCATCGCCTCCACCGCCACCACCCTGGCGGCTTTCGCCCCGCTGATCTTCTGGCCGGGCATGATGGGCGAGTTCATGAAATACCTCCCCATCACCCTCATCGCCACCCTCAGCGCCTCGTTATTCATGGCCCTGCTGTTCGCGCCCACGCTGGGGGCCATCATCGGCAAACCCCGGCCTGTCAGCGACACCAGCAGGAAACGCCTGCTGCAAATGGAAACGGGGGACATCCTGTCTCTCGGCGGTCTTTCCGGCCTGTACGTGAAAGTATTGCACCTGGCCACCCGCCATGCCTGGAAGATGCTGCTGGCCACCATCCTGTTTTCCGTCGGCGTGTTCATGGCCTATGGCGCATCCAACCTGGGCATGCAGTTCTTCCCGGATGTGGAGCCCGAGGGCGGCAACATCATCGTGCGCGGCTACGGCGATCTGTCCATCTATGAAAAGGACAGCCTGATGCGCGAAGTCGAAGACGCCATCCTGGGCATGCCGGAGATCGAAACCCTGTACGTGCGCACCGGCGGGCAGAACCGCATCGGGCGCATCCGCTACAACCTGGTGGACTGGAAGGAACGCCGCAAGGCCTCCGAGATCATCAAGGAGATGAAGCAGCGCACCGCACATATCTCGGGCATGGAGATCGAGATCGGCAAGGACGAATCCGGCATGGGCGGCGGCAAGGATCTGCAGATCCAGCTCAGCTCCCGTTTCCCGAAAAAGCTCGATGCCGCCGCCGCAAAGATCCGCAAGGCGCTGGAAACCAACCCCAAGGTCACGGACATCGAGGACAGCCGCCCCAAGCCCGGCATCGAATGGCAACTGGAGATCAACCGCGCCGATGCCGCCCGTTTCGGCACGGATGCCGCCAGCGTGGGCAGCATGATCCAGATGGTCACCAACGGCCTCAAGGTCGGCGAGTACCGCCCGGACGACGTGGACAGGGAGCTGGACATCCGCGTGCGCTTCCCCACCGACAAACGCTCCATCAACCAGATGGACAGCATTCGCCTGCTCACGGACAAGGGCATGATCCCCATCAGCAACTTCGTGCAGCGCAAGGCCGTTCCCAAGGTGGACACCATCCGGCGCGTGGACGCCCGCCGGGTGATCACCGTCAGCGCCAACATGAAGGAAGGCGAGCTGCTGAGCCTGGAACTGCCGCACCTGAAAGAACAGCTGAAAACCCTGGGGCTGGACCCCCGGGTGGAAATCGAACTCAAGGGTGAAAACAAGGAGCAGGATGAATCCAAACAGTTTCTGGAAAAGGCCTTCCTGATCGCGCTGGTGGTCATGGCCATTATCCTGGTCACCCAGTTCAACAGCTTCTACCAGGCCTTCCTGATTCTCAGCGCGGTGCTGTTCTCCACCGTGGGCGTGTTCCTGGGGCTGCTGATCTTCCAGAAACCCTTCGGCGTGGTCATGTCCGGTATCGGCGTCATCTCCCTGGCCGGCATCATCGTCAACAACAACATCGTGCTCATCGACACCTACAACGTGCTGCGACGCAGCGGCATGGAAGCCACCGCAGCAATATTGCGTACCGGCGCCCAGCGCCTGCGGCCTGTGCTGCTCACTACGGTTACTACCATTCTCGGCCTGTTGCCCATGGTGCTGGAGATCAACATCGACCTGTTCTCACCCAACATCGACATCGGCGGCCC
>CAZFXI010000139.1:0-4855 GCA_964522855.1 uncultured Sedimenticola sp.
TAGCCAGGGCCTGACAGAGCTTTCCCGGGCCATCACAGAGTTTCTTGTCCGCCACAGCACCACGCAGTTCACGCATGGTTTCCACCCCCTGAACAGGCAACAGGGCACGGATGAGAACGGCCTGGGGATGCCCTTCATCACCGGTGACGATATTGAGCATGTGGTACATGCCATAGATGAGATAGACGTAGTAATGCCCTGCCGTACCGTACATGATTTCGGTACGTGGCGTGCAGCCTCTGGACGCATGGCAGGCCGTGTCTTCTTCCCCCAGGTAGGCCTCGGTCTCGGCGATGATGCCACCCAGGATGTGGCCATGATAGTTACGCAGCAGGGGTTTACCAAGCAGATCGCGGGCTACCGTTACCGCGTCTCTGGCGAAGAAATCACGCCTCAGCCTGCTCATGCTTCGACCAGCACCTCGCCATCCACGACCTGGGCGGGAATGGATTCCAGGCTGTCACCGGCACAGGGGCCGCGCAGACAATAGCCGTCTTCCAGACGAAACAGCGCGCCATGAGTGGCACATTGCAGAAACGATTCACTCAGGTCGAAGAACTGATCCGGCTGCCATTCAAGGTTGACGCCCGTGTGCGGGCAACGGTTGCGATAGACAAAGACGGCATCCCCCTTCCGCACCACGATAAGCGGCAGCTCGCTGCCATCATCCAGCATCATGTGGCCCCCCCGGGCATCCCTGTCCTTCAGGTCCGCCAGGCGGCAGATAACCCGCGAACTCATATCTCCAGTCCCTGCCTGGCACATTTTTCCGAAGCCAGCCGCACGGCCTGGTTCAGGACATCCTGCATCGGCAGCTTGCGCACAAACCCGTCGATCACACCCGCATTGAACACATCCCCGGCTCCCAGGCTGTCCACAACGTCCACCAAAGGCGCTGGCGCATGCAAAACAGCACCATCCGGTTTCCTGCACCAGGCGCCGGCTGCTCCCCAGGCGACAAATACCGGCTGCCCCCACGATCGTGATTCCAGAAACTCTTCGGCCAGATCAAACCCACGGTGGCTTACCCAGGCGCGGGAGAACAACAGGACATTCGGCAGGTCGAACAAGGCTTCTATTCCTTCACGGGGCTTTTCCACCTCCAGGGAACAGGGAACACCTGCCTGGCGGGCCTTCTTCAGCATCTTGCCGAGCTCGGGAACGTTGCGCCCCTCAAAATGTATCCAGTCATATCGGCTGAGATCCAGCTCATCGAACGCAGCAAAATCATATTCTGCGAGATCACGATAATGCACGATGGTGCGGCTGCCTGTTTCTGCGCTGAGGGAGATATAGGAGGTAGGGAGTTTTCCGGATCGGGGACGCTGCACCGCTGCCAGATCCACATGATGTTTATCGAGGTCATCCACGACGACCTGCGAGTCCGACTCCCTGGGCAGCACACCGGCCCAGTGGCAGTCATGGCCCAACTGGCTGAGAATCACCAAGGTATTGGTTGCATTGCCACCGCGCACCCGGCTTTGCGCCAGTGCACGCACTTCTTCATCTTCGCGGGGATAGGTCGCCAGCGTGTTGACGATGTCCAGAGTGGCGATGCCCACCGCCAGTATGCTTGACATGGAATGACGACCGGCGTGGGTGAACGACTCAGCCGCTGGCGGCGTTCATGAGCAGCGAGATCAGCTCTCCCTTGTCATTGAACAGGGCAAGCATTTCCAGTGCCAGCAGCAAGGCCACCGCACCAAGCAGTGCACCCGTAAACATTCCCTTGATGTACGGGCCGCGGGTTACCGAATCGATGCCCAGCACGCCCTGACGACGGTGCATGCGTTCATCGCGCAAATCCGTGACCTTGGAATTTTCCACCCCTTCCTGCATGGAGTACAGCGTGTTTTCCAGCTGCTTGCGCGCATTTTCCGACTCCTGGCGCAGGTATTCCGACTCTTCCGATTCCACCAGCGCCTTGTCCAGCTCACGGCGCAAGCGATCAACCTCGGTGTTGGCATCCTCCAGTTGATCTTCCAGATCCTGTTGTGTCGCCTCCATGGCTTTCAGGCCTTTCTCACGCTCCTTGATGGACTCGAGATACTCGTCCAGTTCCTGCCGCGCGGACTCCTGGGATACCGCTTCCAGATCGTCGTCGTTCAACTCACTATGAGGTGCTTTTTGTTTGTTTTCCACCAGAATCCCCTCAATCGCTTCCCAGCAATGCCTTTTTCAAATTCCCGGTAACCGGATCCGGCCCCAGCCACACGCTCAGCAATGTGCGGGCAAAATCCGCACCGGGAATGGTGCCCTTCAATTCATCTTTAATGGTAACCGAAACACCTTTTCCCGGGATGTAGGTCATCGATGCCATTTCCCCCTTGCGCAAGGCGGGAAACATGTTCTTGAACTGCTGAAGTCTTTCCCCGAGTGCTGCCATTTCGGCCGCGTTGCTGTTGTTTTCAAATCCTTCCTCCCAGCCCTTGTCCAGTTTCTTCTTGCTCACCTCGGAATACAAAAAATGCATCCCCAGATGCCAGGGCTGATCAGCCTGCAGGATCGCTTTTGCATCAGACGATTTTGCTGGCAGATACAGCGCTGCTACATAGATATCGAAGAAGAATTTTTCGCGAACGCCGGCACCGTTCAGTACCAGGGTCTTGCCATCGACGTCAACCTGCTCCAGCAGATTGACACCCTCCACAGTCTTGGCCGCCAGAACAGCAGGCAACAACCCGATCAACAAGATACTCAGCCAACGCATACACTCTCCACAGGGTTATCGGTTTTCCACAAGCAGAAACCATTTCTGAACAAATCGCAGCAAAAAGCTCCAGTACAACTCATTTATGCACCAATTTTGCTGTAACTTCAACCATCAACAGGTATTTATTCCATTATTCCTCTGTCAGGTCTCCAGCCAGAAAGTAACCGGACCGTCGTTGGTCAACGATACCTGCATGTCCGCGCCAAAGCGCCCGCTGGCCACGGGAGCATGTTGTTGCGCTGCCTGTTGCAGCAGATAGTGGAACAGGTGCCGGCCCTTTTCCGGTGGCGCAGCGGTTGAAAAGCCGGGGCGGTTGCCCTTGCGGGTATCGGCCGGCAGGGTAAATTGAGGCACCAGCAGCAGCCCGCCCGCGATATCTTTCAGGCTACGGTTCATGCGGCCGGCATCATCTGCAAATACCCGATAGCTCAGCAGGCGCTCCAGCAATCTGTCGGCGCGACGTTCATCGTCATCTTTCTGCACACCGATCAGTACCAGCAGGCCGTTGTCGATCTCGCCGATGATTTCCCCGTCCACCTCCACCGCAGCACGGCTTACTCGCTGCAGCAAACCGATCATGCCAACTGATCGGCAAACTGATCCGTCGCTTCCACAAGCGCCTCACGGGTGGCGGGCTCTGCGGCGGAATGACCGGCATCGGCGATGATCTGCAAGTTGCTGTCAGGCCAGCGCTGGTGCAATTCCCAGGCATTCTCCAGTGGGCAGATCACGTCATAGCGACCGTGTACGATCACTCCGGGAATACCCGCCAGCTTGTGCGCATCCTGCAGCAACTGCTCCGGCTGCAGGAACGCATTGTTCATGAAATAGTGACATTCGATGCGCGCCATGGAAAGCGCCACATGGGGCTGGGCAAAATGCTGTTCCACCGCTTCATCGTGCAGCAGGGTGGCGGTGCGCCCCTCCCAGACCGACCAGGCCTTGGCTGCCGCCATGCGCCGCAGTTCATCATCGCCCGTGAGAATTTGATAATAAGCGCTGACCATGTCTTGCCGCTGATCCGGAGCCACGGGCGCGATGAAATCCTGCCAGAAATCCGGAAACAAACGGCTGGCCCCTTCCTGATAGAACCAGCGAATTTCCTTCGGTCGACACAGGAATACGCCACGCAGAATCAGGCCCGACACCCGTTCTGGATAGGTCTGGGCATAAGCCAGCGCCAGGGTGGATCCCCAGGAGCCCCCAAACAGCAGCCATTTTTCCAACCCCATTCTCCGGCGGAGTTTCTCCATGTCCTCCACCAGATGCCAGGTGGTATTGTCGGTAAGGCTGGCATGGGGGGTGGAATGCCCGCTGCCGCGCTGATCGAACAAAATGATGTGGTAACGCTCGGGATCGAAAAAACGCCGGTGATACGGCTCACAGCCTGCCCCCGGTCCGCCGTGAAGAAACAGCACCGGGATGCCGCTGCGGCGACCACACTCTTCCACATACAGGCTGTGAACATCATCGACATCCAGGCGCCAGTGATGGAAAGGCTCGGTGTCGGGATACAGGTCCTTCAACGGCGTCCCCCGAGCAATGAGCCGAGTATGCCGCGTACGATACTGCGCCCAAGCGAGCTGCTCATGGAGCGCGCCATGCTCTTGGCGGCGGCTTCCCAGACGCTTTGGCGATTGGACCGCCGTGCCGGCGCCTTGGCTTTCTTCGCGGCCTTTTCCTGCTCGATGCGGGCTTTTTCCGCCGCTGCCACCCGGGCTTCTTCTTTTGCACGAAGCTTCAGCATCTCGTAGGCGGACTCCCGGTCTACGGTCTGCTCATAACGCCCCTTGATCGGCGAGCGTGCGCGTATTTCCTTGCGTTCCGCCGGCGTCAGCGGACCGATACGCGAACCGGGAGGACGAATCAGGATCCGCTCCACCGGTGTGGGCGCGCCCTTGCCGTTGAGTACGGACACCAGGGCTTCCCCCGTGCCCAATTGGGTGATGGCCTTGACCGTGTCCACCTCGGGATTCTCGCGGAAGGTTTCGGCCACCAGGCGCACCGCCTTCTTGTCTTTTGGCGTGAAAGCACGCAAGGCGTGCTGGATCTTGGTGCCCAGCTGACCGAGAATATCGCTGGGAATGTCCAGGGGACTCTGGGTGATGAAATACACGCCAACACCCTTGGAGCGAATCAGCC
>CAZFXI010000140.1:0-3533 GCA_964522855.1 uncultured Sedimenticola sp.
AGCCGCTATGCAGAACTCGTTACTCATGTGGCCGATCGCCCCGGTCACGATCAACGCTATGCCATCGATGCGGACAAGATCGAGGCCGAGCTGGGCTGGACGCCGGAAGAAACCTTCGAGTCCGGCATGATGAAAACCGTAGACTGGTATCTGGACAACGACCACTGGTGCCAGCGGGTGCTGGACGGCAGCTACCGTGGTGAGCGCCTGGGGGTGATCGAATGAAAGGTATCGTGCTCGCCGGCGGTTCCGGCACCCGCCTGCATCCGGTAACGCGCAGCATCTCCAAGCAACTGCTGCCGGTATACGACAAGCCCATGATCTATTATCCCCTGAGCACCCTGATGTTGGCCGGGATCTCGGAGGTGCTGGTGATCTCCACCCCCCAGGACACGCCTCTTTTCAAGCATCTGCTCGGTGATGGCAGTCAATGGGGCATGAGCATCGACTATGCAGTGCAGCCCAACCCTGAAGGGTTGGCCCAGGCTTTTCTCATCGGTGAGGATTTCATTGGTACGGGCAATGTGGCCCTGGTGCTGGGAGACAATATTTTCTATGGTCATGACTTTGGTCAACTGTTGAACCGTGCGGCGGCGCGGGAACAGGGCGCGACGGTTTTTGCCTATCCCGTGCATGATCCGGAACGCTACGGCGTGGTGGAATTCAATGAGCACTTTCACGCGGTCAGCCTGGAAGAAAAACCCGTGCAGCCCAAATCCCGCTACGCGGTCACCGGCATGTATTTCTACGACAACCAGGTAGTCGATATCGCCAAGGCGGTACGTCCGTCGCCTCGGGGTGAGCTGGAGATCACCGATGTGAACAAGCACTATCTGGCGCAGGATCAGCTGGATGTGGAGGTGTTGGGCCGGGGCATGGCCTGGCTCGATACCGGCACCCATGATTCGCTGCTGGATGCGGCGCATTTCATACAGACCCTGGAATCCCGCCAGGGCCTGAAGGTCTGCTGTCCCGAAGAAGTTGCCTGGCGCATGAAATGGATTGATGATGAGCAGTTGCAACGCCTGGCCGAACCGCTGGGCAAGACCGGCTATGGCCTTTATCTGCAAAACCTGTTGCTGGAGACGATCCGATGAAAGTTCTGGAAACTGATATCCCCGGCGTGTTGATCATCGAGCCGGACGTGCATGGTGATCAACGCGGCTGGTTCATGGAAACCTGGCAGCAGCCGCGCTACGCCGATGCCGGCATTGCCGGGCCTTTCGTCCAGGATAACATGGCCCTGTCCAGCCACGGCATCCTACGCGGCCTGCATCTGCAGCATCCCCATGCCCAGGGCAAGCTGGTGCAGGTGGTGATGGGCGAGGTGTTCGATGTGGCGGTGGACGTGCGCCCCGGTTCCCCCCATTTCGGCAAATGGGTGGGCGTGCTGCTGTCTGGCGATACCCGTCGACAGTTGTGGGTGCCGCCGGGGTTTGCCCACGGTTATCTGGTGACCAGCAATCAGGCGGTATTCAGCTACAAATGCACCGAGTTGTATCATCCGCAAACCGAGCTGAGTATTCGCTGGGATGACGAGGATATCGGCATCGACTGGCCCATCGTGGGCAAGCCCAGCCTGTCCGACAAGGATGCCGAGGCGCCAGCACTGAAGGACATTGCCGAAGACCAGCTGCCCGAATATCAATCATGAAGCATGATGGCGCGCCTCTGATTCTGCTTTTCGGCCACAGTGGTCAGCTCGGCTGGGAATTGCGCCGCAGCCTTGCGCCGCTGGGGGAGGTTGTAAGCGCAGGCGTGGATGGAGCAAATCACTATCTGGATCTGACCGACGCTGCCGCCCTGGATGCGCTGGTGCATGAGTTGCGGCCCGCATTGATGGTCAATGCCACTGCCTACACCGCGGTGGACATGGCTGAATCCAATGCGGATCTGGCCTACCGGATCAATGCCGAAGTTGTTGGCGAGATGGGAACGCTGGGTGCCGAGATGGACATTCCGGTGCTGCATTTCTCTACCGATTATGTGTTTTCCGGCGACGCCGATACGCCCTGGAAAGAAGACGATGAGCCGCAGCCCCGCAGTATCTACGGAAAATCCAAACTGGCCGGCGAACAGGCATTGCTGGCTTCCCGGGCAGATAGCCTGATATTGCGTACGGCCTGGGTTTACGGTGCAAGGGGCGGGAACTTCCTGTTGACGATGCAGCGCCTGTTCCATGAAAAGGACCGCTTAGGCGTGGTAGCCGATCAATATGGCGCCCCAACCTGGTCACGTATGCTTGCTGAAGCCACGATGCAGGTGCTGGCGCAATGCAAAACGCCGTATGGCAGTTTCCAGTTTGGCCAACATAGTGGCGAGATCTTTCATCTTACGGCAGCGGGCAAGACCAGCTGGCATGAATTCGCCCAGGCAATCCTGGAGTGCAGCGAAGATGAATGCGTTCTCGATCCCATTTCCACCGAGCAGTACCCCACGCCTGCGGCTCGTCCTGCCTATTCAGTGTTGAGCAATGACAACCTGGCGGCCGCGTTCGGTGTTCGCCTGCCTCACTGGCGGAAGGGACTTGCCCTGTGCCTGGAAGAGCAGTTTCCATCAAAGTAACCTGATCGTGGCGAACAAGTACAAAGGCCTGCCCGTTTACCACCCGCGTTTCTGGCCGACCTGGGCTGGTATAGGCGTTTTGCGCCTGCTGGCATTGCTGCCATATCGCCTCATATTGCTGGCGGGACCAACCGCTGGCCGCTTGTATGCCCGGTTTCTGCCCAAGCGCAAGGAGATCGCCCGCATCAACATCGATCTGTGTTTCCCAGAGAAACCGGAAGCCTGGCGGGCGCAGCTGCTGCGTGACAGCTTCGACAGCCTGGGCGCCAGTTTGCTCGAAGCGCCGCTGGCCTGGTGGGGCGCGCCGCGCCGTATATCCCGATTGGCGCATGTGCGCGGGCTGGAGCATTTGCAGCAGGCCCTGGAAAGCAACAAAGGCGTGTTGCTGTTGTCCGCCCACATGAACAGTCCCGAGTTCGGCAATCGCCTGCTGTTGTCCTTGCAGCCTTTCATGGGCATGTACCGCCCCAGCAACAACCCGGTGCTGGAAAAAGTCATCGCCGGCGCCCGCAGCAAATGGTCGCAGGGCATTATCCCGCGTGACAATGTTCGGGGGCTGATCCGCGCGCTGAGAAAGGGGCGCGCCGTATGGTATGCTGTGGACCAGAATACCAATCGCAAACAGTCGGTATTCGTGAATTTTTTTGGCATTCCTGCTTCCACCAATTCGGCTACGGCGCGTCTCGCCAAAGTCAGCGGGGCGGTGGTCGTGCCTTTTCGGGCGGTGAGAAGAAAAGACGGCAGGGGTCACGACCTGCTTCTGGAGAAAGCCTGGGAGGATTATCCCAGCGGTGATCTGCTGGCAGATACCCAGCGTGTCAATGATCTGGTTGAAAGATGGGTGCGGGAAACGCCGGAACAGTACATGTGGATACACCGCCGTTTTCGCACCCGCCCACAGCGTTCCGATCCCCGTTTGTATCCTGTGAACAAGAGCTGATGACCCAAAAAAATCAAACTACATTCCT
>CAZFXI010000140.1:3633-4799 GCA_964522855.1 uncultured Sedimenticola sp.
ATCGGCCTGCTGGGTTTCATGCTCTATACCAACTGGGGTTTTACCCTGGTGGTTTCCATCCTGCTGCCGGTGATGCTGGTGTTCGTCCGCTTCGTGTCCGGGCGCATGCGCCGTTCCAGCCGGGATCTGCAGGAAACCATGGGAGAAATGACCCATGCGCTGGAGGAAGCAACCCGCGGGAACAAGATCGTCAAGGTCTATGGTGGCGAGGACTACGAGCGCAAGCGTTTTCGCAAGCTGGCGAACTGGGTGCGTCGCTACCGCTTCAAGCTGAAGGTGGCCGATGCCACCAGCGCACCCATCGTCGAATTCATCGGGGCGATGATGATCGCCCTGCTCATCTATCTCGGAACCGGCCAGTTGGGCGGGGAACCCATGAGCGTGGGAGAATTCACGTCATTTTTTACCGCACTCGGTTTGTTGTTCCCTCCGATCAAGCGTCTGACCGCGATCAATCAGCCCCTGCAGACCGGACTGGCCGGGGCGGAATCGGTCTTTCAGCTCATCGACGAACAGCCGGAAGTGGATGGGGGCACGAGTGACCTGGGCGACATCAGGGGGCAGATCAGCTTCCAGGATGTGAAGTTTTCCTATGCCATGGCAGAAACCGATGCCCTGCGGGGCATCAGCTTCGATATCGAGCCGGGGCAGACCGTCGCCCTGGTGGGGCCTTCCGGCAGTGGAAAGACCACCATTGCCGCACTGATTCCCCGCTTCTATGAGCCAACATCCGGTCGCATCCTCATCGATGACACGCCGCTGGAAGCGATCCGGTTACGCAATTTGCGTGACCATATTGCCTACGTGGGTCAGGAGTCGGTGTTGTTCAATGATACCGTTGCAGCCAATATTTCCTATGGTTTGCGTCGCAAGGCGACCCAGGACGAGCTGGAAGCTGCGGCAAAAGCCGCCCATGCCCTGGAGTTTATTGGGGAATTGCCCCAGGGATTTAGTACAATGGTGGGTGAAGACGGGGTGCGCCTGTCGGGGGGGCAGCGACAGCGCATCGCCATCGCCCGGGCCTTGCTCAAGGATGCGCCCATCCTGATACTGGATGAAGCGACTTCCGCGCTGGACACGGCATCCGAACGGCATGTGCAGGCGGCACTGCACAACCTGACGGAAAATCGATCCACCTTGATCATCGCTCATCGCCTGTCCACCAT
>CAZFXI010000141.1:0-4784 GCA_964522855.1 uncultured Sedimenticola sp.
ACCTCTGGATATTCCTGGAGCTCGGGAACTTCAAAATTTGCTTTTGCCATGAGCTGGACCTATTGCCTCTTTAACGATGCCGTACAGTTATCAGGAGTTTTCTTCAAATTTGCGCGCCCAATCCACTACATGGCGCTTTTCCCGTGGATTGTCCACCTGGTTGCGGGTCGGACTGAAAAATACGCCCACACCATGCAACAGTTTGCTGTATGGGAAGATGATCATCAGCACCGAGACCAGTATCAGATGAATCGCCAACAAGGGGTCAGATGGCAGGGGTTTCCAATCGAAGGTCAGCAAGCCCATGGTGAAATTCTTCAGACCAATAATATCCACATGAGACACAAAGGTCATGGAAGCGCCACTGATACCAATCAATACCAGCAATGCCAAAATCAGATGATCCGAAGGCGAACTGATATAACGCACACGATCAATAACAAAACGACGCGCCCACAATCCCAGCAAACCGATGATCATGGCAAATGCCGCATATTTACCAAACGGCTGCATGAGTTCGATCACTGTCGGTACCGGATTAATAAAATAGCGCAGATGACGAATCAGAACCAACAACAAGCCAAAGTGGAACAGCACGCCAAGTAACCACAACAGCTTGTTGCTCTTGAAAAGACTTTCGAAAAAGGCCACTTCACGGAACATTCGCAGGACTACCCCACCTTTGGTCACCGGTGCTGGCGTCGTTGCAATCCTCAAGGGCGCAGGAACCTTTGCATAAACCCAGATACGATATGCCAATCCGGCGATCAGGATAACCGTGGCAAAGTAGAAAAGCACTGTGATAGCAAGTGACATGTTTCGAAAAACTCTTTCAGATTTCGGAAAAACCGGGAAGGCAGCCGAAACCGCCTTCCCACCGGTTCACTCTGCGATTAAACGCAACCAGTCGGCTTAGGCAAGCCGGCATAACGGCAGGCTTGCTTACCAGGACCGTAGGGGAACAGGCCGTACAGGTATTTGCTGTTTCCCTTCTCTTTGCCGAGGCGCTTGCCTACGGCTTTGGTCAGTACACGAACCGCAGGAGCGATCTGGTACTCTTCATAGTATTCACGCAGGAAATTGATGATATCCCAGTGATCTTCGGTCAGCTCTAGATCGTCTTCCTTGGCCATAACTTCGGCAACACCAGGAACCCAATCGTTCAGGTTTACCAGGTAGCCTTCTTCATCAGTCTCAAAAGTCTTACCATCTACTTCGATAGGCATGTTTCTATCTCCAAAAAAATCAAATCAAAAATTTATACAGGATCGGGAACCAATCAAACCCAAGCCTGAACCTTGTCATTCGTGTCAACCAAGTCCACAAAACCCGCGTAATCCACTACTTCCACACCATCGATGATGCGAGATTCGTCCAAACCTCGAGCCTTGTAATCAGGACCCAGTACATAGACTTTCTTTTCGCCGACAACAGATGCAATCATGCTTTCGACAGCGGTGCCTTTCAGCGCAGCATATACGCCATCTTCATACAGCAAGATAGCAGAACCAGCCATGGAGAAGCGCAAGCAGCTTTCCAGGGAGCTCTTCTCGAAAGGCGATTTATTTACAGTGTGCAGATCGCTCATTGCTCTCTCCTCAGAAACTGAATACGACGTCGGATTCGGTAAGCAGCTCGGCCACTTTCTCGGAATCAACGACTTCCACGATATTGTCCACAGACTCTTCCGTTTCCCAGTCTTCCCATTCGACCTGAACCAAGTCGTCAGCAGTCAGACCGCGGGCTTCCAGGGAAGCCTTGTCCACATACATGTGGCGGACTTCGTAGTCACCCAACGTTCGATAGGTGGGAGAGAAGTTCTTCATGCCTATACCGGCGGTATCCTGACCCTTGGTCAGTTCATACACACCGTCATCGGCAAACATCACACTCACGTTCTGCTCGAAAGCAGCGGAAATCAGCACGACTTCCAGAGATTCCCAAGCGTAAATAGTTCCATAAGGTGCACGACGATTGAGGAACATGAAATTCTTTGTATCAGACATTATTCGATCCTCCTGTTAATCGCCGAATACGACCAGACGTTCACTTTGAATGGCCGCTTCCACCAACTGTCCCAGACCTGAAATACGGAACCGGGGAGCAATATTGGTCGCATCTTTACCGTTGCGCTCTGCTTCGCCGTCATCGACGATGCCACGGCGTTGTGCCGCAGCAACACAAACCACCAGATCCAGATCGTATTTCTCTGCCAGCTCGGTCCAGTTGTTGACGATATTGCGATCGTCCTGGGGAGGCGTGGTCAGACGGGTGCCGTTGAGCACGCCGTCGTGATAGAAAAATACACGGAAGCACTCGTGGCCTTTCTCCAGCGCCGCCTTGGTGAACTGATAAGCAGAATCACTGGCCTGATGCTGATAAGGACCCTCATTTACTTGTATAGAAAATTTCATAACCTATACGACTCCTTCTCAGAAGCGGATGTGTGCGGACTGATTAAGGCTGTTACGACTTCCGCGCCAGTTATCGATGTGATACTTGGTGAACGGCAGGCCGGTCAGATCGAAAAACTGCTGCCAGCCGATACGCTCTACCCATTCGCCCATGCGCTCATAGTCGTTGGCGTTTTCCTTGTAAGCAGCAAGGATCTTCTTGACCACTTCGGCGACTTCGGGCCAGCGAGGTGCGTTGTTCGGCAGGCCAGCGGCCACCAGCTTGTGGAACATGGGCTTGGAACGGGCATTGGAATGCTTGCCACCAACCCAGATAGCCAGCTTGGAGTGCTCTGGATCGTTGATCTGCATGGGCGGACAGGGAGGGAAGCAGGCACCACAGCAGATGCACTTCTTCTCGTCCACTTCCAGGGTAGGCTTGCCGTTAACCATGGCGGGACGAATCGCCGCCACCGGACAACGGGCTACAACGGAAGGTCGTTCACAGGCATTGCCAACCAGATCATGATTGATCTTGGGGGGCTTGGTGTGCTGAATGTTGATAGCGATATCACCCTGGCCACCACAGTTGATCTGGCAGCAGGATGTGGTGATATGCACACGATTAGGCATCTCTTCCACGACGAACTCGTCAATCAACTGGTCCATCAAGGATTTGACCACGCCGGAAGCATCGGTACCGGGAATATCGCAGTGCAACCAGCCCTGAGTATGAGAGATCATGGTGACAGAGTTGCCGGTACCGCCAATGGGGTAGCCAGCATCGTTCAAGGTTTTGATCAACGGCTCGAGCTGAGACTCGTCGGTTACCATGTACTCGATGTTGCCACGCATGGTGAAACGCAGATAGCCCTTGCAGAACTCATCAGCGATATCACAGATCTCACGCAGCGTCATGATATCGAGCTGACGGGGAGAAGCGGCTTTTACCGTCCAGATCTCATCGCCAAATTTGGACACATGATGCAGAACACCGGGACGAGGGCGATCGTGATAGGCCCACTGACCATAGTTCTTACGCAATGTGGGGTGCATATACTGGAAACTGTCAGGCGTTCCAGATTCAATGGGCATAACAGGTGCATCTGACATGCGAACCTCCTAAATAATAAATCGTGTTGTTCAGTGCAGGCAGTGGCATAAAACCACTGCCTGCCGATCGGATCAAAAAGTTACTGGATCAGCCAGCCTTGCTTTCTTCCCACTTGGCGGCTTCTTCATCCCAGTCGTCCATGCGAACGTAGCTGCTGGTGCGAGGATGATTGATCATGTTGGGATCGATATCGACACCAATGCCTTCCAGGAAGTTGGCCAGGCCAATACGCTCGATCATCTCACCGGTGCGCTCGTGCTCGAGGGCATTCTCGGCAAAGAAGTCGATACATTCTTCAGCCAGTTCCACCAGCTTTTCGTAATCTTCATCGGTGTCCAGCTTCATGAACGGAATCAGCACCGTACCGAACAGATCACCGATCTTCAGGGTACGCTTGCCGCCGATAAGGATGGTCACACCTTTGTCGTCGCCGGCAGACAGCGCCTTGGTCATGACGTTGATGCAATGCATGCAACGGACGCAGTCCTTGTTGTTCACTTCGAGGGTGTCGTCATCGTTCAGGGACAGGGAGTTGGTGGGGCAACGGCTGATGACGTTGTCCACAACATACTTGCGGCCTTTCTGCTCAACATAGGCTTTGACTTCATCCTGATTGACCTTCATGTCGTCACGCCAGGTGCCGATAATGGCCATGTCCGCACGCTGAATAGAGTTGGTGCAGTCGTTGGCGCAACCGGAAACCTTGAATTTGAACTTGTAAGGCAGCGCAGGACGGTGCATGTCATCCTGGAAATTGTTCAGCAATACGCGGTTGATCTTCATCTCATCGGCGTTGGAATGCTCGCAACGCGCCGCGCCTACGCAAGACATGCCGGTGCGTACGCAAGGACCGGCTCCACCGAGGTCCCAGCCAATGGCATTCATATCATCGAAGAAAGGCTGGATCGCGTTGGAATCCATGCCGACCAGCATCAGGTTACCCGTCTGACCGTGCAGACAGATCATGCCGGAACCGTATTTCTCGTCCAGATCCATGATCTCGCGCAGCATATCGGTGGTGTAATGGAAGCCACCGGGAGGCTGGATACGCATGGTGTGGAATTCCTGTGCCTCAGGAAAACGGGACTTGCCGTCGTCGTTCTTCAGCTCGGTGAAACGGGGGATGATGCCGCCGCCATAACCGAATACGGAAATGGTGCCGCCCTTCCAATAACCTTTACGGGTTTCGTAAGACGTTTCCAGCTGACCCAGCAAGTCGTTTGCCATACCATTGATGCGCTCGCTGGGGTGCTCGTCACGCAGACGCTGAATGCCCT
>CAZFXI010000142.1:0-4715 GCA_964522855.1 uncultured Sedimenticola sp.
TCACGGCCAGGTTCGCCATGTAACCGCTGGAAAACAGCAGCGCCCGCTCGCGTCCCGTGAATTCGGCCAGCTCCTGTTCCAGTTGCTGATGGGCACGGCTGTGGCCTGTTACGAGATGCGCGGCGCCGCTGCCACTGCCCCAGCGATCTATGCCCTTGCGAAACGCCTCGGCCACCCGACTGTCTGCGGCCAAACCCAGATAATCGTTGCTGCAGAAACTGAGCATGGGCTTGCCGTCCACCAGCACTTCAGGCCGCTGGGGAGAGTCCAGCACCCGGCGCTGGCGGTAGAGGCTGGCCTGGCGGGTCTGGTTCAGAAAGGGGCGCAGGTCTTTCATGGCTGGGTCGCGGCCTGTAACACCGCTCCTACAGGGGTAACGGCGTAGGTTGGGCAAAGGAGCGCAGCGACATGCCCAACATCTGCCAAGCCCGACGAACAGTGCCTTTGTTGGGCACAGCCTGTCGGCCTTTGCCCAACCTACCAGCTACCTTGTCGATCAGCACCTTATACACGATGGCAGGCACGGCCCTCGGGAGGTTTTTCCGTTTCTACATGCTGCTCCATGGACAGACCCAAGCGCTCGAACAACTGCTTGTCCCGATCGGTTTCGGGGTTGTCCGTGGTGAGCAGGCGCTCGCCGTAGAACAGGGAATTGGCGCCGGCAAAGAAACACAGGGCCTGCAGCTCATCGCTCATTTCCGTGCGCCCCGCAGACAGGCGCACATAGGATTTAGGCATCATGATGCGCGCCGCGGCCACGGTACGCACAAACTCCAGGGGATCGAGCTCATCCACACCAAACAAAGGCGTGCCTTCCACCTGCACCAGCAGGTTGATGGGCACGGATTCGGGATGGCTGGGCAGATTGGACAACTGACAGAGCATGGAAGCGCGGTCCCGGCGGCTCTCACCCATGCCAAGAATACCGCCGGAGCAGACATTCAGCCCAGCCTTGCGCACGTGATCCAGAGTTTGCAGGCGGTCTTCATAGGTGCGCGTGGTGATCACCTCAGCATAGAATTCCGGCGAGGTATCCAGGTTGTGATTGTAATAATCCAGCCCGGCGTCTTTCAGCTTTTGCGCCTGTGCAGCCGTGAGCATGCCCAGGGTCAGGCAGGTTTCCATGCCCATGCCTTTCACCGCCTTCACCATGTCCGCCACTTTCTGCAGATTGGTATCCGTGGGATTGCGCCAGGCGGCCCCCATGCAGAAACGGGTGGCGCCATTTTCTTTTGCCGCAGCCGCCGATTCCAGCACTTCATCGATGGGCAGCAGGCGTTCACGCTCCAGGCTGGTATCGTTGCGGGCGCTCTGGGAGCAGTAGCCGCAGTCTTCCGGGCAGGCACCGGTCTTGATGGACAGCAAGGTGCTCACCTGCACCTGATTGGGATCGAACTGTTGTCTATGGATGCGCTGGGCATCGAACAACAAGTCGTTGAAGGGCAGATTCAAAAGGGCTTCCACCTCTTCGATGGACCAGTCATGGCGAATTTCGGGTTTCATGGGAACAATCAAAAGACTAGAATAAGGCTGCACCAGTGTAGAGAAGGATTCTCGTCTGTCAACTTGCAGGAGGCAACATGGTTTACAACTGGCAACGTCTGATTTTTCCCCCGACCTGTCTGATTTGCGGTCAGCCGGGTAAAAATGGCCTGGATATCTGCGACGGCTGCCGCGCCAATCTGCCAGACAACCGATCTTGCTGCCCTTGTTGTGCATTGCCCCTGCCTCCCGGTTCTGCAGCGGGAAATCTGTGCGGAAGCTGCTCGCAAAAACCGCCTCCCTTCTCCCGCATCATCACACCCTGGCTTTATGAAGCGCCCATCGATGAGCTGATCCAGCAGCTGAAATTCCAGCACAAGCTCCCTAGAGGGCGGTTGCTGGCACAACTGCTGGCAAAGGAAATCCCACCCCAGGATCGACCGGATTTACTCATCCCCGTTCCACTGCACAAGCGACAACTCAAAGCACGCGGATTCAACCACAGCAGCGAAATTGCCCGGGTACTGTCGAAAGAACTAGGCATTCCCTGGTCGCCCTGGCTGCTGCGCAAGGCACGCGAGACCCTGCCCCAGCACAACTTGGGCAAACGGGAGAGAAAGAAGAACCTGCGCCGCTGTTTCAATTTCGACAACAGAGCAAAACATCGTCATGTTGCCGTCATCGATGATGTGGTGACCACAGCCACCACGGCGAGGGAAGTGGCAAAAACCCTGCGCAAAGCCGGGGTAGAGAAAGTGCAGATCTGGGCATTGGCGCGCACGCCAATGGATAGATAGACAGGATCGAATCCTATATCATCGGGTCAACACATCCATCAGCGGCTTACCGGTGCTACGCTTCTTCTTCGTCTTTTTGCTTATTCAGGGCGTTCTGTTCACCGCAGAACTCACCCCTCCCGTGCAGCAAGCCATCGTGATTCCCTTCACCGAATCCATTGCCTCTTTGAGCGCCTGGCTGGTGCAACTGTTCGATGAAGGCGTGGTCGCCTACAGCAATATCATCCGGGATCAGCAAAGCGGCTTTGCCGTGGCCATCGAGGCCGGCTGCAATGGTGTGGAAGCGACTATCGTGCTGATCGCCGCCATGCTCGCCATGCCCGCCCCGTGGAAGCTCAAGCTCATGGGCATCGGCATTGGCTTCTTCGCCATCCAGGCCATGAATCTGCTGCGCATCATCAGCCTGTTCTATCTCGGCCAATGGAACAAGACCGCCTTCGACTGGGCGCACCTGTATGTCTGGCAGGCGTTGATCATGCTGGACGTGCTCATCGTGTTCCTCATCTGGCTGCGTTTCCTTCCCGCCAGGCAGGAGCCGGCCCATGCCAGCTAGCCCGGTCAAGTCCTTTGCGCTCAAGGTCATCTTATGGCTGCCCCTGTGTTTTGCGGTCTGGTACTACATGAAAGGCATCGTCGGCGTACCCACCTTCTTTCTGGTAGACAGCATCATGACCGCCTGGCTGCCGGACTTCATAAAGGACATCGAGTTTCAGGGGCATCTACTGAACGTGGTGCTGCAATTCACACCCCCTTCCCTGCCTGACATACAAGTGCCCGAGGGCCAAGTGGCAGAACTGGTATTCAGCGTCAATTCCCTGATGTACGGCTACAGCATCCCCCTGTACACCGCACTGATACTGGCCACCCCCGATGAGGAAAGAGCCAAATGGATACACTGGGTCATTGGTTTCATCATCCTGGTACTGGCCCAGACCTGGGGAGTGAGCTTCGACATCCTCAAGACCCTGCTGTTCCGGCTGGACGCCAGCCTGTCATCCCAGCTCGGTTTCACCCCCTACCAGAAAGAGCTGGTCGCCCTGGGTTACCAGTTCGGTTACCTTATCCTCCCGGCAGTGACACCGCTGGTGCTGTGGATCGGTTTCCATCAGAAGTTCATCGGTGAACTGGTGCCGGGAATGGCGGATAAATTCGGGAAGTCTTGATGCCGCACACCCCGTGCCACAACAGACCTGCCCACAGGGCTATTTTTGAAAATGCCACGCCACTGTGATACAAACACCTCAAGTCGCCCTCCGTTTATCAACAGCTCGCTAAATCACAGCTACTGGCCAGGAATAACGATTCGAGGCAAAACAAATGGAATTCATGCAGGAATACGGGCTCTTTCTGGCCAAATCAGTGACGGTGGTAATCGCCATACTGGCGCTGACAGGAGGCTTGATTGTCCTAAGCAAGCGCTCCCGCGCCGTCCATCATGAACACCTTGAAATCAACAACCTCAACGATAAGTACAAGGCCATGAGCCGCAGTCTTGAAGCAGCCCTTCTCAGCAAAGAAGCGCTCAAGGCAAAAAACAAGGCGCTAAAAAAACAAGAAAAAGCTGATGCCAAAAAGGCCAAGCAAACAGCGAATAAAGATAACAAACAGGACGCCACAAACCGGGCATGTAAGAAACGCCTCTTCGTACTGAATTTTAGTGGCGATATTCATGCCTCGGCGGTGGAGCATCTACGCGAGGAAATCAGTGCGGTATTGACACTGGCCACGAGGGAGGATGAAGTGCTGGTGCGCTTGAACAGTGGCGGCGGCATGGTTCATGGCTATGGCCTGGGGGCGTCACAGCTACAGCGCATCCGGGACAAGAATATCCCATTGACCGTCTCGGTAGACAAGGTGGCTGCCAGTGGCGGCTATTTGATGGCCTGTGTGGCTGACAAGATTATTGCTGCACCCTTTGCCGTCATTGGCTCAATCGGCGTACTGGCGCAAATCCCCAATTTCAATAAACTCCTGAAAAAACACAATGTGGATTTCGAGCAGCTTACCGCTGGCGAATACAAGCGCACCCTGACGTTGTTTGGCGAGAATACGCCCGAAGCGAGGAAGAAGATGCAGGAAGAGCTTGAAGAAACCCATGACATCTTCAAAACATTTGTCCATGAGCAGCGCCCGGATCTGGATATCACCAAAGTCGCCACGGGTGAACACTGGTTGGGTAGCCGCGCAAAAGCACTGGGCCTGGTGGATGAATTGCTCACCAGTGATGACTATCTGATGTCTGCGCGGGAGGATGCCGATATCATTGAACTTTCTTATAAAACCAAACAGTCCCTGATTCAACGAATCATCTCCAGGACGAAGCTGGCTCGGCCAAGCGACCCGGATGGAGTAGCTCGACATTTCTTGTAGCGCTTTGTGCCGTTGGCGACTATCAACTTTTTATCGTGACAGGCTGGTTCACCAATCCCTGATCTG
>CAZFXI010000143.1:0-4689 GCA_964522855.1 uncultured Sedimenticola sp.
TAACTGATCAGGCTGAACACCCCCAGGGGGGTGAACAGGATCACCCAACGGGCCAGCTTGAGCATCGCCTCGCTGATCCCCGTGAATACATCCAGCATCACACTATGATGCTGCTCTTCCAGATACAGGCTGGCGATGCCGAACAGGATGGCGAACACGATCACCTGCATCATGGAACCCGTGGCCAGGGAATTGAAGATGTTGGTGGGAATGAAACTGAGCAGCATGGTGCTGAGGGAAAAGGGCGCCACGTCTTTCGCCCGGTCATAGCTCAAGCCTGCCGAGGAAACCGCGTCACCGATGGGAAAGAGATCCATGGCCATGATCGCCAGCAACACCGCCAGGGCCGTGGTGAGCACATACAGCCCCACGGTCTTGAGTCCGATGCGGCGCAGCTGTTCCAGCCCACCCAGACCGGAAATGGCCACATAGATGGAGGCAAACACCAGGGGCACCACCAGCATCTTGAGGAAGGCCACGAAAGCCTTGCCCAGCGCCTTTTGCGCCAGAGCCCACTCGGGCAGAAACATGCCAAACAGGATGCCCAGCACGATGCCGATCACTACCAGACGGTTGGTGGCCTGTTCGCTGGTCAGGTAACGCAGAAGAGGTTTCACTTATCGGTCATCCACAATGTCGCACAAAGTCTGGAGAATACCACGATCCCCCGCCACGTCCGTCACCCAGACTTTCCGGCAGCCCAGGTTGAAAGCGTGCTCGGCGGTACGCTCGCTGAGCACTACCAGGGGAGTGGTTTGCAACAACTCGGACCCGGCTTCTCCCAGCATCTGCAGCAAGTTGTCCAGCATTTCTGAACTGGTCACGGTCACCGCGCCCACCATCTGTTTCCAGCCGCGCAGCAGATTATCTGCACTGCGCTGAGGTCTACGCCGCTCATACACTTCGGCATACGCCACTGTTGCACCGCGCTTTTCCAGTGCCTGCTTCAACAGCTCACGACCGCCTGTGCCACGCACGATGATCACCTGCCGGCCCTGCATATCTTGCAATGCGTCGAGGGCCAACAGGCTTTCACTATCAAACCGGCTTTCAGGTAGCAGGGTGACGGGCAAGCCATAATCTTCGAGAGCAGCCGCCGTGGCTTTGCCGATGGCGGCAATTTGAATATTCAAGGGGAGTTCGTCGGGCAGCAGAGGGAAAGCATGGCGGACGGCATTGATGCTGATGAAGATGAGCAGGCTGTCTCGGCCAATCCCTGCCAGCGTCTGCGCCGCCACTTCGGGGTTCTCCATGGGGACGATTTCCATGGCGGGAAAACGCAGGGGCCGACCATGAGCTTTTTCAATCATAAGGCACAGCTGCTCTGCCTGATCCACCGGACGAGTAACCAGCACGCTGAGCCCGCGCAGATGACAGCTCATGGGTTCTGATACAACTCCTTGAGGATCTCCGCCGCACCATCATCCAGCAGGCGTTCCGCCAGGGCCAAACCCAGCGCTTCGGCCTCATCACGATGACCGCGAACCTCGTCACGGATGATGGTCCTGCCATCTACACTGCCGACTAGCCCGCGCAACCACAACTCATCGCCTTCGAGGATGGCATGACCCGCGATGGGCACCTGGCAGCCGCCTTCCAGCCGGTTGTTCATGGCTCGCTCCGCCCGCACCCGACTGGCGGTATCGGCATCATGCAGCGCTGCGATGAGATTGTTTACCCGGGCATCATCAGTCCGACACTCTATGCCCACGGCGCCCTGACCGATGGCGGGCAGACTTTGCTCCGGTTCGATGGAGGCGCGGATACGCTCGCCGAACTCCAGACGGATCAGACCGGCGGCTGCGAGGATGATCGCATCGTATTCCCCGTCATCGAGTTTTCGCAGGCGGGTATTTACGTTACCACGCAGGGGCAACAATTCCAGATCGGGGCGATTGGCCATGATCTGGCTCTGGCGACGCAGGCTGGAAGTACCCACTTTCGCACCCTGTGGCAGCTCGTCCAGAGTCGCATAGCGATTGGAAACGAAGGCATCCCTGGGATCTTCCCGCTCCATGATCACCGGCAGATGCAGACCTTCAGGCAATTCCACCGGCACATCCTTCATGGAATGCACGGCGATATCGGCGCTGCCTTCGAGCATGCCCTGCTCCAGCTCCTTGACGAACAGCCCCTTGCCGCCAATCTTGGCCAGGGGCGTATCGAGAATCTTGTCACCCTGGGTACTCATGCCCAGCAGTTCTACCTGGATACCGGGATGGGCTGCCCGCAAGGCAGCGGCAACATGTTCCGCCTGCCACATGGCGAGGGGGGATTTTCGGGTGGCGATACGAATCAGATCAGTGCTCATGCAGGCATTTCGTCTTGAATGGGTCGATGCGACAGTATGCCAAAAATCAGGCGGGCAATACAGGCCGCACTGTTCCTTATTCCTATACCTGACACTCGGCTCCGCTGAGTCAGCTAGGCTGTGGGCAAAGAGCGCCTATTGTGAAGCTGAAAGACGGCTCATGAAGCTGCCAGCCTGGCGGCGGCAGAAGCCCAATCTGAACGGCATGGCCGCCGAATTGAAAAACAAACTCAATCAGCCCTGCAGCTGACCAGTATTGCGGCCATTGACCCAGGAGCCATGGCTATTGCCAGCAAATCGCTGGCCTATTCTGATTGCTCTTTTTCCCGTTTTTTCTTGCGCGCCACAAGCAGCGACTGGACAAAGGGCAGCATGGCGGCCAGCGCCGAGTAGTCTCTGTGCATCACCGAATTGATGCTCCCGCTTACCCGCTTGATGCCATCACTGAACTCTCCTACTTGCTGCTTCACGCCATCCAGGTCCTGTGACACCTGTTTCCAGGCGAACTCACGGATCTCCTCCAGTGATTCAGCCTCCGGCCCGGTATTCTGACGGGCTGCAACGATGAAAAAGATCAGCGCAATCGCCAGATTGAGGCCGGATAGAATGCCCGCTGATGCCATGGGGCTGAACCGGGTTTCCAGATAAAGATAGATGGTGACATTGAGCAGCGCCAGCGCCACCAGCACGGCCAGCAGAGCAATAGCGACAAACAGGCTCTGACGGCCCTTCTTGCGCATCTCCAGGCGAAACAGTGCTTTCTCGCTCTTGATGAGAAGATTGAGCTTGGCATTGAAGTCTTCTTTCATGATCTTCTCCCTATTTCGATGAAATGGCTCGCCCGAATACCGCACCCAAGGCAAACAGGAACACCGCCGCGACAGGAGACAGGTGTTCGTATTCCTTCTTGAGCGTATCTGCCAGCTCTTCCAGCTGATCCTTCATTTCATCGGTGATCTCGCTTACCTTCTCGCCAGCCTGTTCCAGCTTCTGGTGAATGAGCGTCTCGGCATCTCCCGCTGGCGATGGCTCATCCTTTTCCGCTTCTGCCTGTCGGCGTTTCAGCTCCTCCACTTCCTTGCGAAGCATTTCCAGCTCCTCACGTATGGTCATCTTTGGCACGATTACAGCCTCCTGTATATCCAACTGTTATTAACCTGGCGATCAGGCTTTGCTCTCCACGCCGATCATGGAGACATCCCCGCAAACGACCAGGTCCCTCCCCTGATCCTTGGCATCATACAAAGCCCGATCCGCCCTGGACAGCAGGCTTTCTGGCGTAAATTCATCGTCGGGAATGACACTGGCGGTGCCGCAGCTGATCGTGAGGCGCAGCCCACTTCCAGCTACCGGCCGGGAAATAACGAAATCCAGTGCAGCAATATCACTACGCATCGCTTCGGCAACCTCACAAGCCGTCTCCGCGGTCGAGTCCGGCAGCAGCAAAACAAACTCTTCCCCACCCAGCCGCGCGGCGATTTCCCCGGCCCGGCGGGCGTGGGAGCCCAATACCTCAGTGATCTGTTTCAGACATTCATCTCCCGCCTGGTGTCCATACCTGTCATTCACCCGCTTGAAATAGTCCACGTCGATCATGATCAGGGCCAGGCATTGCCCGTGGCGTTTTGCACGGCGCCATTCCTCATAAAAATGCTCGAAGAAACTGCGGCGATTGGCCAGTTTGGTGAGGTCATCGGTCAGCGCCTGTTTCTCGAGTCGTCGGTTGACCAGGTTGAGCCTAGAGCGCTCTTCCTTCAGCTCCTGCTGCAGCAGATATCCGCGACGGCTGTCATATTCCATGGAATAGCAGGCCACCATGCCCATGAAATTGGTCGACACGCAAAAGAAGTTTCCTGCAATCAGATCCCAATGGCTGGCATCACCCCACCAGATATTTGCCAAATTATAGGCAAGCAGCCCCAGCCAGTTCGCTGCCGTGGCCCACACGAAACGCATGCGCGCCACCGTATAGCCGTACAGAGCTACCAGCATCAACCCCCCGACATAGACATCGTTCATCTCTGCGGGTATCACCACCGTCATGGCGACAATCGCCACATTCGCGACGACCAACGACAAGGCCATGAGCTGCTGGTTATAACGCCAGTACATTTTCCCGGCGAGCCCCAGCATGATCAACAACAGGGGCAGGAGGGAATACACATAGCGAATGCCCCACAATTCCACTACTAGTTCGGGGTAGAGCAACCAGTCGAGCACCCCGAAAAGGCAATACAATCCCAGCGCCAACCCCATGGCCAGCAGGGACTGGTAGTGAAATCGCCGGTTGTAGTTTTCGCGGAAAGACCGCTCCAACTCGGGCTCTTGGAAGGACAGCGTGATCAGGTTAATATCCAGCATTTCCCCACAAACAGTAG
>CAZFXI010000144.1:0-4660 GCA_964522855.1 uncultured Sedimenticola sp.
GAAGCATTTTTCATGAGGTATGATGTATGACCCATCAGAGATGGAGAGACGGTTTTTTCCGCCTGATCGGAGGATTGACCGTGTTGTCTTTCAGTGTGTTCGGTTCCATCGTCAATGCTTCTACCGACTGTCCTGTCTGGTTGGGAATAGGGATCAACGATATCACGATCAAAAACCTGTCACCGAGTGACTTCACTCCGGGCGAAGTAATCAACTGCCTCGCATCGAGTAGCATTACCGTTGGCGACGATGTTGCCGTGCCCGCGAATGTGGCTTTCAACCTGATTTCCCCCAGGATATCCTTCACGAAGAAGGTGTCGATGGTGGGGAGGTTGCGGGTGATCACCGATACGGGCGAATTGAACGATACCGGTATCGTCGAATATGGCGATGACAGCAACAATAATTTGCCCAACTCTCCGGTCACATATCCGGGACAGGATGCGCGCTATGGCCGGGATTCCATCTGGAATGATGACGGGGACGGCCATGCCGGCTTCAGCTTCACCAAACTGGATGCCCAGGGCAATGTGCTTGCCGCTTCTGCTACTGATTGGTCCTGTGTCAAAGACAATGTCACCGGCTTTATTTGGGAAGTAAAGGACGATGTGTTCAACAGCCTGCGTAACAAGGACAACACCTATTCCTGGTACAACCCTGATACTGACAGCAATGGTGGCAGTTCAGGTGTGGCAAACGATGGTCTGTGCAGCGGCAGCGACTGTGATACGCAGGCGTTCGTGGAAGCGGTGAACGCACAAGCGCTGTGCGGCGCAGATGACTGGCGTTTGCCTTCTTTCTCAGAGCTGGTGGGAATTCTCAGTCTGGATCGCTATGTAACGGCTATCGATAGCAATTATTTTCCCAATACTATTCCAGACCGGTATTGGACCAGCACGCCTTCCGCTGTCGGCTCGCCATGGGCGGAGTATGTGGAATTCGCCGATGGTCGTGTGGATGCAATTCTTAAATCCTCTGACTATCGCGTGCGGCTCGTGCGTGAAGCAGATTGAATGTGCTTGCCCCCTTTTACTTGTCGTTTGCTGTCCTGAAGGAGCACGAAATGAAAAAGATGCTTTTTTTCTTTTGTACATTGGTGTTTGCTGCTGCAGTTCATAGCCAGGAGTGTGTGAATAGTATCGAGGAAAGCACCCCTGTCGAGCGCTTTATCATTGATGGGGATGAGGTGATCGATACCCGAACCCAGCTGATCTGGAAGCGTTGTTCACTGGGGCAGTCCGGTGATAATTGCGAAAATGGCAATGCCAATACCTATACCTGGCAACAGGCGCTGCAAGCGGCATACACCGATCCCGCCAGTGGTGATCCCGAATGGCGTTTGCCTAACCTGAAGGAGTTGTTGTCCATACGGGAACAACGCTGTATTGATCCTGCAGCCAATGCGGTGCTTTTCCCAAACACTCCCTCAGAATGGTACTGGACGGCCTCGCCCTCCGCTCGCAATGGGACAGATGCATGGGCTGTCCATTTTAATTTCGGTGAGTCCAGATACCGGCCCAAGAATACGACGAGCCTTCATATCCGCCTGGTGCGAAATGTTTATTTTCAATAGTGATTTGTTACAAAGCTCAGCTATCACTTTTTAGCGCATTAAAGGCTTTCTCTTGTCATTCCTACGAAGGCAAGAACCCAGTGAAAGGCACTGTCGAATAAGCCGTCGCTTTGTCGCGATGGATTCTCGCCTGTACCGAAATGACAAATTTTCATGCTGCGAATCAATAGACCTTGAAGATACCGCCGGATTTTATGGTCAAGGTTGCGCCTGATTCCACGATGACCGCCGGTGCGCCAAAGTACACCGTTGCCGTGTCCGAGATGCTGATATTGGCGCTACTGTCCATGATGAGTGTACTGTTTGCCCGGCATATATAGGTGCGGATGTCTGTATAGTCGTGGGATACGATGTGGATTTCATCTCCCAGGCAGTCATTGTAGTCATTCTGATCTTTGGGGTCGGAATGGCGATTGTATTCATCCAGATTGGTATAACCGTCACCATCGGGGTCCTCGTTGGCATCATTCACGAATGGGTCGAGACCGTATCGGGATTCGTAGTAGTCGCTCATGCCGTCACCGTCATGATCTGATGTCATGTTGTAGATAAGGAAGCTTGTGTTGACCGTGGTGTGCGACAGAGACAAGGAGCCATCCACATTGCTGATGGCGTGGCGGCTGTTTACCCGTGGGTCGGGATTGGTTGTAGCAAAGGCCAGCTGGCGCACACCGGGTGTTTCGCTGGCATCGATATGGACATTGAACTGCAGAATCTCGCCATTCACCGTGGTATTGGCGCTGTGTGAATAGATGACGAAGCGGAAGCCGTCATTTTGTGCATGGCGCAATGAGAATTCCCCGGCGCTGACGGCCCTGCCCAGGCTGGCCCCGGTGATGTTCATGCTGTCCGGCAGCAAGATGCTGCCATTGAAGCCCCCGGTGGAGGTTAGTGATTCTGGGGTAACGGATACCCTGGCCTGGAATTCACTGCCGATAAGACCGTTGTTCGCGTGCAGGGACAGTGCAGGATCCGCAACTGCAATCCCGGTGGTCAGCAATGCGGCAATCAACAGGATGCCCGGGGTTAGGATGTTGTGCTGGTTCGCCAACATGGATGCAGAAGGATTGTTGCTGCGCCTGACCATGTTCAAAGCTCCATGAAGAAAAACAGAATTGCACTTGTTGAATGATGGGAGGAAGGGTTTCCGACGGGGTCGTCATTCTCATCGTAACGTTGTTCCCCAACGGTGTATGAAACCTCCATGAGTCCGCTCAACATGACCGTCGTATCGCCTGGAATATCGAACAGAAAATGACCATCCGTGGACGACAGGGTCATATAGGGCGTGGGCTCGGTCTGACCTCTCTCATATGTGCTGATGGCAAGCTCATAACCTTGCAATTCACCTACACTCCAGACCGTGTAATAGTCGTTTGCATCCGGAGGGCCGATTTTCAAGCCGTTGGTAATCGTTGCCTGATAGGTCAGTTCCATCGGTAATGGCATGACGCCGGGTATTTTCAAGCGCAGGAAAGGCAGGACTGTTCCGGGATCGTGAGGAAGAAAATCCTTCATTTCATAGTTTGTCCATCCTCCAGTCTTCATGCTTCCAGATGCATGCATCATGGGGATTCCACCATAGGCTTGATGGCCGGGCACTTCCATGGCCTTCAGATCAATCTGTTCATCACTGGTGACGGCCATGGTCAGCCCGGTATGGATACTTTGATCGTAGGGCTCTTCCGTGCTTCGGTTTATGACAAGTGGATAAACCTTCCAACCATTGGTATACAGTTGCTTAATATTGGGGACATCGAATTTCAGGCTGTCATTGACCTTGGTTGCCTCACCAATGACTTCACCTTCAATAGATGTAGATGTGTCCTTTCGTCTGATTTTTATCAGGAACATCTGCAAGTCGTCAGTGTGCTCCTTGTTCAAAATCAGTTTCGTACTCAGCATGTGTCTGTCAGTGAGTGATGTCTGTGCGGTTGTTTCTAAATCCAGCTTGAAGCCTTTGGCACTGAGAGCAGGGAAGGCATTGTAGATGACCTTGCCTTTTCTGAATCCTGAATCGTCCGATATGCTGAGCTTCTCAGCAGTGTCGACAAACAACTCAGAGCCGAAGCGTATGTCGTAGAGCTTCCCGGTTACCAGGCTTGTAACATAGTTGCTCCAGTTCTGCGTTACTGGCTGCATGTAATCCAGCACGGCAGTGATGGAATCCTTGTTCAAATTGATATCTTCGAAGATATTGAGTATGCGGCGGGAGCCATTGGGAAGCATGGAAATGTATTTGATCAGTCCGGCACTGCCATAGCCAGCATATTGTCGGTTTTTCCGAACTCCCAAGGTGCCGGCCTGCAAGCCATTGCCGAGGGAGCTCCAGACATGCGTCATGAATACATTGGCTGGAATATCATTGTTGATAGCCAGTTCTTCAGACCAGACAGACGATGCTTCTTCCAGCCACAAGTATCGGGATCCCAGATAATACTTGTTCCTCATGCTCTGAGGGTCATACAGATCCTGAATGTAGTGGAAGAACTCGTGTACGGCTGTTTGCTCGATGGCTGTCTTGTCAGCCAGCTTGTCGAAATTCACTTCAATATAGTTGTTCAGTTTGCCGAGTGCTGAAGATTGTTCCAGACCATAAGTGCCAGAAGCCATCTTCTTGACATAGATATCAACCTTGCCAGAACTGTTGAACTTGCATTTGAAGCTGTAGGGTGCGGAAGTCAACACGTCATAGGCACGTTCAAATGATTGAGCGAGATGAATGGCATCGGCATATTTCAGGGTGACGCCTGATTCCATAATGTTGAAGTGTGTACTTTGATAAGCATTGTTGAAATAGCCCACTACCAGAATGACGTCTGCGTCGACGAGTGCGTCTCGCATATCATCCAGGGGTGAATCCAGGGTTTCTGCTTCTACCATGAAGGGTTTTTTCGATGCAGCAGCGGATAGAGAAGCTGCTGGTTCATCTGCTGCTGGAATATGTATTTCATATTCTCCATTCCCCGAATCACTAGCGGGTATGGCTGAAAACCGGCGTTCGATGACAGGAGCATCAAACGCAGATGCGTACTGACCCAGCGCAACATAGGCTTCATCTGATACCGGTGCATTGGAAAGGATGCG
>CAZFXI010000145.1:0-4649 GCA_964522855.1 uncultured Sedimenticola sp.
TCTTCCGCCTTGCGGTAGCGCAGCTGGCTGGCGATGTCGGGGCGGCTGGTGCCCAGGGTGCCGGATTCGCCGCAGCAGCGGTCGGTGAGTTTCACTTCCTTGCCCAGCAGTTCGTTGGCCACTTTCAGGGGCTGGTAGGTTTTCATGGGGCTGTGGCAGGGATCGTGGAACAGGTATTCGGTTTCCTGGGAGCCGTCCAGGGTGACGCCTTTTTCCAGCAGCCATTCGTGGATGTCCAGCAGCCGGCAGCCGGGGAAGATGCGCTCGAACTCGTACTTGAGGAGCTGGTCCATGCAGGTGCCGCAGGAGACGATGACGGTCTTGATGTCGAGATAGTTCAGGGTGTTGGCGATGCGGTGGAACAGCACCCGGTTCTCGGTGGTGATCTGTTTTCCCCGGGCATGGTCGCCGTTGGCGCTCTGGGGATAGCCACAGCACAGGTAACCCGGTGGCAGCACCACTTCGGCGTCGTTTTCGTAGAGCATGGCGATGGTGGCCAGCCCGATGTCGGAGAACAGCCGTTCGGAGCCGCAGCCGGGGAAATAGAACACCGATTCGGCATCGATGCTGGGCAGGTCCGGCTTGCGGATGATGGGGATGCGGGTCTTGTCTTCCAGTCCCAGGGCGGTGCGGTAGGTGAGGGCGGGCAGGTCCACCTTGATGGGGCGCTGCACCAGCTCCACCACCAGGGATTTCATGGCGGGTTTGCCCGTGGTGTTGGCGGGGGGGCGCTGGAGTTTTCTGACCAGGCCGAAAGCCTTGAACGCCTTGTGTCCCAGGCTGATGGCCTTGAAGCCCCAGCCCGCCAGGGCGATGCGCAGCAGGCGCACGGCGCGGGGATTGCTGGTGTTGAGAAACTGCATGGCGGCCCAGCCGCCGGGGCTGAAGCGCTTCTGCCCGCGCTCGACCAGGATCTTGCGCATGCGCACGGTGACGTCGCCGAAGTCGATGTTCACCGGGCAGGGGCTTTCGCATTTGTGACAGACGGTGCAGTGGTCGGCCACGTCGTTCATCTCGTCGAAATGGCGCAGGGACAGGCCGCGGCGGGTCTGCTCCTCATAGAGGAAAGCCTCGATCATCAGGCCCGTGGCGAGAATCTTGTTGCGCGGCGAGTACAGCAGGTTGGCCCGGGGGATGTGGGTCTGGCATACGGGCTTGCACTTGCCGCAACGCAGGCAGTGCTTGATGTCGTCGTTGAGATCGCCCAGCTCGCTGTCTTCGAGGATGATGGCCTCCTGCTGCAGCAGGCGCAGGGACGGGGTGTAGGCGCCTTCCAGGCCGGAGCCGGGCAGGAGCTTGCCGCGGTTGAAATGGCCTTCGGGATCGACCTTTTGCTTGTAATCCACGAAGTCCTGCAGTTTGTCTTCTTCCAGGTACTGGATCTTGGTCAGGCCGATGCCGTGTTCGCCGGAGATGACGCCATCCAGCTCCTGCGCCAGCGCCATGATGCGGTCCACCACCCGTTCGGCTTCGTGCAGCATGGCGTAGTCGTGGGAATGCACCGGGATGTTGGTGTGCACGTTGCCGTCGCCGGCGTGCATGTGCAGGGCCACGAACAGGCGGCTGTCGCGTATCCGGCGATGAATATCGTCCAGCTTGTTGCGCAGGGGCTCGAGGTCCTGACCGGCGAAGCGGTCCTTGAGACGCTGCTCCACTTCCTCGCGGTAGGACTGGCGCAGGTCCCGGCGCAGCATCATGTCCAGCAAGCTGTCGCCGGGCTGCATGCGCGCCTGTTCGTCTTTTCGGAGCAAGGCCTTGTGGTCTGCTGCCGGATCATTCAGGTGCGCTAGGATCGCCGACCAGCGCTGCCGGGCGGCTTGCACCAGCTCGATGGCCGCGCCCTGCTTGTCCGCCATGATGCGGCGGTTTTCTTGCGAATCCTGGAAGTCGGCGCAGCGGCACAAATGGGCCAGATCCGAATTCAGGAATGCCAGCACCGCGTCCATGATGGCCAGCTTGTTGGCGATGGACTGCTCGATGTTGATGGCCTCGATGCCGCGGCTGTATTCGCCCAGGCGCTCCAGGGGGATGACCACGTCCTCGTTGATCTTGAAGGCGTTGGTGTGGGCGGAGATGGCGGCGGTGCGCGCCCGGTCCAGCCAGAACTGGCGGCGTGCTTCGGGGCTGACCGCGATGAAGCCTTCGCCGTCCCTGGCCTGCGCCAGGCTGATGACATGCTCGGCGGCCTGCTCCAGGAGGGCTTCGTCGTCACCGATCAGATCGGTAATGAGCACCATCTTGGGGCGGTCGCGCCTCGATGCCTTGGTGGTGTACTTGACGGCCTTGATATAGCGCTCATCCAGGTGTTCCAGGCCCAGCATGCGCACATCCTTCTGGCTCTGGATGTAGTCGCGCAGCTCCACGATGGCGGGCACGGCGCGGCTGACATCGCTGCCGAAGAACTCCAGGCAGACGGTGCGCACATGGGCGGGCATGCGGTGCAGGATGAATCGCGCCGAGGTGATGAGGCCATCGCAACCTTCCTTCTGCACCCCCGGCAGGCCGGCGAGGAACTTGTCCGTGACATCCTTGCCCAGCCCGGTCTTGCGGAAATGCGATCCGGGAATTTCCAGCAATTCCTCCGGCTTGAGCTCGGTCTTGCCGTCGGGATGGAAATGGCGGATACGGAAACGCACCAGCTCCTGCTCGTGGATCTTGCCCAGGTTGTGCTCCAGGCGCTCCACTTCCAGCCAGTTGCCCTCGGGCGTGACCATGCGCCAGGAGGCCAGGTTGTCCAGGGTGGTGCCCCACAGCAGGGCCTTCTTGCCCCCGGCGTTCATGGCGATGTTGCCGCCGATGGTGGAGGCGTCCTGGGAGGTGGGGTCCACGGCGAAGGCAAGTCCGGCGGCATCGGCTACTTCGGATACCCGTCGCGTGACCACCCCGGCGCCGGTGGCTATGGTCGGTACCTTGCCTTTTACCCCCGGCAGTTCGACTTCCTCGATGCCGGAGAGTGTCTCGAGCTTTTCCGTGTTGATCACCGCGCAATGGGCGTCCAGGGGCACGGCGGAGCCCGTATAGCCCGTGCCGCCGCCCCGGGGGATGAGGGTCAGCCCGGCCTCGATGCAGGCGCGCACGATGGGGGCGATTTCCTCTTCCTTGTCGGGAGAGATCACCACGAAGGGCAGCTCCACCCGCCAGTCCGTGGCGTCCGTGGCGTGGGAGACCCGGGCCAGGCCGCTGAAATCGATATTGTCTTTGCGGGTGATGCCGGCGAGGGCGGTCTTCACCTTGCGCCGCAGGTTGGCATTGGCGGCGAAGCAGTTGGAGAAGCTGTCCACCGCGTCCCTGGCGGCATGGAGGAGTTTTTCGGCCTGCTGATTGTTGTTGAGGCGCGCCTCGAACTGGTCCAGGCGGTGATTGAGGGCGTGGATGAGCTGGTTGCGGCGCTCGGTATTCTGCTGCAGGTCGTCCTGCAGGTAGGGGTTGCGCGCCACCACCCACATGTCCCCCAGCACCTCGAACAACATGCGCGCCGAACGGCCGGTGCGGCGGGTGCCGCGCAGTTCCTCGATGAGCCGCCAGTTCTCCTCCCCCAGGAAGCGGATGATGATTTCCCGATCGGAATAGGAGGTGTAGTTATAGGGGATTTCGCGAATGCGCTGGCTCATGGCCGTGAGGGGTCCGGGGCAAAAGCGTATTATACACCCCTGTTCTTTCAGTAAAGCCCGTGAAAAAAATCATGAAAGCCGTATTTCTCGACTATGCCTCCATCGATACCGGAGATCTGGACAAATCCCGGCTGGCGGCTGCCGTGCCGCACTGGGATTGGCATGACGCCACGGACCTCGAAGATATCCTGCCGCGTATCCGGGAGGCGCAAATCGTGGTCTCCAACAAGGTGCCCCTCGACCGTGAAACCCTGCAGCAGGCGCCGGATCTCGAGCTGATCTGCATTGCGGCCACCGGCACGGACAAGATCGATCTGCAGGCTGCGCGGGAGCTGGGCATCCAGGTGTCGAATGTCGTGGGCTATGCCACGCCGGCGGTGGTGCAGCATGTGTTTTCCCTGCTGCTGGCGCTGACCATCAGGCTCATTCCCTACCATCAGGAAGTCCGCAGCGGCGCCTGGCAGGCCCAGGGCAACTTCTGCCTGCTGAATCATCCGATCAGCGAGCTGGCCGGGAAGACCCTGGGTATTATCGGCTACGGAGAACTGGGCCGGGGCGTGGCCAAGGTGGCGGAATGCTTCGGGATGAAGGTGCTGGTGGCGCAAAGGCCGGGGAGCGGGGAAGCGCAATCCGGCAGGCTGCCGTTACATGAGCTGTTGCCGAGGGTGGATGCACTCAGCCTGCATATCCCCCTGGCGGAGAATACCCGCAATCTCATCGGTGCCGGAGAACTGGCCCTGATCAGGCCTGGTGCTTTCCTGATCAACACCTCCCGAGGCGGTATCGTGGACGAGCAGGCGCTGGCGGAGAGCTTGCGCTCCGGTCATCTGGGAGGCGCGGGCATGGATGTGCTCAGCCAGGAGCCGCCCCCGGATGACCATCCGTTGCTGGCGAAGGACATTCCCAATCTCATTCTCACACCCCATACCGCCTGGGCCAGCCGGGAGGCCCGGCAACGGCTGTTGGATGAAATTGCGCAGAACATCACGGCCTTCGGCCGGGGCGAGGCGCGGAATTGTGTAAACTGTTCCTGAACCT
>CAZFXI010000146.1:0-4528 GCA_964522855.1 uncultured Sedimenticola sp.
CAGTACGGACCCCAAGGGTTGGGACAACCAGCTCTCCACCGAGCCGGTGATCAATTTCAACTACATGCGCAAGCAGAAGATCTGGCGTGGAGGCAACCCCGCGGGTCTTTCCTACGATACCGCGATAAACGGCAATGTCGGATTGGGCAACCTGTTCACCCAGGCCAGCGTGGCGTTGGAAATGCGCTTCGGACAGAACATGCCACGAGGCTTCGTCTATGTGCCCGATCCCATCGGTCTGAGCATGCATTACAAGGCCACCCTGAGGCCTGCAAACCCCAAGGCGGCTTCCTTCTACGGCACCCTGGTGCTGCGCGGCAGCGCCTTTGCACACAATATCTTTCTCGACGGAAACACCTTCCGTGACAGCCACAGCGTGGACAAGGAACCTTTTGTAGGTATGGCGATAGCCGGTCTGCACTATGAGCGAGCAAACTGGGGTATCCACTTCAGTGTGATGACATCCAGTGACGATTTGGATACCAGCAAATATCCCGCTGCGGAAGGTCGCGAGCGTCTGGGCACCATCGATATCGAGTGGCGGTTTTGAAAGACAGGCCTGACGTAGGTTTGAATAACGAACGGAGAGTGTGAATGCAGAGTTGGTTGATTTTGATCACGGCGATCGTCCTGGAGGTGGCGGGCACCACGGCCATGAAGCTTTCCGATGGGTTCACCCGGCCCCTGCCCTCGGTGCTGCTGGTGGTGTTCTACCTCTGCTCACTTGCGGCACTTACCCTGGCCCTGAAACGCATCGATGTGAGCCTGGCCTACGCCATCTGGGCTGGCGTGGGAACGGTGCTGGTGGCGGTTGTGGGCATATTGTGGTTCAAGGAGCCCATTTCCCTGGCAAAAGCGTTTTCCATCCTGCTGATTGCTGCAGGCGTAGCGGGCCTCCATCTCAGCAGTGCTGTCGGGAAATCCTGATTCTGTGAAGCCGTTTCTGCCCCGTGCCGTCGTCATCCTTGGACTGGTGTCATTCCTGAACGACACCGCCAGCGAGATGATCACACCGTTGCTGCCCCTGTTCCTGACTGCGACGCTGGGTGCCGGTCCGGCCATCGTGGGCCTGGTGGAGGGCGTGGCCGAGGCCACCGCCAGTATCCTCAAGCTGGTCTCGGGCTGGCTGGCCGACCGGGGCTGGAATGCCAAGAAACTGGTCGTGGGCGGCTATACGGTTTCCAACACAGCACGGCCGCTGATCGGTTTTGCCCTGGGCTGGAGCTGGGTGCTGGTGCTGCGTTTCCTGGACCGGGTGGGCAAAGGCATCCGCACCGCGCCGCGGGATGCACTGATTGCTGCCAGCAGCGATCGGCAGGTGCGCGGCCGCGCCTTCGGTTTCCAGCGTGCGTTGGACAATGGCGGGGCCATGCTCGGGCCATTGCTGGCCTTCGGCCTGCTGCAGTGGGGCATGAGCATGGAGCATGTATTCATGGCGGCGGTCGTTCCCGGCATCGCGGTCATCCTGCTGCTGGTGTTCGGGCTCAAGGTGCCTCCCCGGGTCGAGCCGGAACATCCTCCTGCACGCCTGCACTGGAAGGGGCTAGATGCCCGGGTCAAGGGGTTGGTGCTGGCCTCGGGTGGCCTGGCGCTGGCCGCCACCCCGGAGGCCTTTCTGATCCTGTGGGCCAATCAGGGCGGCATCACGGTGACCTGGGTGCCGCTGCTGTGGGCCGCGGCCAGCGGGGTGAAGGCCCTTGTCGCGGGGCCTGCAGGGGTCCTCTCGGACCGGTATGGCCGCCTGCCCATCGTTTCCATCGGCTGGACCGCCCGCGTCCTGCTGCTCGTCGCCTTTGCCGTATTGCCCGATGGCGGTCTGCTGGTGTGGGGACTCTTTCTCGGCCATGCCGCGGCGCTGGCCTTCACCGAGGGCGCGGAACGGGCCCTGCTGGGAGACTTTGCGCCGGCGGAGCAGCAGGGCACCGTGTTCGGTCTCTATCACCTGCTGAGCGGCCTCCTGGCGCTGCCGGGCGCCGTCCTGTTTGGCGCGGTCTGGCAGTGGCTGGGGATGAGCAGCGCCTTTGGAATGGCGGCGATCCTGACTGCGCTTTCGGCCCTGGCATTGCGGTTGATGGCGTACCGAAAGCCGAAGGGGTGACTGTCGGTACCGTGCCCTGTCATTCTCTGAGTGGGTGCAGGTGTTTACTGATGCCAAGATGATCACCGCCATGCTCGACCGCATTACCCATCATTGCGACATCATCGAAACCGGTAACGAATCCTACCGATTCCGGCACTGCAACCAGGCTTCCTGAACTGGTCATTTTTGGACGCTGATGCCTGGTCAAACCGGCGTGTGTTGTCATGGCGGTTATCCAACACGCCGGACATCCGCTTTTGTGTGGATGCCTTGAACGAGGTCATTAAGCTTCATGGCACACCCGAGATCTTCAACACAGACCAGGGCAGCCAGTTTACCAGTGAGGAATTTACCGATGTACTCAAGGCCCATGACAACCGCATCAGCAGGGATGGCAAGGGATGCCGGGTGGACAATGTATTCGTAGAGCGCCTGTGGCGCAGCGTAAAATACGAGGAGGTTTATCTCAAGGCCTACGACAGCATGAGTGATGCGCGGGCATCACTGGGCATCTATTTTGACTTTTACAATACAGAGAGACGGCATCAATCGCTTGGGAGAAGGACGCCGGACAGAGTATATTATGGTGGCATCGACAGACGGGTTGCCTGGGTCTTGGGAGCACTTAATAGGTGTGTCCAATTATTGGGGTTCATTACCAGGACTCGCTGCTCGGTCTGACACCGTTTGGCATTCTGATCTTTACCTCTGGTGTATGGCGGTTCGAACAGCAGTTTAATTGACAACGATAAAGTATAGGAGAAGATGATGCGACAGGACTCCCCGCACTATGCCCACTGCCTGGAAATACTGGGCCAGTCTCCGCTGTTTGCCAGTCTGAACGATGTCTTGCTGGAGGATATGCTGGGGATATTTCACTACGAGACCCGGATCAGGGGTGAAACCGCAATTTCGCCGAAGCAGGCCTCGGACTACCTCTATATCGTTATCAGTGGCCGCGCCAAGGTCTCTGTTTACAATCCAGACAGCGGAAGAGAGCATGTCCTGTTTCTGATTGGACCGGGTGACGGCTTCGATCTCATCAGCCTGCTGGACGGAGAGTGGCATGATGCAGTGGCCACGGCCCTCGATGATATGGAGATTCTTTCCACCACTGTCCAGAAGGCAAGAGAGTGGCTGAATCAGCACCCGGATTTCAATCGGGCCTTCCTGCCCTATCTGGGGAGACAGATGCATGCTCTGGCAGATCAGGTTGCCGATCTATCTCTCTACGACACCGAGACACGGCTGGCCCGGCTCATCCTCCGGAACCTGCTGCCCGACAAATTACCCAACGACATACCCCTCATCAATGATCTGTCTCAGGAAACCCTGGCCTCCATGATCGGCTCGGTGCGGGTGGTGGTTACCCGCCATTTGCAGAAATGGAAGCAAAAAAAGATTATTTCCGGCCGGCGCGGGCGCTGGTCGGTGCTGGATCTCCAGGCGCTGCTGGATAAGGCGGAACAGCAAATACGGGGGCGAACACAATAATTCGTCGGTATAGATGCTTCATCATGCAGGACAGGTCAGCTCAAGGCTGGGCGCAGTGCCGCCATGCTGGCAATTAACATGGCGTAACTTGATTAGCACTAATGTTCAGCTGGTAAAAAATAGTGCTCCAAACAACTGGGCATTCGTCACTCCGGCGTAGGCCGGAGTCCAGGAAATTCCTGGAGGTCATGGATTCCGGCCTGCGCCGGAATGGCAATTATGTGGAATACTGAAGCATTTTCTCGTTCAGCTGAATTTCAGTACTAATCAGGTGGTGTAATGGATGATCGCCCTATCCGCTGTAATCGTCTTTCTTCCACCTTCACTTTTTCGCTCATTGTAACCTGAGTTACATCGCTTGGCGTTTGATCGGAATAGCATCTTTTGAAGGGGTGAATTGCCCCTATATACAGAGCGCAAAAAACCGATCATTAACAAAAGAGGTACATAGTCATGTCACAGGAAATGAAACAGCAACTCATTGACAACATAAACAAAGCCAAGGAAGCCGGCGAATTGACTGCGCATCAGGTGTATGAGATTACTCGTGATGGCGTAGTACAGACTGCACAAAACCTGAAGGCAGGGGCAAAAGACCTGCGTGAGATCACGAAGGAGGCGGTAACGACGACGGTTCAGGCGTTGGTGGATGCAGGAGAGGCAAGTCAGGAAAAAATCTCTGCGGCTCTGCACGGTGCGGTAGACGGCGTAAAACAGACCGAGTCAAAGATACTGGATACCATTCACAGGGAACTCAGTCAGACCAGGAAACGCTTCTGGGAGGAGAAGATAAAGCTGGCCGAAGGGCTGCGTACTGCCATGGATGGCGCCAAGGAGGCCGCCGGCAATTTCACCGGGGAGGTGAAGGACAGCATCGAGACCGCAGTGACCGATGCCAAGCTCAAGAGCGCGGAGCTGCTCGGTCTCACTCGTGATGCGGTCAAAGAGGCGGTC
>CAZFXI010000147.1:0-4521 GCA_964522855.1 uncultured Sedimenticola sp.
ACTGACCCAGCGCAACATAGGCTTCATCTGATACCGGTGCATTGGAAAGGATGCGGAGCGTTAGCGGTTTGTTTCTGGTGGCAGGCAGTCCCTTCAACCGAAATAGCGGTGAACGACCACTGGCTCCAAAAGGCTTGTCGAAATTGGTGCTATGAAGGGTAAGCTTGACGGGTGCACTGAAGGCGCCGGCAGGTACTTCCAGGGTAAAGCCATCGCCGATGAGGGTGCCACCTGCCGGTCCGATGGATGTGGAAGCGATGATGTTGCTGCCACCACCCGATTCGCCCAGTACGGTGCTTTCCATAAGGAAGACATCTTTCTGGTCTACTTTGTTATCTCCGTTTCTGTCGGCGGTAGCCGTATTCACGGGTTCATTGCCATTGGCCATGCGGGCGGTTTTCAAAACATCGGCCACATCGATGACGCTGTCATTGTTGAGATCCCCTGGTATCAAACCGGGCGTGGCGCTGAACAGTTGAGGTGGCGACCAGGGCGAGCGGGCATGGCCGCCATCCACGCTTTGCACGCTCCAATAGAATGCCGGTGAAGGCGGTGATTCCAGTGCCAGGCCCAGGGTGCTGCTGTTGAGGGTGGGATGCAACATTGCGGCGCCAAGGTGCGTGACCGCGTCGGGTGCGAGGATATCGGAAGTCGTCGGGTTGCGGCCGATGCGCACATTGTAGAACAGTCCCGCCGGGCTGGTTTGCACATCGTTGCCGGAAGACCAGCTGAGTTGCACCGGGCCATCGGTTTGTGACTGCGTTGCTTCGAGTAGCGCCGGTGCCGTGGGCGGGGTGTTGGCTTTGCCCAGGCCATTCGCATCCGACGCGTGGTTGATGTAGAGGGCAAAGCGCCGGGGCAACTCGGGTAGTGGCCCGATACCTGCAAGAGAAATATCCAGATCGCCGTCGTTGTCATAATCGATCCATTGCAGCAGGTCTGCCGTCGAATTGGCCAGACCGGTAACGCCGATGAAATTGAAGCCGCCAAAGGTGAAATTACCGTTGCCATGGTTCAGCAGTATCCGCGGGCGTATGTTGTGGTACATACCTTGGACATTGCCAAAATCACCCCATATCGCCAGGTCACTCAGACCGTCGTTGTTGAGGTCGCCCCAGGACATGCCGCCGACCCCAGCGGCTGCACTTGTGATGCTGGCATAGAGGGAAAAGCTGCCGTCGTGGTTGTTGCGCCAGATTTCCGTGTTGCCAGTAGTCAGGGCAAGATCGAGCCAGCCGTCATTGTCGGCATCCCCCCAGGCCAGTACCTCACCGAAGCTGCCCAGTACCGGGCCGGCCTGCAGCTGGCCGTTGCTGTTCTGATAATAGAGGGCGTAGCCGCTGGAAATAGGCAGGGCTACATCCAGTCTGCCGTCCCGGTTGTAGTCTGCCCAGGCAAAGTTGCGTGTGGCGGGCAGGCCCAGGTTGGCCGGGGAGAACCCGCCGTTGGTATTCTGCAACAATACTTGCACGGGGCGCATATAGGCGCTAGGTGTGGGCATGAGGGAAAGATCCGGACGCCCGTCATTGTTGTAATCGATCCATGCCATGGGACCATAAGATCCCGGCAGCTGGATGCCACTGTCCACGAACAGGAAATTTCCTGTATTGAAATAGATTTTCGTGGTCGGTTGGTTGTTCAAGTAGCCATTGATCGCGACATCGACCAAGCCATCGCCGTTGACATCTGCAACGGCAAGATCGCCTTGGGAGAAGTAGGGGATGGAGCAACTGCGCTCGTGCATGGCGCCTGCCCCTTCCTTGCGGAAGATTCGGCACTTTGCGTCCGTATAATCCCATGGGGTATCGAAGAACAACAGGTCGAAATCCCCGTCACCGTCCAGATCCGCCCAGACATGGCTGGTATCGAAGCCGTGGCCGTCAGGCAGGAAATTGGCATCCTTGTACAATAGGGAGATATTGAGACGGGTGATGGTATCGGCGAGATTGCCGGTGTCTAAATCAACAGTGTCTACTGGTGTATCCGGTGACTGCCATACATGACCATTGGCCAGTTTGACCTCGAATGAAGTAACGGTGCCTGTTTTCGATGGTGACCAGAGGCTGGGTATGTCGTAATCTTGAACCGTCAGCCAGAAATTCATTTCATCGTCGGTGGCGTAATCCGTCGCATCGAATCCGATGGTGGTGTTGATAGGTACGGGGCCTCCCCCAATAGGCAACACGTCCATTTCCCAGTCGGGATTGTCGAGATCCCCTGCCAGCAACTTGACACTAAGTTCGCCTCTTCTTTCATGTTTGATGCCAAAGGACCCCACCAATGTGGGTTGGTAGTTGATGCGGTCGGTCATGTAGTTGGCGATGCCATCAGTTTGAGTTTTGAAATAGTCGTAACCCATCCACACAAATCCCGATTCACCTGCCTCAGGCAGAAATGCGCCCCAAGCTCCCCAGGAATTCACCAGCAGCATGGCGCCGCTGTGCTCCATACCGTCAGCGCCGATATAGATCTTGTTGTCGTCATAGCCGATTACAGTCAGTGCATGACGTGCTATACAGGGAGGATAGTCACACCATGCATTGTATTGAGTACCGTCATTGGCGAAAAATACGTCGTTGTTTATTCCTGCTCCGTTGTCGGGGTAGCTTGTAAAGTTCTGATACAAGGTCACTACAATAGTGGCCAGATCACCAGAGGCGAGGTGGGTCTTGAGTGCTTCCATGCCAGCATTCGTCGTATAGTTCAGCTCATACACATCCTGCGCACGATTGGGAAAGGCGGAATAGAATTGATCGGCATTGGGCAAGAAGGCGGGATGCGCGTTTGCGTCCATTTTGGAGACTGGTGCTGCGCCGTAAATGGTTAGATACCCAAACCATACGGGGATGCTTGATTGGGGAAGAGGCGCTTCCGCAGATGCTTCTGCCAAAGCAGGTGGGTTGCTGGCTAAATCATGTCCCCCGTTGTACAGGTTGAAGGTAAAGGCCGGGCTCATGATGTGTTCAGGATCCACCGCCGGATCGGGACGGTGCCAGCCGTGCTCTTTTGCTTCCTGCCAGGTCTTGTAATAATAGGTGGACGCCCAGGCCGCACAGGCACCCCATGCTTGTCTCCCAACTTTGGGCAAATAGTCGATATTGATCACTCGGCTGGGCAGAGCTTCCGCTGCGCTCTGGCTGAGAATGGTTTTTGGATCCACCTTGATGACGTGTTCTTCGATCCAGGCTCTTTCTGCCTCGCTGGGTTCTGTCAGTCCGGTAGGGTAATTGTAGTTTTCGATTGCAAATCCCGCGATCGATTGCAAGAGTAGGATTGCAAGTGCGATCAACCTGCCAAAATCAGAGATGGGACTGCGATGTGAAGAAAAACCGAATGGCTGTTTCATGGCGCTTACCCGAGTCGACAACAAAAAATACAGGCTCCTGATAACAGGAGTGGCTGATGATTATCAGGTTAGCACCATACCGATTGCAGCATTGAAGATGGGCAATGAACTGCGAATAAATTCGTTTGTTTTGTTGACACGAGTCAACTGAGGAAAGGGGGCAGGGGTTTGCGGAGCACCCGCTCTGGAAAGTGATGCTTCCTGCCGTTTTCCGCAATTCCTGGCAGAAATGGCACTTTTCAACTAGGATTAACAAAAACCGATTAGTTACAAAACTCAGCTGCCTGCTTCTTGGCTCGTCACCCCGGCGCAGGCCGGGGTCCATTGTCCACGATGGATTCCGGCCTGCGCCAGAATGACCAACAATCGGTTTTCCAGTTTGCTGAGCTTTGTAACTAATCACCTAATAAAAAGCCTGCCTTATTGGCAAATAAGGTTTGTTGATTTTTTATAGAATCTAGCTATTACAAAGGAGGAGATATTCCATGTTTTCGTTTCGACTCACATTGCTTTCCTTGTCCCTTGGCTTGTGCTGTAGCGCCATTGCCGCAGACGGTGATCTGCGTGTGGCAGGGCAGATCATTTCCGATGTGGCGACCGGTCAGCCACCACTTCAGGTCGATTCCACCACTGCGGTACCCAATCTCAACGCCGATAGGCTTGATGGTATGGATGCCAGTGATTTTGCGCTGAACACCGACGGTCATTACTCGGTGCCGTTGGGGGCGATGATGCTCGAGGACAATGCGGCTATAGGCGCAGGGGAGTATGTGGTTTTGACGCCGACAAGTAACTCAGCGTTCGGCTCGAACTGGGTAGTGCCAGCGGACTATTCCGCGGGAACCGATATCCTATTTGATGTGCTGATACACAATCCCGAGGCCAATGGTGTTTGTCAGGCGGTGGTGAGGAAAAATTTTGGCCGCATTTACCGGCCAGGCGCAGCCAGGGATCAATTTCCATCTTTCGGTTTCGCGGCGGCATTCCCTCCCTTTACCACAGGAGACATGACCATCGCGCATCGCTACCGTTTCAAAGGCGCACAGCCGGGTGATGCGCTTCTTTTTGGTTGGTTCCGGTGGGGGAATCACTCCACCGACAATTGCGGTGATGTCTGGGTGGTCGGTGTGGATATCCGTTACCAGAAACAGTGATCGGCCTGCCAAGCGTTCAAG
>CAZFXI010000148.1:0-4493 GCA_964522855.1 uncultured Sedimenticola sp.
ATCGAGGTGACGGCGACGAGCAAGAAATTCGGTATTTTCTGCACCCTGAAATCCCATGTTGGACAACAACTGCTCCTTTAGCAATTCCAGGCCCTCGCCCGTGCTGGCCGACAGGCTGATTTCGGGAATGTCGTCGCGCTGCATCTTCTTGGGTGACTCGCCAAGCCTGTCCACTTTGTTTCTCACCAGTATCAGTGGCACAGAGGAGGGCAGCTCTGCGCTGCTCATGCCCTTATTGTCCGGATCAGACTCGGCATCGTAGACCCACAGCAACTGATCTGCCTTGTGCACTTCTTCCCTGGCCCGGCGCACGCCTTCCTGTTCCACAATATCGGAGGTTTCCCGCAAGCCGGCGGTATCCACCAGATGCACCGGCACACCGCCGATCTGGATACGCTCGCGCAATACATCTCTCGTCGTACCCGGTATTTCGGTGACAATGGCCGATTCCACGCCGGCCAGGGCGTTGAGCAGGCTGGACTTTCCCGCGTTGGGCTGCCCGGCAATCACCAGGTTGATGCCGTCCCTGAGCAAGCGTCCCGTGCTGGCTTTTTCCCGAACTTCCCTTATTTTATCGATGACAGCATGTAAGTCAGCACTTACTTTTCCGTCCGACAGGAAGTCGATTTCTTCCTCGGGAAAGTCGATGGCGGCTTCCACATACATGCGCAAGCGTATTAACGCTTCCACCAGTTCATGGATTTTTCTGGAAAAGCTGCCCTGCAGGGAACGAGTGGCGAGGCGTGCGGCGGCGGTGGTTTCGCTGTCGATGAGATCGGCCACGGCTTCTGCCTGAGCCAGGTCCATCTTGTCGTTGAGATAGGCACGTTCTGAAAACTCGCCCGGTCTTGCCAGCCTTGCGCCAAGCTTCAGGCTACGTTGGAGCAGCATGTCCATGACCACGGGACCACCGTGGCCCTGGAGTTCCAGCACGTCTTCGCCGGTAAAGGAATGGGGTGCCTTGAAATACAGGGCAATGCCCTGGTCGATGACTTCACCATCGGCATCGAGGAAATCACAGAAATGTGCGGAGCGGGGATGAGGCAGGGTGCCGACGATGTCTATGGCAATCACTTCCACGCCATGACCGGATACTCGGATGATTCCCACACCCCCACGCCCGGAAGGCGTGGCGATGGCAGCAATGGTATCTTGTGAGTAAGTACTCACAATGCTCGTCAGGCTGCGGCGGCCTGCTTCTCGATCCGCTTGGTGATCACATACTGCTGTGCGATGGACAAAATGTTGTTCGCCACCCAGTACAGCACCAGGCCGGAGGGGAAAAAGGCAAACATCACCGTGAACACGAATGGCAGAGCCATCATCAGCTTGGCCTGCATGGGATCGGGCGGTGCCGGGTTGAGCTTTTGCTGGATGAACATGGAAGCACCCATGATCACCGGCAGCACGTAATAGGGATCCATCACCGACAAGTCCTTGATCCACAGGATCCAGGGCGCCTGGCGCAGTTCTACCGATTCCATGAGTACCCAGTACAGGGCGATGAAGAAGGGCATCTGAATGAGCATGGGCAGACAACCACCCAGGGGATTGATCTTTTCCTTCTTGTAGATCTCCATCATGGCCGCCTGCATGCGCTGCTTGTCGTCGCCATAGCGATCTTTCAACGCCTGGATGCGCGGTGTAAGGTTGCGCATCTTGGCCATGGATTTGTAGCTGGCTTCGGACAGCTTGAAGAACACACCCTTGATCAGCACAGTGAAGATGAGGATGGTCCAACCCCAGTTGCCGACAATGGAATGTATCCAGCTGAGAATTTGGTACGTGGGCTTTGCCAGCAGGGTCAACCAGCCATAATCCACCACTAGATCCAGCCCTTCGGCGATGGATGCCAGCGTGTCCTGATCCTTTGGCCCCATGTAGATGGCACCGCTAAAGGTATGGCTGGCACCCGGTGCCACGCTCACCGCCGGGGTGTATTCGCCGATGACGTAATGGCCATTAGCCAGACCTTTGCTGTAAAAATGGCGCGGCTCGGTCTTCGGGGGTACTTCTGCGACCAGGAAATAGTGCTGAATCATGGCGATCCAGCCACCGGTGACTTCCTTGTTCAACGCACCGGCCTTCAGGTCATCGAAATCGTATTTCTGGTACTTGTCTTCCGGATCCCATGCTACCCCACCGACGAAAGCACTCATCATCATGGCGTTGCCTTTCTTCTTCGGCTCACCACGCTGCATCTGGCGGTATTCTCGCACCTGCCAGGGAGCCGATGAACCATTCTCCACGATGTGCTCCAGATCCACCTTGTGACTGCCGCGGGTAAAACGGTAGCGTTTGGTGACCTTGACTCCGGCCTTGCCGGTCCAGATCAGGTCAACAACCAGCTGATCCTGGCCTTCTGCCATTTGATAGCGGGTCTGAGCAGTACTGAACAGAGTTTCGTGATTGGGGACTTGCTGTTTTTCTGCACCAAGCAGTCCATTCTGAGCGATGAAGAAATCGTCCGGAGAGCGACTCATCAAGCGATATTTCACATCCTGCTGCTGAATCGATACCGGGTATTTCAGAAGGTGAGTTTCAACGATGGTGCCACCACGGGTATCGATACTCACTTTCAGGGTATCGGTGGTTACCGTGACCAATTGACCATTCACCGCTGGCTTGCCTGCATTCGTAGGCTTTGGCACCTGAGGGCTGGCGCTGTCGATGTTGGTCACCGTCGGCACGTCAGGCACCGACTGATCGGTATTGACTGATGCTGTGCCGCCAGCTTCCACTTCCTGAGACGTTTGCACCTGCTGGGGGGCCGCAGTCTGGACATAATCATCCTGCCAGGCCTGCCAGAGGAGAAAGCCCGTATAGGCCAGTGCCATGATGAGGAATAATCGTATGTTGTCCATATATATAAGGAGTCTGTCAGGAAAGAATGTGTTTGCCCAGGCGTTGCCAATGCGTTTCCAGGGAAGAGAACAGCGCCGGGTTGTCCGCCTTGTGAATACCCGGTTTCACCAGCACCACCAGATCCAGTCCTTTCAGCTGGGGTTGGTGTTGGCGGAAACTTTCCCGCACCAGGCGCTTGATTCGATTGCGATCCACGGCACGTCGGACATGCTTCTTCGCCACGGCCAGTCCCAGGCGGGCCAGATCCTGCTTTTCATCGGGTCTGGCAAGCACGGTGAAATACCGGTCAGCAGATCGAACGGATTGGGTAAATACCTGTTTGTAATCCTCTGCCGACAACAAACGTACATGGCGAGGAAAACCCTGCTTCGAAATAGGCTGCTGACTCAGGGAGTAAGACGGGCACGGCCTTTGGCACGACGCGCGTTGATCACCTTACGTCCACCTTTGGTTGCCATACGGGCACGAAAACCGTGGGTACGGGCGCGCTTGAGATTGCTGGGTTGAAATGTGCGTTTCATGAGTCTGTACCAAAATCCTGATGCATTCTGCGGTAGTCAATGACGATTAAACTGCCGCCACGAAAAAGACGGGCAAATCTAGTCTATTTGTAGCTCAATGTCAATCTTTATCAGCAATTTCACCTGTTTCTGATCCAGCGCAAATATTCGCTCTTGCCTGTGGATAACTTTATTTCAGGAGAGTAAACTCTTCATTCTTCCGATCCAGCGATAAGGTCTCGCTTGGCTTTGTCCGGTACCACAGCAATCAATCACGATTAGCCGGTATAGTGATAGCCAACAGGGCGGAGAAGGTTTTTGGTTTACTCTCAAACAACATACCGATGAGGCAATAGAGAACGTGGAGCACTGGAAATATTGCCTGGCTCGCCTGGAAAGCGAGCTACCCCCGCAACAATTCAATACCTGGATCAGGCCACTGCAAATCCCTGATACACATCCCGCCGGCACGTTGCTGCTGTTTGCTCCAAATGCTTTTGTGCTGGATTGGGTGAAAAAACACTACCTGCAACATATCGAATCCTATTTGCAGGAATATGACAGCGATACCCTTCCACAGGTGCGACTGGAGATCGGCTCCTCCAGGAAAGAGCCGGCAAATCCCACCCAAACTACAGCACCTACAAGTAAAGAACACTATCAGATAAATGATAAAACTGGTAGTGAGGACTTACTTATAAATATCAATCCTAACTTCACTTTTGACAACTATGTCGAGGGAAAATCCAACCAGCTGGCCCGCGCTGCGGGTATGCAGATCGGGGAATCACCGGGCACTGCCTACAACCCGCTGTTCATCTATGGGGGGACCGGCCTGGGGAAGACCCACTTGCTACACGCCATCGGTAACCTCATTTCTAAACAGACACCGCACTACAAGGTGCTCTATCTGCATTCCGAAGGGTTCGTCACGGAAATGGTCAAGGCCCTGCAACACAACACCATCGACGCCTTCAAGCAACGTATGCGCTCGGTCAATGCCCTGCTCATCGACGATGTGCAATTCTTCGCTGGCAAGGAACGTTCCCAGGAAGAATTCTTCCACACCTTCAATGCCCTGTTCGAATCCCAGCAGCAGATCATTCTTACCAGTGACCGTTTTCCAAA
>CAZFXI010000149.1:0-4469 GCA_964522855.1 uncultured Sedimenticola sp.
CAGGCGTGGGCGGATAAGTGCCAGGATGCCGCTCAACTGTTCAAGAACGCCGGGGACAGCGCTAAATTTTTTGAGAACGCCTATGGTTATGCCATATTTCCCAGCATCGGGAAAGGTGGTATCGGCGTAGGTGGTGCTTATGGTAAAGGCTGTGTCTACGAGCAGGGCCGGCAGATTGGTACCGCTACCATGACCCAGGTCAGCATCGGTTTTCAACTGGGTGGTAAGGCTTATGCCCAGATCATCTTCTTCCAGGACAAGCGGGCGCTGGACGAGTTCACCAGCGGCAACTTCGAGTTCAGCGCCAACGCGCAGGCCGTGGCCATCACCGCGGGCGCTTCCGCAAGCGCGTCCACAGCGGGAAGCTCCACAAGCCTGAGTGGCGGAAAGAAAGATGCTGTTACCAAGGGATTTGGTTATAACAAGGGTATGGCTGTTTTCGTCATAGCCAAAGGTGGTTTGATGTACGAGGCTTCTTTGGCGGGCCAGAAATACAAGTTTACGCCTCTCTGATCCTTCGGGAATCATCCGCATCAATGTTTTGATGAAACGGCTGATACTTTTTCGTCATGGCAAATCGAATTGGGATGCTTCCTTTTCCAATGACCACGACCGGCCTCTGGCCGGGCGTGGTATCAAGGCCGCCAGAAAGATGGGAAAGCTGTTGTCGCAAGCTTCCCAGGTACCGGATCTTGTTATTTCCTCTACGGCGGTTCGTGCCAGAAGCACTGCAGAGCTTGCCATAGAAGCAGGACAGTGGTCTGCGAAACTGCAGCTTTCGGATGCCCTGTACGCTTCCTCGCCTTCCCGGGTTCTCGAGTTTCTTCAACAACTTTCGGATGACCATGATCAGGTTATGCTCGTCGGGCATGAACCGACCTGGTCCGGGCTGGTATCCGGTTTCACCGGTGCAAACGTAAGAATGCCCACAGCAGCCATGGCAGCCATGAAGTTTCCTGTTTCATGCTGGCAGGAGTTGGGATTCGATTCTGGGGAGTTGATCTGGCTGCTGCAGCCAAAGTTTTTCACGCATTTTTTCCCGTAACCTAACCCCGGTTTGTATTCGTTGTGATTTGCCGGTGAATACCTGCCTGGCAATTTAGGTACAATGCGTCTTTGTTTTTTCTACATGAGTTTGTCTGTGAAGAAACCCGAACTGCTATCGCCTGCCGGCACTCTGAGAAACATGCGCTACGCCTTCGCGTATGGGGCAGATGCGGTGTATGCAGGCATGCCGCGTTACAGCCTGCGCGTACGCAACAACGATTTCCTGCATGAGAACCTGTCCACAGGAATCGCGGAAGCACATGCGCAAGGCAAACAGTTTTTCGTGGCAGCCAATATCATGCCCCACGGAGCGAAACTGGGGACTTTCATGGAGGATATTCGCCCGGTGGTGGATATGGGGCCGGACGCCTTCATCATGGCTGATCCAGGCCTGATCATGAAAGTGCGTGAAGCTTGGCCGGATCTGCCCATCCATCTTTCCGTGCAGGCCAACACCATGAATGCCTGGAGCGTGGACTTCTGGCAGCGAATAGGGTTGACCCGGGTGATTCTTTCCAGGGAGTTGTCACTGGACGAGATCGAGGAAATCCGTCAGGCCTGTCCGGACATGGAAATTGAGGTGTTCGTCCATGGCGCCCTGTGTATCGCGTATTCGGGGCGCTGTCTGCTCTCCGGCTACTTCAATCACCGGGACGCGAATCAGGGCACCTGCACCAATGCCTGCCGCTGGGAATACAAGATGAATGAAGAAACCCCCAGCATCGATCTGAAAGATGTCGGTCGGCACCCGAAGGCGGATCAAGTGTATTACATCGAGGAACCCAACCGTCCGGGCGAGTTCATGCCCATCGAAGAAGACGAGCACGGCACCTACATCATGAATTCCCGCGATCTACGTGCCGTGGAGCATGTGCAGCGGCTGGTGGAGATGGGTGTGGATTGCCTGAAGATCGAAGGGCGCACCAAATCCCATTACTACACCGCCCAGGTGACCCAGATCTATCGCCAGGCCATCGATGACGCCGTAGCAGGCAGGCCTTTTGACGTATCTCTCATGGGCGCGCTGGAAAGTCTGGCCAACCGCGGATACACGGATGGCTTCTTTCAGCGCCATGAAACCCAGGAACTGCAGAACTATCGTCAGGGTGCCTCTATGGCCACCCGTTCCCAGTTTGTCGCAGAGGTACTGGAACAGCAGGATGGCTGGGCACTGGTGGAAGTGAAAAACCGTTTTCAGGTAGGTGATGAACTCAATCTGGTCATGCCCCATGGAAACCATGCGTTTGACCTTCTGGAAATGCAGGATCGCGAAGGAAACCCGCTGGATGTTGCGCCAGGGAGTGGCTGGCAGGTGCGTATTCCCTTGCCGGAAAACACCACCGGGCATGCGCTTATCACCCGAAATATTTCCACCTTACTGCAAAACCCTTAATTTCTGTCAAGGTTTTTCCAAGACAGCAGTGCCATCATTAAACAAATTACTTAAAAATGATGGACGTGTATTTCTATGCTGGGCAAAAAAAGAAGCAAAGATTTGAGTGTATGGTTGTGCAGCATGCTGGCGTTGATATATTTGGTGCCGGCGTTCGCGGTATCAGTTTCAGAAGATGTTCCCGCCGGTGGGGTGGACAATGTGGAACTGGGGATCAGTGAATACACGGGCATCGGCAACAAGGGCGAGGTGGACAATCCGGTTACGGCCCTGGACAAGGACAAGAAAAAACAATCCACCACGGATCACACCAAACTCAAGGAACTGCAGGGGCCTTTCAACAGTGGACCGGAAGTCACCAAGGCCTGCCTTGAGTGCCACAATACCGCCGGCCATCAGTTCATCAAGAACAAGCACTGGACCTGGAGCTACACCAATCCGGAAACGGGGCAAAAGCTGGGCAAGAGTGTCCTGATCAACAATTTCTGTACAAATGCAAAGGGCAACGAAGGCATGTGCGCCCAGTGTCATGCCGGTTACGGCATGAAAGACAGCAATTTCGATTTTACCAATGAGGAAAACATCGATTGTCTGGTGTGCCACGATGCCACCGGGAAATACTACAAGACGCCTCCCACCAAGGGCAACAAGGCCTGTTCAGTCATGTTCGAGGGACTCGCGCCCATCAACTGGACGAATGTCGCACAACATGTGCGGCTACCGGCCAGAAGTAACTGCGGTACCTGCCATTTCTTCGGTGGCGGTGGTGATAACGTGAAGCACGGTGACCTGTCATCCGTGCTGTTTCATCCACCCAGGGACGTAGATGTACACATGTCCGAACAGGGCGAGAACTTTGCCTGCATAATCTGTCATGTGGGTGAAGGACACGAGTGGGCGGGAAGCCGCTACGTCATGATTGCCAAGGACGAGAAAGAACATGCCAAACCCAAACCTGGCATGGAGCGGGAAACCGCCACCTGCGAAAGCTGTCATGGTGACAAGCCTCATCCCACTACGGTAAGAGGATTGAAGCAGAATGATCATGTAGATCGGGTGGCCTGCGAAAGCTGTCATATCCCTGAGTTTGCCCGCGGTGGCGTCGCCACCAAGGTGGATTGGGACTGGCGTACAGCCGGGCGCCTGAAAAATGGCGAAGGCTACAAGGAGGAAGGCTACAAGCAGGGCAATGGTGAATGGCGTCATACCTATAAATCCATCAAGGGTACTTTCAAGTACGACGAGAATGTCAAACCCCTGTATCGCTGGTTTGACGGTGTGATGCGCTATACCACCATCGATACAAAATTTGATCCCTCCAAGCCCGTGGAGATCAACTATTTCGATGGTTCTCCCGCTGATCCGGATTCCCGCATCTGGCCCTTCAAGCGCATGCATACGGTGCTACCCTATGACAAGGGTAACAACACGCTGGTGTATATGCATCTGTGGGGAAATGATGATGCCGCATTCTGGGGCAACTATGACTTTGCCAAGGCCATAAAAGTGGGTATGGAAAAGAACGACATTCCCTATAGTGGCGAATACGGTTTCATCGACAGCTATTCCTACTGGCCCATCAATCACATGGTGGCGCCGAAGGAACAGGCGCTGGCCTGTGAGGAATGTCACTCCAAAGATGGGCGCCTGAAGAATCTGGATAATTTTTACATGCCAGGACGGGATGCCCCCCGCTGGCTGGATATCCTCGGAATACTCTTGGTACTGGGTTCGCTTGGCGGCGTCCTGGGGCATGGTTTATTGCGAGTCATACTGAGCAGGAGGAACAGCTGATGCCTGTTCGTAACGTAAGAATATTCAATGGTTTTGAGCGTTTCTGGCACTGGACACAAGTACTACTGATTATTGTCTTGTTGTTTACGGGCTTCCGGATCCATGGGTTTTATGGTCTGCTCAGCTTCGATCAGGCGGTGACCGTACACACCCTGGCGGCACTGTCACTGATTGTCTTGTGGATATTTGCCATCTTCTGGCATGTGACCACCGGTACCTGGCGGCATTATCTGCC
>CAZFXI010000150.1:0-4394 GCA_964522855.1 uncultured Sedimenticola sp.
GGATATTTGCCATCTTCTGGCATGTGACCACCGGTACCTGGCGGCATTATCTGCCCACGACCAATGGCCTGTGGAAGGTCGCACGTTTTTATGCCTGGGGCATCTTCAAGGGTGAGCAACATCCCTATCGCAAGCATTACTGGCGTAAGCACAATCCCTTGCAGGCACTTTCCTACCTTGGATTGAAGCTGTTTCTTTTCCCTGCCATCTGGATTTCCGGACTTGCCTATCTCACCTATAATTTCTGGCAGAATGGCATCACCAGTCCGATACTCGGATGGGTGGCGATCATCCATGTGGGTACAGCATTTGCCATCCTGGCTTTCATTATCATTCATGTCTATCTGCTGACCACCGGGGGTTCTCTGGCCCACCATGTCATGCCCATGATCAACGGTTATGATGAAGTGGATCTGACGGAAACCGAGCTCGCCTACCTGGAACAGGACGAACCTCAGCGACTCAAGAGTTGATCGTCAGCCAGTAATATTTTTCTTCCTGATATCCCGGTTTTGCACCCTTTGCAGCCGGGATTTCGGGAATTGTCCGCATTCCCTGTTTCAGATCCTGTCTTTGCCTGCATTCAATGGTATTCTTTAACGTTATGCGCCAGAAAAGCCGGTGCAATTTTATCATGTCAATTTATGTACAAATTCAGGAGCTGTAGATAATGTCAAAAAAGATGGTGTTTTCATTCAAGGAAGGTGATGGAAAAAACAAACATCTGTTGGGAGGAAAAGGTGCAAATCTGTGTGAGATGACCCAGATAGGGCTGAATGTACCGCCAGGCTTCGTTATCTCCACGGAGGCCTGCCTGGAATATCTGGCTGCAGACGGTGATGAACTGCCTGCGGGGGTCATGGATGAAGTGCGTGAGCAGATGAAGCTGGTCGAGCAGGCCACAGACAAGGGGTTTGGTGATGCAGAGAATCCCCTGCTGGTGTCTGTTCGCTCCGGCTCCGCCATGTCCATGCCGGGCATGATGGACACCATACTCAACCTGGGCCTGAATGCCCAGACGCTGCGGGGAGAGATCAAGCAGACGGGTGACGAGCGCTTTGGATATGACTCCTACAGGCGTTTTATCCAGCTGTTTGGCAAAGTGGCTCTGAATATACCCGATGAACTCTTTGATGAGGAATTCAACAAGGTCAAGGAAACCGCCCATGTCACCGAGGATGTGGGATTGTCGGCAGAGGATCTGCGGGACATCAGTAAACGTTTTCTGGCAGTAGTGGAACAGGCTACGGGTCGCCCTTTTCCAGAAGATCCTTATGAGCAGCTGGAAATCGCGGTGAAAGCCGTGTTCCGTTCCTGGGACGGAAAACGGGCCGTGGATTACCGGCGCGAATTCAATATAACACCGGAAATGGCCAACGGCACAGCGGTGAATATCTGCACCATGGTGTTTGGTAATCGCGGCGATGATTCGGCTACCGGCGTAGCCTTCACCCGCAATCCTGCAACAGGTGAGAACAAGCTGTACGGTGAATACCTGGTGAACGCCCAGGGAGAGGATGTGGTGGCGGGTATCCGCACGCCCAAGCCCATCGACCGTCTCGCCGATGAAATGCCACAGATGGCAAAGGAAATCGAGGAACTGCGACAAAAACTCGAAGCCCACTATCACGAAGTACAGGATTTTGAGTTCACCATTGAACGAGGCACCCTTTACTGCCTGCAAACCCGCAATGGCAAGATGAATGCCGTCGCCATGGTCCGTACCTCGGTGGAAATGGAGCGGGAAGGATTGATTTCCCGTGAGCAGGCACTGCTGCGCATTGCACCTGATGATCTGGAGCAAATGTTGTATCCGCGTCTCGACCCCAATGCCCGGGTCACGCCACTGGCGCAGGGGCTGCCGGCTTCTCCAGGGGCAGCCAGCGGCCACGTGGTGTTTGATGCAGATCGGGCGGAAGCGGAAGGCAAGAAAGGAAATACTGTCATCTTGTTGCGTGAGGAAACCAAGCCGGAAGATATTCACGGGTTTTTTGCTTCCCGTGGGATATTGACCAGCAGGGGGGGCAAGACCTCCCACGCCGCGGTAGTCGCAAGAGGCATGGGGAAACCCTGCGTGGCGGGTGCCGAAGGGATTTCCGTGGATGTGCAACTGCGAGAAGCGTTTGTGGGTGACACGGTGATTCATGAAGGTGACCTGATCACCATCGATGGCACCAGTGGCAAGGTTTATCTCGGCGCTATTCCCACCGTGGAAGCAGATTTTTCTGCCGAGCTGAACATTTTGCTGGGTTGGGCTGATGAGGTTGCCCGACTCACCGTCATGGCGAATGCAGATACGGCAGTAGATGCTGACCGGGCGCTCAAGTATGGCGCAAAAGGCATTGGTTTGTGCCGTACAGAACGCATGTTCAATTCGGTGGAGCGTTTGCCCGTGGTCATCGAAATGATCATGGCTGAATCCACGGAGCATCGTAAGCAGGCGCTGGAAAAACTCCTGCCCATGCAGCGTCAGGATTTTCAGGAGCTGTTTGAAGTCATGGCGCCGCATCCGGTCACCATTCGTCTGCTCGATCCGCCTATCCACGAGTTCCTTCCTTCGGAAGAACAGCTCAAGAATGATCTGCAATTCCTGCAACGTCTGCGTGAATCGGTTCGCGGACTGGAAGTGTTGTCCGGAACCATGTCGTTGCTGGAAAGCGCCGAATCGGCCAACGACAATTACGGCATTCCAAAAATGGTGGAATCACGCCAGGTGGAGGAGGCCATCCTCAAGAAAGAGACCATGCTGAAGAAAGTCAAGGCCCTGTATGAGACCAATCCCATGCTGGGTCATCGTGGTGTGCGTCTGGGCATCACCTTTCCCGAAATCTATGAGATGCAGATCCGGGCGATTCTCGAAGCCACCATGGAGTGTGATAAAAAGGGGTTGGAGATCCATCCCAAGATCAAGGTACCCCAGGTCTGTACCGCACAGGAATTGCTGTATGTGAAGGACATCGTGGATCGGGTGAGTGCGGATCTGGAAAAAGAACTTGGTCACAAGCTGTCATTCCAGTTTGGCACCATGATCGAGGTGGTGCGCGCCTGCATGCGTGCAGAAAGCCTGGCAGAAGAGGCGAACTTCTTCTCCTTCGGTACCAACGATCTTACCCAGGCCACGTTTTCCTTCTCCCGTGAAGATGCGGAGAACAAGTTCCTGCCTCTTTACAATGAACGCGGCATCCTGCAGAACAATCCGTTTGATGTGCTGGATGAAAAGGGTGTCGGCAAGCTCATGGAGCTGGCTGTGAAATGGGGTAGGGAGAAACGTCCGGATCTGCTGGTAGGTATCTGCGGCGAGCATGGCGGTCATCCCAGTTCCATCCGCTTCTGTCATGAGATCGGTCTGGACTACGTTTCCTGCTCGGCACCGCGCATTCCTGTCGCCAGACTGGCGGCCGCACACGCTGCGCTAAAGGGCTGATCGCTCACTCGGACTTTTCGAGTGTGGAAGCCTCCGTGAGCGGTGGGAAACAGTCTGACGGGATTTTGGGCTTCAGCCCGAAATCCCGTAGCGAGACGTCCAGGGCGCATTGATCGCTGAGCATGTGCAGTAACGGTGGACGGGGATCACCCTCGTGCACCCTTTCGCAGGCTTCCACGCATTGCATGCACTGGGTACAGGTAAACATCTTGCGCTTGATGCTGCGAGGTTTGAGGCGCATGGGGCAGGCGTGTTCACAGGACGCATCACATTCGGTGCATTGGACGGAACGCGCCCGATCGAAACCCACCACCAGCGCCTTCTTGTTGCCCATCCACACCAGACTCTGTGCCAAGCCGATGACACAGCCGAAGCGGCAGAACAGATGTCGGGCTACGGTGAACTCGATGATGAACAGAAAGGTTGCCACGCCGATGAACAGGGCTTGGTTGCGGGTCAGTTCACCATGCAAGAGGTTGGAATAGATTTCCTTCGGCGGCAGCAGATAGGTGAGCAGCACCACCGCCCAGACGAAGGAAAATCCGAGAATGATCAGTCCGGTCAGCCACCACCATCTTTTTTCGACCTCAATATTCGTGCCGTCTGCCTGTTCTTCGGGCAATGTCCCCCTGTCCCAGATCGACAGCTTGCCTGAAGCCTTGCGCATGAAGTGATTGATGGTTTCCACCACCGAAAAATGTGGGCACAGCCAGCCGCAATACAAACGCCCCCATTTCCAGGCCACCCAGATGCCGGTGCCCACGATCAGTGCCAGGGGCAAGAAGAAGCGCAATCCCATGTTCAGCGCCATGTCCAGGGTGCTGATGTCGCCGCTCTTGAAGGCGTCGATACCCAGGGTCCAGGGGAAGGTGAGCAGGATGAAGTGATTCTGGTTCAGGTCGAAGCGGAACAGGTTAAAAATCGGGGCGAGAATGAACAGCAGAAAGAATCCCGTGCGCCATGCCAGCCG
>CAZFXI010000151.1:0-4394 GCA_964522855.1 uncultured Sedimenticola sp.
CCGCAAATTCCACTCAAAACGTCGAGGAGCCTGAAAAGTAGGTGATCCACGATGGATGTTCGATAGAGAGAAAGGTAATAGAGCAATAGAAAAAAACAGCAATAGCGGGCAGATCACGATTCTCAGGAATCGCTCATAACCCATCCTCACCAATGGCACCTGTACGCCAAAGTCTTACAACCAAACGACAAATCTCCATCCCCCAAACGGGTGACAAAACCCAAAAGACTCAACCACACCCCCCCCTCAATAACACCCCAACCAACTCCCCCTGCCTCCGCGTATCGGTTTTGCGAAAAATATGCTTCAAATGCGACTTGAACGTCTCCCGCGAAATCTCCAGTTCATTGGCAACTTCTGCTGAGCTGAGCCCCTGAACCAGCAATAACGCTACCCTCATCTCTGCCTGGGTCAACCCGTACAAACTACGAAGAATTTCACCCGGTGTTTGGATATCAGCATCAGGATCAGAGAGAAAAACCGCCGCTCCACTGGTCCGACCAATCGATGAGAACGATTGCTCGAACAAGGGCGTCACCAGCAACTCGTACGGTCGCTTTCCTGAAGACCGTTTCACTCGAAGCGCACCAGCATGCTCGCTGGAGCTTCCTAACAGCATGCCCAGTGCATTGTCTATCAGCTTACCCAGTGATATGCCATTACAGGGCAAAGTGGTGAGCAGTTGACCGTTTTTCAGCATAATCCCGTCATCCTGATCCAGAATGGCTTTGGCTCGTTTACTGACGAAGAACGGACACAAGCTTGTATCGAACAACACCACACCCAAGGGCATCCGGTCGAGAGTGCCGTTGAGGTTGTGTATCTGGCTTTGTAATCCGGCAATTCGATTGTGCATCTGTAACGCGGTTTGCAGATGGGGCATCAAATGGTCGCAGAGCCGCTTGGCTTCACTTGCATTCCTTGCGGGGTCATCCTTGGCTCGATGCAGGGCGATGGAGGTGAAGGTATCCGGGGATTGAAACGGGGTTATGCGAATGGCCTTGCGGACAGTCAGCCCCTGGGGAATCACATAATCATTGAAGAACTCGGTCTTCTGCACTTCCTTGTCAGGAATCAGTTCTTCGAGGAAACCCAGGGTACCTCTTTGCGGCAGCATCGAGGGCGGAAGGTTGAGATAGGGGTTCTTGTACTGGTAATAGGCTTCGTAGGAATCGGCAAATTCCTTTTCCAGATTGTAAGCACTGGCCAGGCAGGTGTGCCTTGCCTTGGCATTGTGATGAATCAGCAGCCCCTGGGAAGCGCCCATGGCAAGGGACAGGGCTTCGATGAATTCATCCCATTTTCCTGCATCTCCCGGCGCCTGGTACAGCAGCGGGAGCAGCTTTGATACCTCTTGCTGGATCTTTCCCATAATCCACGTCCTTGCCGGCATGAAACGACACGAAGTTGCTCATGCCTTCCGATTCCAGCCCCATAAGCTGCATATCGGTTGCCTATATTCGACGGTATCGCCCACTGGATATAGTTGTGGACTGCATGCGATCCATCCCCCTATAAAAAACAAAGATAGACCAGTTTTTGGATTTTTCAAGATTCAGCAACAATTCTGTGCTTTCAAAAAAGGTGATTGGTTACAAAGCTCAGCTCGTTCATTCTCGATCTTTCGGTCGTCATTCCTGCGAATGCAGGAATCCAGTGAACAATATGACTGCACTATTTGGCTCTCCGTTACTCTGGATTCCCGCCTACGCGGGAATGACGGGTTGTTGAGCTTTGTAACTAATCACGCTGAAAAAACACTACCTGGGTGAGCCTTTTTCTCCCTGCTTGTCGTTTATATCTTACGTAGAAGAAATATTTTCAATAAATTCAGGGAGTTTCGCCATGTGTTCGACAAACAAAGCTCTTCGCAAGCTGAAAAACGGCACCCTTCTACTCATACTGCTGCTGTTTACCTTGCAGGCCAGTGCCTACAACTTCTATGCCAACTATGAAGTGCTGTTTAATGGCGCTGACTATTTTGCCGGCGACACCTACCCCCACTTTGTCATCAAGGCAGCGAGAATGAGCGGAGACGGCTCCAGAATCGCCTTTGCGGGTGGACGTTTCATCGATGGTGGCACTACTGTCGACTACAAGCTGTTCATTGTCGATTTCGACGGTGACAATCTGGTCGAGATTCCGTTGCCGACGGATACCGAGATAGCGGATATTGCCATCAACGATGATGGTTCCCGTTTCTTTTTCAATACGCCCTGGTATCAGGGAAAGATCTTCAAGGTCGATATCACCGAAAATCCGGTGATCGCCCAGCTTACCGAGATCATCGACTTGACCACCGTTCCCGGCTCCCCTGATTTCACCATGCCAATCAGAACCACCGCCAGCGGTGACTGGATCTATTTCACCAAGCGACACGATTACACTGGCGGCGGCGGTATTTTACGGCTGCCCCATACGGGTGTGGGAACGGTAGAGCTTGTGGTTGATGATACGCAGGTGCCCGTTGCCGGCGGCAATACCGGCTGGGAAGTAGAGCGGTTCGACCTGTCGGATGATGGCAATAATATTGTGTTTTCCCTGGAAGGCTATCGTACATCCACGGGAACCCTGCACAATCGCCGTGGGTGGTTCTCCAAGACGGCAACGGGTTTTCATCAGCTCACACCTACGGATAAGTTTGGACTTTCCCAGGGATTGATATCCGGAAACGGCGAAAAGATCATGTTTACGGATTATTCCAATGAATACCAATATATTTTGGTCGATGCCGATGGCAGCAATCGCATCGAATTTCAGGATCGGGGCTACAACAATGTAGGGGCAGTCCTGACGTACGACGGGAGCAGGATGTTCTACGCTGATCACCTGGCAGTGACCGGGCGCATCACCCATACCGATGGTTCCGGCGGCATGTACCCGCTGCCTTCCCATGACGTGAATGCCATTGCCGTCGATGTTGACGCTTTTCCGCAAATCACCAACAACGCCACCCGCGTTTCCTTCGTGAACAACAGCCAGCTCTACGCGGGCATTTTCAACCCGGACATACATTGGATAAGCAAGGCGCCATCGATTCCGACGATAAACTTCGACCCGCTCTACATGTACGAGGATGCAGCGGCAGAAGTTGTATTGACGACGCAACCCATCGGCAAGGCTGCAGATATCTACCGTATATCACTCGACAACATATACAAGGGGAAATACTACCGATGGTCAGATCTGAGCTATGGATTCAAACGCCACCCGGTAGATACCGGCACAGGGCCGGATCTGGTGGCTGATGACGGTGTTTTCTCTTCTATCGCAGCAAAGAGCATTTATTACACGGGCCCCGAGACATACAGCGCCGTCGCTCACCTGGGGGTGATGGACGCCTTGGGGAACCTCACCGTGGCAGACAGAACCTTGTGGCGAAGCACACCCGACCCGGTTTGTACCGAACCGCTTGTGGTACTGAGCAACTTCACGTCAACCTACATCGCGCCGCTGTGCAGCAGCAGCGACCTGATTTCGTTCATATCCACAGCAATCATGGACGGCACGTTTCTCACCATCCGCTCACCCATCACCATCCTGAGCAATGACTTCAGTGTAAAAGCAGGCGCCACGCTGCGCATCTATCCGCCGGGGCCGTGATCGCTGTTCCCGGCGAGGGATTGCCGGGAAGCACTTTTCGAGGCTGGAGTCAGGGAAGCCCCGAACATATCGCCATCTCCGGCGGAAGGCCGGGTCCAGATTGTTGTCAGTTCTGGATTCCGGCATTCGCCGGAATGACCCTTGAATTGTAACGACGGAAGGAATCAGCCGATATAGGTGGCGCCGGGCAGCAGTTCTTCGGTGAATTCATCGGGCAGGTTGCCCAGCAGTTCCATGCCCTCTTTCAGGGACATCTTGCTCTGCATCATGCCCTTGCCTTCCGGGTACAGCAGTTCCACAACCATATCCTTTCCCGAAAGGTAGAACTGCAGGATGGTTTCGGCATTGTCCAGCACGCCCAGATAGTTGTCTTCCGCCGCCAGCAGGTGCTCGGCGAGGGACACCAGGCGATCCGCCGCCAGAAACTCCGGCTTCGACGAGCTGATGGACGAATCGTGGATGAAATCGCAATAGTAGATGTTGAAGCCTCTTTCCATGCTCACTCCCGCCGCCAGGTGGTTCCACCGGCCCCGTCTTCCAGCACGATGCCCTTGTCCTTGAGCTCGTCGCGGATACGGTCGGCCTCGGCCCAGTTTTTCGCTGCACGGGCATCCAGGCGCTGCTGAATCAGGTCCTCGATTTCCTCATCAGACAGGCCTTCCGTTGCCCCGCCCCGCAGCCATTGTTCGGGGTCATCCTGAAGGATGCCCAGGATGCTGCCCATGTGCTTGAGCTCGGCGGCCATGCGCGCGGCTTTCTGCTCGTCCTGGGTACGGACCTTGTTGATCTCA
>CAZFXI010000152.1:0-4332 GCA_964522855.1 uncultured Sedimenticola sp.
CAAGGACAAGGCCTCTGGCGGCAAGAGCGGCAAGGGCTGGTTCGATGAGTTGAAGGAGGCGTTGAAAAACCTGTTCTAAACAACATCACAGAGTAGATATGAAAAAGCCCATGGCCTTGGTGGTCATGGGCTTTTTTAGGTGATTGTTAACCTAGTCATTCCGGCGCCGGCCGGAATCTAGAAGCATCAAAAGACTGGATCCCGGCATCCGCCGGGATGACGACTTGTTCAGAGGTCCCTTAATCACTTCTTGCTATTGCATCCGTATCCTGAAATAGCCGGGTGTATTACTCACCCTGAAGCCGGGGCCAAGCTCGACGCTTTCGGTAGCTGTGAACGTGGTTTTTCCACCATCGCCGGTTTCAAAACCGTGGACGACCTTGATGTTGTTGCAGGAGACGTTCCTGAACGTGGTCACGGGTTGATCCGGGCGAGGCACATCATGGCTCTCGCAGGACAGTTCGACTTCCACGGTCTTGTCCCCATCCAGCGTCAGCCCGCAGCTCGAGGTGCTGCCGCCGCCGGTTGCGCAGCCACTCAGCCATTGCTGGCTTAACGTGATTGCCGGGTCGTTGGATACTGTGCTCAGGGTAATGTCCCCTGGAGTGAAGGCTCGCTTGCATTCCTGCGGGGCTGTGCTGTGGGGTTCACATGCCAGGCCTTCCGGCGTACTGACGATCATTCCCGCGTATGCATCGGTATTGGTAGCGGTAAAGGCGAGGGTGAGCAGATGGCCATCCACGATGTGGGCGAGGGCGGTGGTTTTACCGCCAATTTCGGAGAACTTTCCTCCAGCATAGATGCCACTGTCGGTAGCAGCCAGAGCCAGCACCTCTTTATTGTATAGAGTTTCAGGGTCCCATTCGTTGTCCCGCGTACCATCGGCAGCAGCTACTTTGGCCAGGCTGCGATAGTCGCCGCTGCCGCCCATCTGGAAGGATCGCCCGCCGAGATACAGGTCTGCGCCATCGCTGGAGAGGGCCAGTGCCTCTATTCTGGCACCTGAATTGAGCGCCAGATCCCAGCTGTCGATGCTGCCATCGGTGGTGCTCAGCTTGGCCATGCTGTTTCGGGCTTGCCCCCCAATATTCTTGAAATAACCGGCTGCAAACAGGGAGCTGCCGGATACCGCCAGTGACTTGACACTGCTGTCGGCATCCGCCTGCCATGCCGGGTCGGCGTTGCCCGTGGCGGTATCGATCTTCGCCAATTTGTTTCTGGTCTGTCCACCAATGCTGGAGAAATAGCCGCCCACATAAAGATTGGTTCCGGAAAGTGCCAGTGCATACACGCTGTTGTCGGGATCGGGGTTCCAGGTAGTGTCAAGGCTGCCGGTGTCCGCTGCCAGGCGGGCCAGGCGATGCCTTATGACACCTCCGATGCGGTAAAAGTGACCGCCCACATACAAGTCATTTCCGTTTATCAGCAATGCTTCCACACTGGAACCTGCATGTGGGTTCCAGGTAGCATCTACACTCGCATCGGCTGCGGCCAGTTTGGCAAGGTGGTTTCTTTCCAGTCCGCCGGCATGGGTGAAATACCCTCCGGTATAAATCGAATTGCCATCGGCGGATAGGGAGACAGCCAACACCCGGTCGTCGAAATCACCATCCCAGTCAATCAGGGTGTTGCTTGCTGAGTCCCATTTCCCCAGGTAATGCAGGGGCTTGCCGTTGGCGCGAACAAAGTTCCCACCGAAGTACACGCTGTCGCCCTGTGTGGCAATGGTATAGATTTCACCGGGATTGCCGATGTTCATGTCGCTGAAACCTGCTGCCGGTGTAGCAGAAGACTTGTCGATGATCGCAAATGACAGGGCGTCATTGCTACCCATGGTGACGAATGAACCGCCCAGATACATCTTGCTGTCGTCTGCGGAGACCAGTATGGAATAAACGGCCACATCCCTGCTGTCACTGCCCATGCCGGCATCCGGATTCCAGGAATCTGCCGTGGCGTCAGTAGTACTCAAACGGGCGATGCTGTTTCTGGGTTGCCCACCGATGTTGGAGAACATACCGCCGACGTAAAGGCCATCGCCGGTCAGCAGCAGGGATTTGGTAGTTGCCGGTGCACTGGCGCCTGCGTCCCAGCTGTCCACGGCTCCGGTATCTGTGGTGCTTACTCTTGCCAGACCGGCACGGTTCATGCCCCCCACCTTGCTGAAATTGCCTCCTATATACAGCTTGTCTCCGGTATTGGAGATAGCCAGAGCATGAAGCTGATTGTTGTTGATGTCCGGGTTCCATTGCATATCGAGTTCACCTGTACCGACTGCGCTGATTTTGGCAATGGCATGGCGGGCAACACCGGCAATCTCTGTAAATTGGCCCCCGATATACAAATCGTCACCAGTCAACAGCATGGCAAATACATATCCACTGGTTTTGATCTGGGGATTCCAGTCAGGGTCGACCTCGGCGGTAAGGGTGCTGATTTTGGCTATGGCGTTGATGTCCCTGCCGCCCAATCTGGAAAGATAGCCACCTGCAAACAATTGTTGGCCATTGGCAGAAAGCTGCAGGGAGTATATGGTCGGGTTTGAGCTGTCGCCGTCGATCCAGGGGTTCCAGTCAGGATCGACTTGCCCGGTGGCAACGTCGATGCTGGTGATGCCTCTGCGCTGCTTTCCATCGACTTCGTAGAAATTGCCCCCGATATACAAGTCGTTTCCTGCCAGGACCAGTGCATTTACTCCGGGATAAGTGCCGCCCCTGATGTGGCTATTCCAGTCTTCATCCAGCGTACCGTCGGCTTTCAGTTTGGCAAGGGCTACCTGCGCCTTTCCGTTGATCAAGCTGAATCGTCCGCCAATAATAACACTGCCATCTGGCAGTTCGACCATGGCATTTATGGTGCCGCCCCTGTTCAGTTCAATCTTTGGCAGTTCGGCTACTGCACCGTAGGCAGCAAAAAGCATGCTGTGCATAGACAGCAGTAGTACCAGTAATAAACCGTGAGCCACAAAACCAGTTTTCATTGTTTGACCTCTTGCAATAAAAGAAGGTGATCCTGAACCTCTCCACCTTTGCAAACGGAGAGCCGTTTCCTTGCATATAAGACATAACGTTTTTTCGCTGCAAAGCAGCTCATGAAGTCGCAATGTCAGGTATCGGATCGAAAAGAAACGGGATTGATTGTCCCAGAACAAATCGCGCCATGGGTCGGAGTCAAGGCACTCGCCTCCGACCCTGCCTGCTAGTTTGCGGGCCAGTAAGGCGTTTTGATTCCTTCCCCAAGATCCGCCCTTACCAGGCGCCGCCGTACTTCCAGCAGCTTCTCGATGAGGGCGGGTTCTGCCTTTTCATAGGCTTCCGCGTCAGGCGCACGTTTGACCACCACCCCCAGCAGTTCGGTAATGGCGTTGCCGATGGAGTTCTGGCTGATGGTGACGATGAGCTTGCCTTCGTCGTTGCGGTAGATGAGCTGCTTGAACGCAGGCTGCCAGCGGATGGCGTTGGCGTACTTGGCGTCGGTGATGCAGTGGTCGCGCACCTTCTTGGCTGTGGCCAGGAATTCGTTGTTGAACAGCAGCTTCTTCTCGATGCGGTCGGGGAAATAGGCATCCTTGGGCATGGGCGCGTTGCGCGTGGACACCTGGGTGAAGAAGGTGCGATAGAAATCGATGAAGCCCTGCAGGATCAGGTCGTATTCCCGCCAGAAGCACACATCCTTGAGGCGCTCCACGCCGCCCTGGATCTCCCAGCTGGGCAGGCCCTGGGGATAACCGGTCAGATCGATGCGTGAGCTGCGCTCCTCCGCCAGCTTGAGGATATTCAGATCCAGGCCGTCGAAGAAGTCCCGGTACACGTCGCGCATGTGCTTCTGGAACAGGCTGTGCTGACCGCCGTCCGTGAGGTTGGGGTTGCTGGTGTCCGCCAGCTCGGCGTTGCGCAACTGCTCCATGTCGAAGGCCATGAAATGGTTGTGCAGCATGCGGATGCTGGGTACACCGGGAGCGGTGAGGGGCCAGGTGGCGTCCAGGCTGGCCTCGCCGGCGAGAATCAGGGTCTGCTCCGGATCGGGAAAGGTCTCCACCATGTAATCGATGATGATCTGGTTCATGCGGTTCCAGACATGCTTCACCTCCCGCGGCACCTGGGTGCGGCGCACCGGGCGACCCAGGGGGTTGAGGATGCACTTGGAGGTGTTGTAGATGATGGAAGTGTCGAACAGGTTGGTGTGTCCCAGGGCCTTGCGGTAGAGCAGCAGGTTCTCGGGGTTGCGCAGCAGGCCGTTGTTGTTCTCCAGGTCGTTGAGGTTCTCGGTGCTGTTGAAGAACTCGTTGGGCGCCATACCCTCGGGCACGTCCAGGGGAATGGGGCGGAAGGG
>CAZFXI010000153.1:0-4298 GCA_964522855.1 uncultured Sedimenticola sp.
TTTGAAAGTATTGGTTGACATATCGATGCATTCGGCTATTATTCATATATTCAAGTGATCTATTGAATACTTGATCATTAACAAATTATAGCTGTTTTAAATGCAGAAGATAGCAAAGCATGAATTGGAATGATTGGAAAATTGGGAATGAATTACTCATTCGTTTGAGATCACCCTCTCCATGCTGATCAAATTTGCCACGATGTTCATGTGGTACTCGGCGGGATGAAACAACGGAATGAGCAATCGCTTCCTGTTCAAACATCTGCACATGCGATTCAACCATCACAGGAGAATTGATTATGTCCATTTCCGTTATTATTGCTGGGCTTGTGACCGGTATTTTACTTGGTGTATTCGGCAGCGGCGGTTCCATCGTCACCATGCCCGCCCTGCTCTACCTGCTTGATGTGGAGCCCAAATCGGCCATTGCCATGAGCCTGGGCATCGTTGCTATCACCGCTACCATTACCGCTCTACAGCACTGGAAGCGCGGCAATGTAAACCTGAAGGTGACTGCCATGTTCGGGTTGTTTGGCGTAGCCGGTACCTATGCCGGTGCGCTGCTGGGCGTCATAACGCCTGTTGTCATCCAGCTCGGGCTTTTTGCCGTGGTCATGTATGCCGCCGCATGGAAAATGCTCAAACCCAAATCCCAGCCGCACAAGTCTGTGGGGGCCGCTGCAGTAATCGAATGCGAAACCGGTGATTGTGAAGAGATTCACTATGGCCACATCGCCCTGCATGGCATTGGGGTCGGCATCTTGACTGGCGTGGTGGGCGTTGGCGGCGGTTTTTTGATCGTTCCCGCGCTGGTGCTGCTCTCGGGCCTCTCCATGAAACGCGCGGTCGGTACCTCGTTGAGCATCGTTGCCCTGAAATCCTTTGCTGGCTTTGCAGGTTATGCCAGTGCCGTTCCAGTCGACTATGGGCTGATGGCGATTTTCACAGCCATTGCCATCGCCGGTAGCTTTGCCGGCAGCCTGCTTGCGCACCGGATACATGCCGACAGCCTGAAAAAAGGCTTCGGTGGTTTTCTCCTGCTCGTAGCGACATACATATTGATCAAAAGTGTGTTGTTAGGTTAATGAAATACCAACTTTATTGTTTGAAACCATAATCTTTACAGGAGCAAATCATGTTAATAATTGCGCTACCAGGCATCAGTCTCACTCTCGCTGTGAGCGCAGTGGCTGGCGCCGTGATGTCAGGTGTCGGTTACCGTTTAGGCTGGTGGCACCACACTAACTACCGGATCGCAGATCTTCGAATGGCGGTGCTCGGGTGGATGTACGTTCCCATTCACGCATCGGGCGCATAGACCGCGGTGCGAACGCCCGGCGAATCCGTAGTTACCTGGAGGCACTGAAAAAACGGGCAGACTCAAACGGAAATCAAGTGGCACGCGAACCATCAAAATTGAGAGGATGAAAATCATGTCCACAATCACCATTCTTTCCAAACAACCACCTGGTGGCCGATGCAGTTTATACATTCGATATGCAGAAGCGATCGAGGATGCGCTGGATATCCCGTTTGAAGTGCTTTACTGCTCACAGGAACAGGAAAGCGGCTGCAATCCCCCGGCACTGCTGGTTGACGATGTCCTTGTCGAGCCAGCCGATGGCGTGATTATTTCTCCAGAAGATCTGGTTGCCGGTTTGCAAGGCAAGCTTGCAAAAGGTCAGCTGCACGAACTGCATCAAGTTCTCGATGCAGTACAAGAAAAACTCATGGAGGAGTGGAGTAATGAGTAAAGAATACGCACTGGATACCCGATGTGTGCATACGGGCGAACTGGAAGAACCCCAGGGCAGCCCACATACACCGATCTACAACAGCACCACCTTTACCTTTAACAACACGGCGGATCTACTTGACGTGGTGGAGGGTCGCCGTGCGGGTAATCTCTATACCCGTTATGGCCTGAATCCCACCATTCTCAGCCTCGAGACCAAGCTTGCCACCCTGGAGGGTGCAGAGGCCGCCCTCGCCTTTTCCTCAGGAATGGCTGCGGAGTCTGCTCTGTTTCTTGCTCATGGCAGGGAGGGCATTGTTTGTATAGGCGACGCCTATGGCGGTACGCTGGAACTAATTTCCGACCAGCTGCCACTGCTGGGGATTCCCACCCATTTCCAGCTGGGTAATGAACTGGACCAACTCGAATCCCTGTTGGCTGGCGGTGCCCGCATGGTCTTCTTTGAGACACCCAGCAACCCCACGCTGGAAATCTTTGACATCACTGCCATTGCTGAGCAAGTACATCGCCACGGCGCTCTACTGGTGGTGGACAATACTTTTGCCTCACCTGTGAATCAGCAACCCCTGGCGCTTGGTGCGGATCTGGTCGTACACAGCGCTACCAAGTACCTCGGAGGACACAGTGACATCACAGCGGGTACAGTGATGGGTAACAAGTCTCTATTGGATCCAATTTGGGGGTGGCGCAAGAACCTGGGCCAGATGCTCGCCCCTGAAACCGCTGCCCTGCTGGCGCGAAGCCTAAGAACTCTGGGCGTACGTGTTCGCCATCAAACTGCTACAGCAATGGCAGTTGCCCAGGCTATGGAAGCCCACCCACGCATCAAGCGGGTTCTGTACCCAGGGCTCAAGTCCTCTCCGAGTTATGCGCTGGCATCCCGTCAAATGTCGGGGTTTGGCGGTATGCTGACCATCGAGGTCGAGGGTGATGGTGAGGCAGCCACCGCCGTGGCCGACCGACTTAAGCTGTTTGCTATCGCCCCCAGCCTGGGTGGGGTAGAGAGCCTGGTCACCCAACCGGTTACCACCACCCATCACGGACTGACCCCAGAAGAGCGGTCACGAAGAGGCATCTCGGATGCCATGATCCGGCTCTCCACCGGTTTGGAGGACGTCCGGGATCTGATTGCAGACCTAGAGCAGGCCCTGCGATGAACAACCCTATCTATCTAGATTACAATGCCACCACACCGGTAGATCCAGCAGTGGCAGATGCCATTGAGCCCTATCTTCGGGGGCACTTTGGTAACCCCTCCTCGGCCCACGTCTATGGGCAGCAGGCCCGTGGTGCGGTCGAGCAGGCGCGTGAACAGGTCGCGTTGCTGTTGGGGGCATTGCCCGGTGAGGTCGTCTTCACCGGCTGTGCCACGGAAGCCAACAATCTGGCCATTCGCGGTGTCGCTCGCGCATTGAGCCACAAGGGTCGTCACCTGATCACCAGCGCGGTGGAACACCCCTCGGTCACCGAGCCCTGCAAACGACTCGAAGCGGATGGCTGGGAAGTTTCGACGATCCCGGTGGATGAATATGGCCGTGTTGATCCAGACGACGTCGCCAGAGCCATTCGAGACGATACGGTGTTGATCTCCATCATGCACGCCAACAATGAGGTGGGAACCATTCAGCCCATTGAAGAAATTGCAGCCATCGCGCGTGCACAGGACGTGCTGGTCCATTCTGACGCCGCCCAATCCGTCGGCAAGCTGCCCTTTGCCGTGGATGTGCTTGGCGTGGACCTTCTCACCCTGGCTGGCCACAAATTTTATGCGGCCAAGGGAATCGGTGCGCTCTATGTGCGGCACGGAACACCCCTCGAACCGCTCCTTGTTGGTGCTGGACATGAACGAGGACTGCGACCGGGTACGGAGAATGTCCCTTTCATTGTCGGACTTGGAGAGGCTTCCTCGCTGGCGATGAAAAGATCCCATACCGATGCGGACCGCATTCTCCAACTTCGAGATCACCTTCACGGCTTGCTGAAGCGGAGTATTCCGGGGCTGGTGCTCAATGGTCATCCCACCTATCGGATTCCAAATACCCTGAACGTTTCATTTCCCGGCATCGATGGGCGGCGGCTGCTTTCGCTGACCGCAGAAAGCCTTGCCGCTTCGCTGGGCTCTGCCTGTCATGAAGAAGGCGATGCAGTAAGTGGCGTGTTGGGTGCCATGGGTATAACTACGGAGCAGGCACGTGGTGCAGTCCGGCTTTCTCTTGGCCACCCTACGACGAAAGTTGAGGTGGAACAGGCCGCATCAGCGTTGATCAATGCCTGGAATCAACAAAGAGAGTACTGATAATATTGGTAAACATGCAGTCATGAGCAAGCCATTGAATTTATCGGCAAAAAATAAGACGCGATGACTATCGTCACTGATCCTGCGACCTATGAGGCTTGGTACCATACCCCCGTGGGCGCTAGATCAGTGATGTTGAGTCTGCATTATTGCTAACGAAGTCTTGAGCCACTGGATTCCTTTGCTCGTACCTACTCCAAAAACGATCACCGTGCGTAGCGCCCTATTCTTTCCCCAGGGGAA
>CAZFXI010000154.1:0-4239 GCA_964522855.1 uncultured Sedimenticola sp.
GGTCGAAGGAAACGGGAATGAAAACCACATGAATCTTTTGGGCTTCCCGTTTGATGCCCTTGTTCAGATGTTTCTCGTATTCCCTGAGCAGGTCCACCTGTATGCCGCTGGGCTTGCCCTTGTCGAAGAAAAAGTCTGTCGGGCCGTACACGACCAGTGCCCGAAGCGTACGCCGTTTCTTCATTTCGGAAAGATCGCCGGAGAAAGCTTTTTCCAGGAACGGCAGCGGGGCTTCGTCGCCGCTTGCCTGAGGCGCGCTTAGCCAGAAAAAGATGAGCAGGAGCGAGAAGGCCAGCAGTTGCCGGGAACTGGAAAGCCGTGAGGATAGGGGACGGGAAAGGTCGCTGTTCAGGTGCATGCAGGTTCTCCAGCAGAGGTTGGCATCATGCGCGGTGATAAGGATGGTTTCTCAGAATGCTCCAGGCCCGGTACAGTTGTTCAGCGACCACGACTCTCACCAGGGGATGAGGCAGCGTCAAGGGTGACAGGGACCAGAGCTGGTCCGCCCGCTCCCGGCATTCCGCCGACAGCCCTTCCGGGCCGCCGATCAACAGGGCGATGTCCTGCCCACCGGTCATCCAGTTTTCCAGTTGGCGGGACAGGTCTTCCGTGCTCCAGCTACGTCCATTGACTTCCAGTGCGATCACCCGGCCGCCCTTGGGAATGGCATCGAGCATCTGTCGACCCTCGTCGCGGGTGATGCGGGCGATATCGGCGTTCTTGCCCCGGTGCCTGGCGCTGATCTCCGATAGCTTCAAGGCACATTCCGGCGGCAGTCGCCGCGCATACTCCAGATAGCCCTCCTGTACCCAGTGGGGCATCTTGTCACCGACAGCGATCAGATGAATATTCATCGGGGCATTTTACACACAGTTGCAGGCAAGATGGAGTGGTAAACTGACGCTTGGATTTTTTGCTTACGACCTTAGCCCATGCCTGACAAACCCGATCTGATCCTGGTGGACGGTTCCTCCTATCTGTTCCGCGCCTACCATGCCCTGCCGCCATTGGCCAATTCCCGGGGAGAGCCCACCGGAGCCATCGTGGGTGTGGTGAACATGCTGCGCAAGCTCATCAACGACTACCAGCCCAAATACATGGCGGTGGTCTTCGATGCACCGGGCAAGACCTTCCGGGATGACCTCTACGATGAGTACAAGGCCCATCGCCCTCCGGCGCCGGAAGACCTCAAGGCTCAGATCAACCTGCTCCACGATATTGTCGAGGCCATGGGATTGCCTCTGCTGGTGGTGGATAATGTGGAAGCCGATGATGTTATCGGCACACTCACGCGCCAGGCGGCGGAGCAGGGCATGACTGCGCTGGTGTCCACCGGCGACAAGGACATGGCGCAGCTGGTGGATGATCATGTCAGCCTCATCGACACCATGAGCAATCGCTATATGGATAAGGAGGGGGTTGCGGAAAAATTCGGCGTGAAGCCGGAGCAGATCATCGACTACCTGGCCCTCATGGGTGATGCTTCGGATAACATCCCCGGGGTGCCCAAATGTGGGCCCAAGACCGCAGCCAAGTGGCTGGCCCAGTACGGTTCCCTGGATGAACTGGTCGCCCACGCGGATGAGATCAAGGGCAAGATCGGCGAGAGTCTGCGCGCCAGCCTCGAGCAGCTGCCCCTGTCGAAACAGCTTACTACCATCAAGACTGACGTACCCCTGGATCTGCGGCCGGAGCAATTGCAGCCCCGTCAGCCGGATGTGGAAAAACTACGGGAGCTGTATCAGCGCATCGAGGCCAACCGCCTGTTGGCAACACTGGATGATGTTGTTTCTTCAGATGAACAGCCGCCTGCCTCCGCACAGGAAGGAGACTACGAGCTTGTTTTGGACAAGGAGGTTTTCGAGCGCTGGCTGAAGCTGCTCAAGCAATCCAGCCTGTTTGCCTTCGACACGGAAACTACCAGCCTGGATTACATGCAGGCGGAGCTGGTGGGCCTTTCCTTTTCCATCGAGCCCGGCAAGGCGGCCTATGTGCCCGTCGCTCACAATTACCCTGGCGCACCTCAGCAACTGGAGCGGGACTGGGTGCTGAAGAAGATGAAACCCCTGCTGGAAGATGCCCGCCAGGACATCGTCGGGCAGAACCTGAAGTATGACATGAGCATCGTGGCCCGCTACGGCATCGATATGCAGGGTATCCGCTTCGACACCATGCTCGAATCCTATGTGCTGGACTCTACCGCTACCCGCCACGACATGGATTCCCTGGCAAAGAAATACCTCAATCTGGATACAGTGTCCTTTACCGATATCGCCGGCAAGGGAGCCAAACAGCTGACCTTTGATCAGATTGATCTGGAGCAGGCCGGCCCTTATGCGGCGGAAGACGCGGATATCACCCTGCGCCTGCATCAGACCCTGTGGCCAAAGCTGGAAGAGCTGAAAGGTTTGCGAAAGGTCTATGAAGACATCGAGATGCCCCTGGTGCCGGTGCTGTCGCGCATGGAGCGCCTCGGTGTGCGTATCGATGCCGACTTGTTGCAAGTGCAAAGCGCCGAGTTGGCGCAAAAGCTTCATGATCTGGAACAAAGCGCCTATGAGATCGCAGGTCACAGCTTCAACCTGGGTTCGCCCAAGCAGATCGGCCACATCTTCTTCGAAGAACTGGGCATGGAAGTGGTAAAGAAAACGCCCAAAGGCGCGCCCTCCACTTCGGAAGAGGTGCTGCAGATTCTGGCCGACAAGGGTGAGGAGCTGCCTGCGGTGATTCTAGAGCACCGTGGTTTGGCCAAGCTCAAGAACACCTACGTGGACAAGCTGCCGGAGATGCGTGACCCGGAAACCGGCCGCGTGCACACCAGCTATCACCAGGCGGTGGCCGCCACCGGCCGCTTGAGTTCAGCCGATCCCAACCTGCAGAACATTCCCGTGCGCACCGAAGAAGGGCGGCGCATCCGCAAGGCCTTCGTCGCCGAGCCGGGCTTCGTCATGCTGGCGGCGGACTATTCCCAGATCGAGCTGCGCATCATGGCGCATTTGTCCGGTGATGAAGGCTTGTTGAAGGCTTTTTCAGAAGGGCTGGATATCCACCGTGCCACCGCTGCCGAAGTGTTTGGTGCGGAATCTTCCGAAGCAGTCACCGATGAGCAGCGACGTTCTGCCAAGGCGATCAACTTTGGCCTCATCTACGGCATGTCGGCCTTTGGTCTGGCGAAACAGTTAGGCATTGGACGGCAGGAAGCTCAGGAGTATGTGGAGCTGTACTTCAATCGCTATCCCGGCGTGAAGGAGTTCATGGATCGTATCCGGGAGCAGGCCCACGAGGACGGCTTCGTGGAAACGCTGTTTGGTCGTCGCCTGTACCTGCCGGAGATCAACTCCCGCAACGGCATGCGTCGTGCCGCCGCCGAGCGTACCGCCATCAATGCCCCCATGCAGGGCACGGCAGCGGACATCATCAAGCGCGCCATGATCCGCATGGATACTTGGTTGCAGGAAGAGCGGCCACCTGTGCGCATGGTGATGCAGGTTCACGATGAGCTGGTGTTCGAGGTCAGGGAAGATCAGCTCGAATCCGTGAAGCACAAGATCCGGGAAATCATGGAAAGCGCAGCCGAGCTGAAAGTGCCCCTGGTGGTGGATGTGGGTGTCGGTGACAATTGGGAAGAAGCGCACTGATGCAAATCAGCGCCAGCCGCCTGGAAAGGCTGTTGTCCGACAACTCCGTCTGGGGTTTGCTGCTGGCCAATCTGGTGACCATCGTGATGGCGGTGATGCAGGACTGGAGCCTGTTGCTGGTGATGTGGGTGTACTGGTGTCAAAGCGTGATCATCGGACTGTTCAATTTCTGGCGCATGATGACCCTGAAGCGTTTTTCCACCAAAGGCGTCTCCAGCAGCGACGGACCCGTGCTGCCCACGCAGAAGACCAAGCGGGAGATGTCCTGGTTTTTCCTGGTTCACTACGGCGCGTTTCATGCGTTTTACCTGATCTTCATTTTCAGTGGAATCATGGGTGAACAGCCGCCGTTCTTCTCCCTTGGCCCCATGCTGATGGTGTTGTTGTTCTTTATCAACCATGCCTGGTCGTTTTTCTATAACCGTCGTCGCGAAGCAAATTCGGTGCCCAATATCGGTACCCTGATGCTTTTGCCCTATGCGCGCATCATCCCCATGCATCTGACCCTGGTATTCGGGGGCATGTTCATTTCCGGCAAACTCTGGCTGGTGTTCTTCCTGTTGTTGAAAACCCTGGCGGACCTGATTGCCCATGCCGTTGA
>CAZFXI010000155.1:0-4159 GCA_964522855.1 uncultured Sedimenticola sp.
TGGTGCCGAGGAGAGGACTTGAACCTCCACGGGGTTGCCCCCACTAGCACCTGAAGCTAGCGTGTCTACCAATTTCACCACCTCGGCAAGAATCTGGCGGTGCCTTCTTCTTGAAGGCGCGCACTGTACAAGCTGCTGGGGCCGTTGTCAACCCTACTCGCCTGAAAACAACCGGTGGCTATGGCAGAGGATTTCTCCTAGTCCTCTTTTGCCCGCACGCCTGCATGAAAGACGGTGTACACATAGATCGGGATATCCAGGTTGTCCAGGTGTTTCTTGATCAGCGGTTCCACATCATTCCAGTCCAGTCCACCAACGCCTGTTGCCAGACGAGGCAGTGCGATGGAGGTAAATTTTTCCTTTTTTGCCATCTTGTGCAAAGCCTTGAGGGCGTGATTGACGTGTTGCACGGTTGCGTGGGACGGCTTGCTGCCGTGCCCATATCCGCCGTCCTGGGTTATCAGGTTGACGATTCTCAGTCCGTCAGGGCCTCCCCACATCCATACTTCACCCGGTTTTGGGTGATGCTGGTGGCACCAGTGGTGAAAATCCTTGTGCATGGAGGGATATTTTTCGTGCAATGACTTGGCAAGTCCCTGATTCATTGGGTCCATGGCGGCGATGCCATGAGCGATAGCCTGAGCTTTTGTAAGCAGAATGTCTCCTTCCACTTCTTTGATCATTTTTTACTCCTTGGGTCTACATTCGAATATGCAGGTATTGTAACAAGCTTGCCTGTTAACGCCTTGATTTTCGGCATAACCCGCCGATGTTCGAGTTAGTATTGAACCATACAAGGGCGTATAATATGTTTCTGTTTAACAAGATACGCATAAAGGTAAAGAGGCCTGTGGCCAAGTCTAGAAGGAATAAAAAATCACAGAAACGTGATCCCTATCGCGCTCGCGAGGAGCGTAAATACGAAAATCCCATTCCCAGTCGGGAGTTCATCCTTGAAACCATGGAAGCTCATGGCGTTCCCCTGAAGTCTGAAGATCTTGCCCCCTTGCTGGGGCTGAAGGATCCAAAACAGATCGAGGCGCTGTCCTATCGCATCAAAGCCATGCTTCGGGATGGACAGTTGGTGCGCAACCGCCGTGGTGGATTGTGTGTGGTCAACAAGAAGGATCTGATTGCAGGACGTGTCATTGCACATCCGGATGGTTTCGGTTTCCTCCGACCCGACGAAGGAGGGGATGATCTGTTTATGTCTCCCCGTGAGATGCGCTCCCTGTGGCATGATGACCGGGTGGTGGTGCAGGTTACGGGGATGGATCGGCGTGGCCGAAGAGAAGGTTCCGTGGTGGAAATTCTCGAGCGTGCGCATACCCAGGTCGTTGGGCGCATTCATGTGGAAGCTGGTGTCGGCTTTCTGGTGCCGGACAACAAGCGTATGACTCATCGTGTCATCATTCCGGACGAGCATTTCAATGGGGTGAAGGAAGGACAGATGGTGGTGGTCGAGCTTCTTGAGCAGCCCACGAAATGGCGTCAGCCTATTGGGCGGGTGGAAGAGATCATCGGCGATCATCTGGCGCCGGGTATGGAGACGGATGTTGCCATTCGCGCCCACGAGATACCCGTGATCTGGCCGGATGAGGTGGAGCGGGAGATAGCCTCTCTGAAAGAAGAGGTGCCAGAGTCAGCCAAGGCGGGGCGTGTGGATCTGCGCAAGCTGCCTCTGGTGACTATAGATGGGGCTGACGCCAGGGATTTTGATGATGCCGTGGTTTGCCAACGTACACCAAAGGGATGGAAGCTGCTGGTTTGTATCGCAGACGTGTCATCTTATGTAGCAGTGAATTCCGCCCTGGACAAGGAATCCTACAAACGCGGCAATTCCACCTATTTCCCTGATCGGGTCATTCCCATGTTACCGGAGATCCTGTCCAATGGCCTGTGTTCCCTGAACCCGAAGGTGGATCGTCTGTGCATGGCTGCGGAGCTGTACATCAGCAAGGAAGGAAAAATCCTGCGCTCACGTTTTTTGCAAGGCGTTATGCGTTCCCAGGCACGCCTTACTTATGATGAAGTGGAGGCCATGCTATTTGGTGGCGATGAAAAGCTGCGGAAGAAACACGCGAAGTTGTTGCCACACCTGGAAGAACTGAACAAGCTTTATCATGCCTTGCACGAAGGGCGAAAAGCACGCGGGGCGATCGACTTCGATACGGTGGAAACCCGTTTCGTATTCGATGACAGCGGCCGTCTCAGCGGTATTGAACCCACCGTGCGTCATGATGCGCACCGTATCATTGAAGAGTGCATGCTGGTGGCGAATGTGGCGTCGGCCAGGTTGTTGCTGCGCAAGAAGATTCCGGCACTGTATCGTGTGCATGAGCGCCCCAGTGAAGACAAGCTCAACGATCTGCATCAGTTTCTGGCACAGCTGGGACTGAAGCTCGGTGGTGGTGACAAGCCCACGGCCAAGGATTATGCAGAGCTCATAGAGCAGATCAAGGGCCGTCCGGATGCGCACATGATCCAGACGGTATTGCTGCGCTCCATGATGCAGGCTATTTATTCATCAGAAAACATCGGGCATTTTGGCCTGGCCTTTCAAGCCTACACCCACTTCACGTCACCCATACGCCGCTATCCGGATCTGCTCGTGCATCGTGCCATTCGCCACCTCCTGATCGATGGGCGTGCAGATACCTTCGAGTATTCCTTCCCGCAGATCGGCACCATGGGTGAGCATTGTTCCATGACGGAGCGTCGTTCAGATGAAGCGACGCGGGATTCTGCAGATGCACTCAAATGCGAATTCATGCTGGACAAGGTGGGGCTGCCTTTCGAAGGGCTGATTGTCAGTGTGAACAGCTTCGGTGTGTTCGTTGAACTGAAGGATGTGTATATCACCGGGTTAGTGCATATCACCTCCCTTGATCATGATTTCTTCCATTTCGACCCCATTGCCCACAAGCTGGTAGGGGAGCGGAGTGGCAAGACCTACCGCCTCGGTGATTCCATTCAGGTTGTTGTTGCAGCAGTCAATATGGATGACCGAAAGATAGATCTGGCCCTGGCAAACCGTAGCGAGAAGCCAGTGGGTAAGAAGCAGCAGGGAAAGAAGCGACGCTCCAGGCGGCGTAAACAGAAATGAGCAGGAATTCCCGTTACGTCGCGGGTATTCATAGTGTGCGTACAGCGCTGAAACACGGTGCCGACAAGCTACAGGGTGTCTGGTTCGACGCGAGGCGCAATGATCGACGTCTCGGGCAACTGCTTTCCGAAGCCCGAAAACGGGGTGTGCAGGTGCTGGCGTCCGACAAGGCCGGGTTGGATCGGTTGGTAGCTGGTGCTCAGCACCAGGGTGTGGTGGCCCAGGTTGACATGCCGGCAGCCCGGGGAGAGGACTACCTGGATCAGCTGCTGGAAGAACTGTCGGAAGCACCTTTTCTGTTGGTGCTCGATGGTGTGCAGGATCCGCACAATCTGGGTGCCTGTCTTCGGACGGCCGATGCTGCCGGTGTACATGCTGTTATCGCACCCAAGGATCGTGCTGTTGGGTTGACGCCCGTGGCCTGCAAAGTCGCCAGTGGTGCAGCAGAGACGGTTCCTTTTATACAGGTGACCAACCTGGCACGCACCCTGCGTCAGCTGCGGGAAGCTTGTGGGTTGTGGGTGGTGGGCCTGGCGGGTGAAGCAGAGCAATCCATTTATCAGGCCAACATCAAGGGTCCATTGGTGATCGTCATGGGAAGTGAGGAAAAGGGTATGCGGCGACTCATCCGGGAGCAATGCGATCTTTTGGTATCCTTACCCATGGTGGGAGCGGTGGAAAGCCTGAATGTATCGGTTGCCACGGCAGTGGCGTTGTATGAGGCCGTTCGTCAACGTGGAAAGCCCGGATGATGGTCTATACTTCCATTTAAGATGTTGATCAAGCCAGCACTCGAATGTTGATCAGTGATCTGCAGCAACCAGAGCGAATCGCAATGTCCGGGAAATCAGCAGTACGCAGTGGTTCAGAGCGCGGTGCTTGAAGAGGGAGAGGGGAAATGAGGGGAGGCGCAGGCGGTTTTGGTCTCAGGCACTACTTGGGCATTCTGCTGGTCATGTGTATCTGGGTGCAGGGGGCGTTTTCAGCAGACAAGCAGGAAGAATGGCTCTACAGCTTTCAACCCGGGGACAACCTGTGGGATCTGACAGAACG
>CAZFXI010000156.1:0-4015 GCA_964522855.1 uncultured Sedimenticola sp.
CTTGTGATAACCGAGGTGGCGATTGCCCACGATCCACAGCTCGCCACCCAGGCGCAGCACCCTCGCGGCATCGTTGAACATGCTCTGGGCGATCTGGTCTCCCACTACGTGCTGCTGGTGAAAAGGCGGATTACACAACACCAGATCAACCGACCCTTCTGAAAAATCCGCCAGATCTGCCGCAGCATGGAAGCTGGCACGGACATTTGCGCCAAAAGCCCCCTGCAACGTCGCCTGCGCCGATGCCACGGCCATGTAGGATTCGTCCACGCACTGCACATGGGCCTCGGGATCGAGCCGCAAGGCCATGAGCGCCAGCACGCCGTTGCCACAACCCAGATCGATGATCTCCCTGGCCCGGGGCAGTTCGGGCAGGTGTTCCAGGAAAAAGCGCGTGCCGATATCCAGCTTCTCCCGGGAGAAGACGTTGGCGTGATTGACGATCCGGTAGTGGGTGCTTTCCAGGGTGTAGGTGACCGGATAGGGGTTGTCTGGTACGGGAAGCGCCGGATCAAAATCCACCCGGATCAGCTTCGCCTTCTTCTTCGCCAGGGAAGTCATCGTTCTGCCGATCAGCTTTTCCAGCATTTTCCACAGCTTGGCTGGCATGGCCTTCACCATGCCGGCAACGATGATGCGTGTCTCTGGCGTCAACAGCGGGCGCAGTTGCAGCAACTGGTATTCCAGCAGAGCGAGGGTCTTGGGCGCCTTGATCAGCACCAGATCAGGTATTTCCCTTGGCATCTCCAGGCTGGTGAGCAGATTCAATTCGTCTGTGGAAAGCCTGTTCTGTGCATAATTCTTTTGCACCGCTGTATGCGCCAGCACGGAATCGGACTGGGACCAGATACAGGATTCATGCAGGGCGACTGCCAGGGCGCCAAAGCTGTCATTCATGATCAGGATACGGGTTTGCTGATCGACCCCGCCCTGCTCACCGAGCATGCCCAGCAGGTATTCATCCGCCGCATCCCAGGCGCGCAGCAACTCACGCTTGCGCTCGGGCTGGCGGGTCAACCGATAATCGCCGAAGGGGGTTTGCAACAGGGTTTCAGGATTCTTCACGGCTACACAAACTGCCCGGCGCACCAGCCAGACGCCCAGGCCCACTGGAAGTTGTAGCCCCCAAGCTGGCCAGTCACATCGACGGTTTCACCAATGAAATACAGGCCGGGGACCTTCGCCGATTCCATCGTTCGGGAGGACAGTTCATTGGTATCCACGCCGCCGGTGGCCACTTCCGCCGTCCTCATGCCTTCTGTCCCAGCAGGGACCAGCCGCCAGCCATTGAGCACCGCGCCGATTTCATCGAGCTTCTTCTGCTGGAATTGCTGCAGCGGCTGATTCGTGAACAAGCGCTCGCACAGGGCCTGCGCCAGCCGCCGGGGCAGTTTTTCCGCCAGCACGGTTTTCAGCAACACATTCGGGTGGTCACCCTGCTCCGCTTTCAGCCAGCCCGCCGCATCCATGCCCGGCAACAGATCGATAACGATGGCGTCGCCCTTGTTCCAGTAAGAGGAGATCTGCAGGATCACCGGCCCGCTCAACCCCCGGTGGGTGATGAGCAGTTGCTCACGGAAAGCCGCGCCGTTGCAGCTGACTTCCGCCTCCAGGGAGATTCCCGCCAGATCCTTGAGAAAGCCCGAGGAAAAGGTGAACGGCGCCAGGGCGGGCTTGAACGGAATGCTTTTCAGGCCGAACTGTTTCGCCACCCGCAGCCCGAAATCCGTCGACCCCATGCGGGGAATGGAAGGCCCGCCGGTGGCGATCACCAGAGAGGCGCAGGTGTATGCGCCTTGGGTGGTTTGCAGCTCGTAGTGTTGCTGTTTTTCCAGATGCGTAATCTCGCAGTCGTAGCGTAGCTGCGCACCGGCCCGGGCGCATTCCTGAAGCAGCATGTCCACGATGGCCCCGGCGCCCTGCTCGCAGAACAGCTGGCCATGCTCGCGTTCTTCCCAGGTAAGACCGTGCCTGGACATGAGATCCATGAAATCCCACTGGGTGTACCTGGCGAGCGCGGATTTGCAGAAATGGGGATTGCGCGACAGATAATTGTCCGCGCTGACGTCCAGGTTGGTGAAGTTGCTCTTGCCCCCGCCGGAGATGCGGATCTTGCGCCCCGCCTTGCCCGCCTTCTCCAGCACCAGCACCCGACGACCGCGCTTGCCCGCCTCCATGGCGCATAGGAGGCCGGCGGCGCCTGCGCCGACGATGATGACATCGAAATGCTTGTTCACGGGTTCTCCAGCTCGGATGCAGCGCACATTATCCGTCAATAAGGCGGCGCTGCCTATCAATGGTGGGGCTTTTTGGGCACAATAGCGCCCCATGGAAATCCCCGTACTCTTTCTGAAGAAAAATCACGAACGCCGATTGCGCACCGGGCACCTGTGGGTGTACAGCAACGAGGTCGATACCCAGCGTTCCCCGCTCAAGGACTTTCAACCCGGTGAACAGGTCGCCCTGATGAACCACGAGGAGAAATGGTTGGCCTGGGCCTATGTGAATCCCAACTCACTGATCTGCGCCCGTATCGTCAGCCGCCAGCAGGATCATCTGCTGGACCAGTCCCTGATCGTGCATCGCATCAAGGTGGCCCTGGGCCTGCGTGACCGCATTTACAAGCAGCCTTTCTACCGTCTGCTGTTCGGCGAATCCGACGGTATTCCCGGCCTGGTGGTGGACCGTTTCGGCAAGTATCTTTCGGTACAGATCACCACCGCAGGCATGGAGGCGCACAAAGACGCCATCATCGGCGCGCTGAACAAGGTGGTTCATCCCTCGGGCATCCTGCTGCGCAACGACGTGGCCGTGCGCGAACAGGAAGGACTGGAGCGCTACGTGGAAGTCGCTTCGGGAAAAATCCCGGAGCAGGTACAGTTGTCGGAAGACGACTGTGATTTCGAGACCTCCCTGTTCGAAGGGCAGAAAACCGGCTGGTTCTACGATCAGGCGAGCAACCGCCGCCGCCTGCTGCCCTGGGTGGAGGGCAAGCGCGTGCTGGACCTGTTCAGCTATGCCGGCGCCTGGGGCGTGAGAGCCGCCAAAGCCGGGGCATCTTCTGTAACCTGCGTGGATTCCTCGGAAAAGGCGCTGGAACTGGCAGGCCGCAACGCAGCGCTCAATGGCGTGACCGACAAGCTGGATACCCTGCGCCGCGACAGCCTCACCGCACTCAAGGAACTGAAACATGCCGGCGAGCGCTTCGATATCGTACTGGTCGATCCCCCCGCCTTCATCAAGCGCAAGAAGGATCTGAAGGAAGGCACCCTCGCCTATCGGCGCATCAACGAGGCCGCGATCAGCGTGCTGCGCAAGGACGGCCTGCTGGTCAGCTCCTCCTGCTCCTATCACATGGACGAGCCGCGGCTGCTGCAGACCCTGCAACTAGCTTCCCGCCACCGCGACCGCAGCATGCAACTGGTGGAGCGCGGCCAGCAGGGACCGGATCATCCCGTCCACCCCGCCATCGAGGAAACCAGCTACCTGAAAACCCTCTACCTGCGGGTTTTGCCCTCTTTCTGAGCCATGATCTATCCTGAAATCGACCCTATCGCCCTGTCCCTGGGGCCTTTGAAGATCCACTGGTACGGCCTCATGTACCTAGTGGGCATGCTGGGGGGCTGGGCACTGGCGCGCTGGCGTATCAGGCACGGTCAAAGCAACTGGACCGCGCAGCAGGTGGACGACCTGCTGTTCTACTGTGCGGTAGGTGTGGTGCTGGGCGGGCGTCTAGGCTATATCCTGTTCTATGGGTTCAACGACTGGCTGGCCGACCCGGCGCGCATCTTTCGGGTCTGGGAAGGCGGCATGTCCTTTCACGGCGGTTTTCTCGGCGTGCTCATCGCCATGTGGCTGTACAACCGCAAGCACGGCAAGGGCTTTTTCGAACTGACCGACTTCATCGCCCCCTACATCACCATCGGCCTGTTCACCGGGCGTCTGGGCAATTTCATCAACGGCGAACTTTGGGGCAAGCCCACGGATCTGCCCTGGGCCATGCAACTGCGCTGCA
>CAZFXI010000157.1:0-4005 GCA_964522855.1 uncultured Sedimenticola sp.
AGGGCGAAATTCTGTTCCCTGTTGCGCGCCTGAATGCCCCACACAGAATGCTTGGGAGCGGTATAGTCTTCCGCCAGTTCGATCAGGGCTGCGTCATCGCCTTCTTTCTGGCGCACGATGGCTTCGAACGGCTGATCTCCCTCCATGTACAGGCACTGGTTTACATACCAGTCTTTGGTGTCTGGTCCGCTGATGCGATAGAAGGTGTGGCCGGATTCCTGCCAGGATTCGATGTCCTTGCTGTGTTGGTCCCAGAAATCCCGGGGCAGTTTCCGGGTGCCGCTGTAGAGCAGGCTCACATCGTCCAGAACACGGTCGTTGTTGTAGTCTTCCGTGGGTACGCCGACGATGGCCGCCTTGATGCGCAGGTTGATGTCCTTGGAGATGAGCATCACATGCTGATCCGGCTTTTTCTCCTGCAATGCCAGCGCCGCGGACAGGATGGAATTGTCAGGCGTGTTGCCGGGTAGAGAATCCGGCAGATGATTGATCATGCTGCGGGTCTGGAAAAACAGCCTTCCCAGAGTATCCCGCTTTTCTTTGCTGCCAAAATTTGGAATCGGCAGGCCATGATCGATCTCCGATTTGCTGCTGCGCGCAACGATATCATCGAGAAAGCGGCTGACCTGACGAACATTGCGCGCCACTTCCGACATGCCCTTCTTGCTCTTGTCCAGTTCTTCCAATACCACCATGGGCAGGAAGATATCGTGTTCCTTGAAGCGGAAAAGCGCGGTCGGATCGTGCATGAGGACGTTGGTGTCCAATACGAACAGTCGTTTTCTAGCGGAAGATTCAACCATTGTTTGTATATTGCCTCAGCCGTTTTTCAGACGTTTAAGGGTTTCCAGCACTTCTTCGACGTGGCCTTTTACTTTCACGCCACGCCATTCATGACGCAGGACGCCGCGATCGTCGATGATGAAGGTGCTGCGCTCGATGCCTCGCACCTTTTTACCATACATGTTTTTCATCTTGATGACGCCAAAGGCGTTGCACAGGGTTTCTTCCTTGTCGGCGACGAGATCGAAGGGGAAGCCCTGTTTGGCCTTGAAATTCTCCTGGGCCTTGAGACTGTCCCTGGAAGCCCCAAGAATTGTCGTGGACTGGCGCCGGAACTTGTAAATGGCCTCCTTGAAATCCAGCCCTTCCTGGGTGCAACCTGGCGTGCTGGCCTTGGGGTAAAAATACAGCACCAGCCATTTCCCCTGATAGTCGGACAGACGGGCGGTCTTGTTGCCTGTCAGGAGCAGTTCCACGTCCGGAATCTTCTTGCCAGTTTTTACCATGTTCAGTTTCCTCTCAATGCTTTTCGGCCAAAAGGTGATTTTCTTTCAGGTTTTTTGCTGGTTCAGGCTAGAGTTGCTTCTTGTAGGGCTCCAATACGGCATCCAGATTGATGCTGTCGCAGAATTCCAGAAATTCGTCCCGCAGTTCGCTGATTGGGGTGCCGGCGGGAATGCCGATGTTCATCTGCACGGCAAACATGGCGGTGCCCGTATGAGGAGCCGCGTAACTGCTGGTTGCGAGGTCAACGATATTGATGTTGCGCCGGGAGAAGAAGTTGGCCAGTTTGTGCACGATACCGGGGTTGTCCAGCGACACCACTTCCACCAGATAGGGCAGGGCGTCTTGGCTTTGGGGCGCCTCAGTGGTCTGGCGGGCGATAATGGTCAGGCCCAGGTTTTTCTCCAGTTCCGGAATCTGGCTCTCCAGGCGCGCGAGCTGGTTCCAGGGACCTTCCACCAGCAGCAGTATGGCGAATTCCCCGCCCAGCACGGTCATGCGGCTGTCACTGATGTTGCAGTCCAGCAGGAAAACCGCTTTTGATAGTTCATCGACGATGCCGGGACGGTCCTTGCCCAGCGCCGAGAGTACGAGTTGGTTGTTTGGTTTGCTCATGGGTTCAGAGTTTATCCTATTCGACCTTCTTGTTCATGATGGATCAGCGGTGCTGAAATCCGCTTCACTATTGACAGTTATCGAGTGCTAAGCACGATGCCGGAGCGAAGGCGGGAATCCAGAGCTACAGCGTGATGGCTCATGCGGCAAATTCTTTCGTGATTCCTGCCTGCGCAGGAATCACGAAAGAGAAACTCTGGCAGCAAGCCAGTTGGACTTGAGCATTTGTAGCGAAAATCATCTGTGGTGGTCAGCGGCCAAGCCATCTCAAGCAGCGGTTATTCCAACATACGCCGGAGTAGCGATGCTGGGCTCAATGGATTTCTGGGATTGCTGCAAGCCGAGGGTTGGCGCTCATCCAGAAAAGTTATGGCTGAGCATTGTTCCCATGCACGCAAACCAAAACACGCCATTATTACGAAAAGAAACGCCATATTTATGGATTATCCGCCGAAATTATCGTTGAATTCGCCGATTTCCTGCATCCTTTACTGCCGCCATGGAATGTGGTTTTACCTCGCTAATCTTCTTAATTCTATTGGTAACTCATTGATTACCGGTGTGAACAGTACTTGTAATTACACATTTCCGTTTGGCTAATTACAAATTGGCACGATCAATGCATTTATGTGAGCCAAGTTATACACGTAAACGGTATTACCGCCAGTCAGATATCGGAGAAAAATATGAAAACCAGTGCGAGAAACAAGAAATGCAGAATGAACAGAGGTTGCTTGTTACCTTTGGTTATCTGCTTCAGCCTGGTGCTTGGCTCTTCGCTAGCCTTTGCCGGACCGGGTGATTGGCGGGAGAAGATGGGTGAAAAAGTCGGGAAGATTGCGAAAGCGCGTGGGACCGAAATGGTTGATGTGATCGTGCGCTTTAAAGCGATGCCTGGTGAAGGAGAAAAATACTTTGCCGGGAAATTGAATGCAAAGCAAAAGCGAGCCTATAAAAAGCTGAAGATGCGTACGCTGCGGGTACGAGCTGACCAGCTGGAAAAACTTGCGGATGTAAAAGGGGTGGAATTTATCTCGTTTGATGCGCCGGTACAGGCCAATTCCATGGCAGCACGACAAACTGCGATGCTTCCGCTATCAGGTTCGATGGATTTTTTCCCAGTCACCCCAAATCTGCGGGTAGCCGTGCTTGATTCGGGTGTAAGTAGTGAGCATCCAGATCTTAACGTCGCGGGCCAAGTCGACATTGTCCCTTTGGGTGGCGCTTATGGGAACGCGGAAACGACTGTTTTGACGGCCTACCTGGACGGTGTGGGCGACGGATCCGACATTCCGCTGGCGAATCTAAAAACAGACGCCCCTAGCGGCTCCTTGGCAGATTTTGACCTCGACAACGATGCCGGGCGAAAAATTGCCAAGGGTGGCCGTGGCGTAAAAGAGCGCGACAGCGACAAACAGCAGACCTGGTTGAAAAATACTGCCGGTGGACGGCTGAACGGACCTGTCAGGCTCAAACTATGGAGTGCGCTCAAGGACTTTGATAAAAGAAAAGGAGCGATCATTACGGCATTCCTGGTGGATTCTGATTCCAGAGGTAGAAATCCGACCGAAATCGCTAGAACCACCATCTCTCGCGCTCGCTGGGATACCAGCAGAAGTGGTACTTGGGTCGAGGACACCTTTGACTTTGGTACTGTGACCCATGTGCTGGCAGCGGACCGCTATCTGGGCGTGAAAATTATCGTCGACAACGATTCCGACAATGACATGTGGTTCGCTTACAATTCCATAGCTACCCCGAGCCGACTCGACTACAGTATCGAGATGCCCTTTGCCGATGATGACCCCTTTGGTCACGGCACCCATGTAGCCGGTGTCATCGGCGGCGATGGTACGCTTTCTGGTCACACCTATTCCGGGGTCGCACCAGGTACGTCCATTTACTCTGTCCGGGTACTGGACGATGAAGGAAAGGGCGTCACCTCGGACGTGATTGCGGGGCTGGATTGGGTGCTTGCGAATGCGCAAGCCAACAACATCAGGATTGTCAATCTTTCGCTGGGCAAGGCTGTTGAGGGAAAAGCCGCAGATGATCCCCTGGTGCAGGCTGTCGAAGCCTTGTGGGATGCCGGTATCACCGTCG
>CAZFXI010000158.1:0-3946 GCA_964522855.1 uncultured Sedimenticola sp.
GTGGATGAGGTGGGCAGAGGGCCTCTAGCCGGTCCTGTGATGGCTGCGGCGGTCATCCTGGATCCTTTCAACCCCATAGACGGCCTTAAAGATTCCAAGAAGCTTTCGGAAAAACGCCGGGAGCTGCTTTATAAGGAAATCCGCAGCAAAGCGCTGGCTTATTGTGTAGGCAGGGCAGAGGTGGAAGAAATCGACGCGATCAATATTCTGCAGGCATCCTTGCTGGCCATGCAGCGGGCCGTGGAGGGGCTGGCAATCATGCCGGAGCATGCCCTGGTGGATGGCAACAAGCTTCCCCGGCTGACCTGCACGGCAGAAGCCGTTGTTGGTGGCGATGGTCTGGTCGATTGTATCGGCGCTGCGTCCATCGTGGCCAAGGTGACTCGGGATCGTGAAATGATCGAGCTGGATGCGGTTTATCCCGGCTATGGTTTTGCCCGCCACAAGGGGTATCCTACAAGGATGCATCTGGACGCTTTGGAGCAGCAGGGGATAACCGAAATACATCGGCGCAGTTTTGCGCCGGTGCGACGGTTGTTGCCCGAATCATGAACATGCTCGCCGTGAATCGGGTACGACTAGGGACAATGGTACTGGGCATGGCGCTTGCTGCATCACAGCTACCGGCGGCGCCCTACCTGCAATGGACAGCGAAAGATTTTGCCATTGCCGAACCCCTTGGCGGCCTGCAGGGAGATCCCCGGCGTGGTCGGCAGATAGCGATCAGCCGCTCCAGGGGAAATTGTCTGGCCTGCCATCACATGCCCATTCCCGAAGAAGAGTTTCACGGAACCCTGGGACCGCCTCTGGAGGATGTTGGCGCCCGCCTGACGGAAGGTCAGATCCGTCTGCGGATCGTGGATGAAAAACAGATCAACCCCGAGAGTATCATGCCGGGGTTCTATAGGGATCCCAGGCATTTTTACCGGGTGCTGGATGAATATGAGGGTAAAACCATCCTGACCCCACAGGAAGTTGAAGATGTGGTGGCCTATCTGCTGTCCTTCAAGGGAATCCCGAAATGAAACCTGTAGGTGTGCTTGTTTTACTGGCCTTGTCTGCTGGTATCAGTATCCCAGCGGAGCAAGGTTTTACACCGGTCTCCGGCAGCGCATTTCTTTCGCCTCAGATGCGCGAAATGCAGGAGGATGACTTTTCCAATCCCGGAATGGACGTTGTCGAGTACGGCCGCGAACTGTTCCACAAACCGGATGAAGAGGGTCATCGCTGTGCAGATTGTCACGGTGAGGATGGCCAGAAACTCCGCCTGCAGCGTATAGCCCACTATCCCCGCTATGATAGAGATCAGGAACGCCCCATCACCTTGCAGGACCAGGTCAATATCTGCTTTGATGAGCGCATGGACAATTTTCCCCTGGTCTATGACTGCCGGGAACTAGTGGGTTTCGAAACCTACCTCCGTTACCTGGCGCGAGGGCAGGTGATCAGTGTACAGACGGATGGTCCCATGACGCCCTTTTATCAGAAGGGGAAAGCGCTTTACCACCAGCGCTTTGGTCAGCTGGAAATGTCCTGCTACCATTGCCACGACCAGCACCGCGGGGCCTGGCTGCGGGGGCAGCGCCTGAATCAGGGACAGAGCAACGGTTTTCCAGTCTACCGGCTTTCCACCAGCCGCGTGACCAGCCTGCACCGGCGTTTCAGTGAATGTCTGGGGTCTTTTCGTGCGGAACCTTTTTTGCCCGGTTCCGATGAATATATCAACCTCGAGCTTTATGTCACCTCCCGTGGCAATGGCCTGAAAATCGAAACTCCCGCGATCCGGGATTAGTCATCAACTTCACCGGGATCCGGTGGTAGAATAATCCAACCATGGAACCCCGCTTCCTACATCTTCATCAGCACACCGAATACACCATTGAAGTGGAAACACATGCACGATTTTCACAAAATGCTGCCACCTGTTCGGTGCTGGTGAATCCAGCGTTCATGCAGGGGCTGGAGCTTGATGGATTGGAGGAGGATGACCTTTGGAGCAACCCCGTCAGTTTGTATGACCCGGTTTGGATTGGTAAGTGGATTAAGGAGCACGGCAAAGTAAAGTACGAATCCACCATCAAAACCCTCTTTGGCTGGGGTGCGAAGTTCGAGGACGAGGAGTTTCTTGCCCGCCTCCTGTGAACAACAGGCGGATCATCTTTGCCGGTGACAACGGCGTGGCGCCAGGTCTGTATGGGCCATGAAGACCTGAAAATCAGCAGAATGCACAAAGCCGAAGGCCAGCCAACGAGTGAAACTGTGACCGGGTTCACGTTTTACCCCCCCCCTTGAAGTAGTATTTTGAGACACAGCTCAAGTACACATCAGGGAAAAAGGGATGCATCCTCTCAGGGAATTGGCGAAGGCGCAACGCAGGTTCTGTTTTTCATGCTTTGAATCTGGCATCGGAGTAATACGCGGCATTGGCGGGGCAAGGGAACCAGGCTTTCGTTCAGGAAAGCGTTTGCCCGGGAAGGAGCGCCTTGTTTCTTTTCTTGTGCTTTTCAGTCTGTTTCTTTACCAGCCGGCATTCGCAGCGCCACCGCCCGGCTGCCCCAGTGAAACCGACCTGCATCTCTCCGGCATCGTTTTTTCCGGCGACAGTCTTTGCGCCGCCAGAGGGGAGCTCAAAATCACCGGCAGCGAAATCCCGGCGGGGGCAAGGAGTGTTCTTGTCGCGGGCCGGATTGTCCTGGGTGCCGACTTCGTGGTGCGTGATGGAGGCGTACTTCAGGCCACCACGGCGCAGATCCAATTGCCCGTGGCCCGGGCCGGTGACGACAGGAGCGCTGCGGCCCAGGCCCTGGTGACTCTCGACGGCAGCGCCAGCGAGGCCCCGGGTGGCAGCATCGAAAGCTACCAATGGCGTCAGCGCAGTGGCCCCCAGGTGACCCTGCAACACCCGGAGCAGGTGCAGGCCACCTTTACCGCGCCTGACGTGACCACGGCAACAGCGCTGGAATTCGAACTGGAAATCACCGACCCGCTCGGCTTTACGGCGCGGGACCTGGTTGTCATCACCATCACGCCAGGCGGCAACAGCGGCGACCGGGATGGTGACGGCATCCCTGACGAGCACGACGCCTTTCCCGATGACCCAACGGAAGCCTATGATTTCGACCAGGATGGTATTGGCGACAATGCCGATCCCGACCGGGATGGCGATGGCGTAAACAACAGCGCCGATTTCTATCCCGATGACCCGGCCCAACACACAGCGCCGGTACTCAGCATCGCCACGCCTGTTGATGGCGCCACCATCGCCGACGAGACGGTCATCATCGAAGGCGCCCTCGACGCCTCCTGGAATACGGGTGTCACGATCAACGGCATCCCCGCGCAGCGTGGCGGGACGCCCTGGGGCAGTGAATTTGTCTTGCAAGTGCCCCTCGAGCCGGGCGCCAATACCTTCGAAGTCACCGCCACCGGGCAAAGCGGCAAGCAGATCAGTCAAACCCTCACCGTCACCCGGGCCGGCAGTGCCGCCTTCCGTCTCAACGCCGCGCCCCGGCGCGCCTTTGCGCCGGCGGACGTACTGTTCGTGCCGGCTATTCCCGCCAGCCTCGGCATCGTACAGGCCGACTGGGACTTCGACGGAGACGGCGTGGCGGACACCACCCTCACGACAGGTTTCAACACCCCCATCACCCACAACTACACCACAGCGGGACTCTACGCCCCGACGCTCACCCTGACGGACGACCAGAACCGGACCTACACCCAGACCCTGAGCATCGCCATCATCGACCAGAATGCACAGGACGCCCGCCTCAAAGCACTCTGGACAGGCATGACCACCGCGCTGGCCGGCAAGAACCTGGGGCTGTCGAAAACCTTCCTGCTCGACCAAACCGAAAGCGGCTACGGCGAGGTGTTCTACCTGCTGCTGCCGCACATGCCCGCCATCGTTGCCGGTTTCTCTGCGCTGGAAACCGTGGAAACCGGC
>CAZFXI010000159.1:0-2771 GCA_964522855.1 uncultured Sedimenticola sp.
AAGCCCTCGTCGATAAACAAGGCATCCAGGCGGATGCCTCCCGCGTAGGCCTGCACCACCTCGGACAATCCCAGAGCCAGAGCCAGCGCCGCCATGAAGCTCTCACCTCCGGAAAGGGTCGCTACCGGTCGGGTCTTGCCGGAGAAGGCATCTTCCACCACCAGATCCAGCCCGGCGCTACGGCGCATATCGCCCACGTCTTCACGGCGCAACAATTGATAGCGCCCCTTGCTCATGTGCAACAAACGCTGACGGGCGCTGATGAGCACATCGTCCAACAACACACCGAGTACGAAACGATGCAGGCTGAGCTTGCGGGCATTCCGGCCATTGGCCACATCTGCCAGATGACCAACCAGAGCATATTCCTGATGTAATCGGGCGCTCTGCGCGGCAATCTGTTCCAGGCTTTTACCGATGTCTTCCAGTTGACGCAGCTGCTGGGCGCGACGATGCGTGTTTTCGGTCACCTGCCTCGCCGCAGCTTCCACCTGTCGATGCTGCCGCTCCAGCACGTCCAGATCCGGGGCTTTTTCATCCTTCAGTGCCACTTCCTTCTCCCTGACCAGGGTCTGTGCTGCCAGTAGTTCATCATCCCGAAGGCGAATGTCTGCCGCCAGCTTTTCCCGCTCGGCATCATCCATGAGCACTTGCAGAAACGCCCGTTCGGAAGCAAATGCGCTGTCAGCCAGGGCTGCCTGCCAACTGGCGCCCTGCTTCTCCTTTTCTGCCAGTCGTTGCTGCCGGGTCCGGGTCGCAGCGTCCAGCGTTGCCCGCGCTGCAGCTTCGACCACCCGAGCCTGTTCAAACCCGCTGCGGGCATCCTGGAGCTGCAGTTCCAGGGCCTGCAACTTCCTGACCACGTCGGCCAGGGTATTTTCCAGTACTTGCGGATCGGCGTATTCCTGTGGCAGTTCCTCGCGCTTGTTTTGCACGTCCTGCTCCGCCACCGCCAGCTGTCTCGCCGCTTCGTTCACCTGCTGCTGCAATTGCTGCCAAGCCGCTTCTGTTTTCTGTAAATTTTTGCGCAGCTGGTCACGTTGCCGGGCGCGCTTTTCAGTGCCCTGGTGGATTTGTTGCAATTCGGTCACGATTGCGGATACCGAGGACATCCGGGATCGCGATGTTTCGTGCGTTTCATCTACCGTCTCGCCCAGTTCGTCCCGCAGTTGCTGTTGCTGGGAAGCCAACGCCTCCAGCTTCGCCGAGATCGCGCTCTTGCCGGATTGCACCTTACTCAGGGCTTTCCTGGCAGTTTCGGCCGCTTCCTTCGCCTGCTCCCTCTGTGCTTCACCGGGCAGCTTCTCACCTGCTTGGGCAGGATGGGGATGTTCGGTGCTGCCACACACCGGACAGGGAAGATCTACTTGCAGCTGCCCGGCAAGCACCGCCGCCTGCCCTTGCTCCCAGGCTTGATCCAACTGGCGTTGCCGCTGTTGGGCCAGACGCAGCCTTTCTGTGGCGATAGTTTCCGCCTTTTCTGCCTTTCGCAGAGCCGCCTGTGCCGTATTGACCTCCTGTTGCAGCCGGTTCCACGCCTCCAGTTTCTGCAGCCCTGCACTCAATTCATCCAGTTCCCGCTGTCGCTGGGGCAGTTGGTGCAGCACAGTGGCATCGCTTTCCAGTTGCGCTTCCAGCTCGTCCAGCTGTCGGCGCAGTACCCGTGTTTCTTCGGCTTTCTGTGCTTCGAGCTGCGTGCTTTGCGCCAATCCGGCCTCTGCCTCGTCCTTATCCTGGAGTGCCGACTTCAGTTGCCGGGCGCGCTCCACATAGCCCCTCAATTGCTGCTGTTGCTGTTTGAGCTGATCCAGCTGCGGCTCTGTGGCGGCTGCCTGTTGCTGATTTTGTGTGGCGATCTGCAGCGCCTGTTGCGCCTCACCGAGTGTTTGCCTTGCATCTTGATAAGCACGATCTGCTTCCGTCCATTGCTGCTGTGCCTGTTGCATACGTTCATACAGGGGCTGCAGGGCATGTGCGTTCTCGGCCAGTTGCCAGCGCTGCCTGTCAGCTTCGAGTTGTGGCTGCTGTTTCTGGCGTGTTTCGAGTTGTTTGCGAGCCGCATCCAATGCCTCGAATTGCTGCCGCAGGTTGCGTGCATCAAAAACCTGCTGACGGGACAAGCGTAGCGCTTCTTCCGCCTCCTGCTGCCGCTGTTGCAGTGCGTTCAGCGCTTCACTCAAGGCTTCGATCTGTTCGCACAATGCCTCCCGACTGTCTGCCTCCACCCCGCTGAGCAACCCCTTTTCCTGCGCCTGCAACTCAGTAACCCGATAGGCAATATCCGCCGCCTGTTCTTTCAGCTGCTGCTCAAGGCGGGAATAGATGCGGGTCTGGAACAGTTGCCGGAAGATGTCTTCACGCTGGCTGGAGTCGGCAAGCAATAGCTCCCGAAAGCGGCCCTGGGGCAATACCATCACCTGGCGGAATTGCTCGGCGCTGAGCCCGGTGAGCCGCACGATCTCAGCGGTGGCATCCTTCACCTTTTTCGCCACCAGCAGTTGTTGTTCCTGGCCCTGCTCATCCAGCACCCAAAGCTCGGCTTCCGGCTGTTGGACGGTGAAACCCTCCCCTCTGGCTCTCGGGCGCTCCTGCCGGGGAATACGCCGGATGCGGTAGCGGCGACTGCCTAGCTCGAATTCCAGCTCGACTTCGGTAAGCTGATCCGCCGCGGCATGATCACAGCGCATCTCCCGCCCCAGCCGCTCGTTGCCCGTAGTCTCGCCATACAGGGCATAGGCGATAGCATCCAGGATCGTGGTCTTGCCAGAACC
>CAZFXI010000159.1:2871-3928 GCA_964522855.1 uncultured Sedimenticola sp.
TTGGGATAGACTTCACGCAGACGATTCATGGGATCGAGAATGGCATGGGTATCGAGCAAGCGAATCAGCAGGTAGTCCTCCCGTCCTGGATCATCCCTGCCCTGGGCCAGCAATGAATCGAAATGCCCTTCGATGATGCGCATATCATGCAGTGGTTGCAGAGGAATCTTCTCGATCCCGCATTGCCCCTTGGCATCCATGTCCACCAGCGTGACCGACTTGTGCTGCTTTTCCTCCGAAAAGGAATACTTGAGCAGGGAACCGGCATAACGCACATGGGACCACTGGCGCGACTGGGGCGCGTGCAGGTGACCCAGTGCGGCGTAATCGAAGGACTGGAACAGCGCAGGCGACACCCGATCCGCGCCGCCTACGGACAGTGGCCGCTCGGATTCACTCTCCAGTCCGCCATCCACGAAGCAATGGGCCAGCACTACGCTACGCCGGCCCTGTCGCTCATCGGCCGCCTGAGCCAGCAGGGCAGTCATGGCTTCCTCGTGAGTGTGCACATCCGCGCCCAGGTGATGTCGCACCGTCACCGGATCGGTATAGGGGATACCGAAGAAAACTATCTCACCGGCAGCATCGGAAAGCACCACGGATGCCGGCTCATGCCCCGGCTGCCCCATGATGTGGATGCCACTGCGGGCCAGGGCGCGGGCACCGAAGGCCAGCCGTTCGGCGCTGTCGTGGTTGCCGGCGATGAACAGCATGGGCACGCCCAGTTCGGTGTTGATTCGGTGAATCACATCGTCCAGGAGGGAAACCGCACTCGCGGGCGGTACGGAGCGATCGTAGACATCACCGGACACCAGCACCGCATCCACCTGCGTGTCACCCACGATATCGATCAGCTGATCAAGCACATGACGCTGGTCGTCCAGCAGGGAGATGTTGTGGAACTGCCGTCCCAGATGCCAATCGGAAGTGTGCAGGAAACGCATGGTGCTCAGTCCGCTCCAGCATACAGTTGCAACGCCTGTTGCAGTCGTTGCTGAACATGCTGGCGCAACGCCGGTGGCTCCAGCACTTCCACATCCGGCCCATAGCGCAGGAT
>CAZFXI010000160.1:0-3838 GCA_964522855.1 uncultured Sedimenticola sp.
TTCCGGCAGCTGGGGTATGAGAATATCCATATCCGCATCGGCAATGGCTATGAAGGCTGGGCGGAACATGCGCCTTATGATGGCATCATCGTCACCGCGGCAGCCAGCCATGTTCCGCCTGCCCTCATCGAACAGCTCAAGCCAGGTGGCAGGCTGGTTATCCCTGTTGGTGAGCCCTACAGTTACCAGGAGCTCATACTGGTGGAAAAAGACCAACAGGGAGATGTGCATACTCAGGATGTTCTCGGGGTGGCTTTTGTACCGCTGGTGGATACCACCCCGACTGTTGAATAAATATTGACGCCCAGGATGAATAGCGCATTGCAGGCCATGCTTGATAGATCAGCCAGTAGCGGAATAAGAGAAGAGGGTATGCATCTAGTTCCAATACAACATGTGTTGGCGCTTGTCATCCTGTTGTTCACGGGATATGTGTATGCTGCTGAAAACAAACCCTTCACCAGATCGGTGGTGATCTTCAACACCGTCTGTGCAAAATGTCATGAAGCGGAATGTAGCGGGAGGCTGAGTTTCAATGAGGCTTTCGAAACCGCCAGCCGTCATATCATTCGGCACTATGGTGAGGCTTCCGGGAACAAGCCATTGCAAAAGGAGCTGTTCACCATATTGAACTACATGAAAGGGAAATGTGCCTACTATCCAATGCCTTTTTCCGTGCCCGCAAACAGGGACTGGAATAGTGGCATGCTGGAACCCATGGCGACCTCCGGGAACAAGAGTTATTTCATCCCCGCGGGTTCTTTTGCTCCTGGCGATTACCGGCTTGAGCTGACACTGGCAGAGGATGTAAAGGCCACTGTGCATCTGATTTCAGACACATTCGATATGGTAGTGGAGGATTGTTACGAGTCCAGCGGAAAGCGGATAGTGATTCCATTCGAGATTGAAGATGCAGGAAATTACTATCTGAGAATATATCCACGCAAACCCGTTCAGGTTGTGCGGTTGGCAATCAGCTCGAAAGACGGGCAAGGATCAACCCCATAGTAGGGTTCGCTTCATCAATGAGAGATCTTTGTATTCCTGATTACTGGGTGAGATTCGGGCCATACAGGTTGATAATCACGGCCAGCAAGTTGATCAGGAGAATGAGGAGCAGTATGGGTCTGGACATCCTCAATGACAGTGCAGAAAAGCCGACAGCCGCGACGATCTGTAATGACTTCCCCAGCAGTACACCGGGAACGATGCCAAAGGTGTAGGCAAGCAGTCGAACGATATAGTTTCCTTCCTGCTGAATGCCGTCCTCGTACATGAAAAGCAGGGTTGTACCGAAGTCGAGAAAAGCGGTTAAAAAAAGAGCAAGCCAGAGGTACCAGTACAGACGAAATGATGCCTTGAGGTTCGCTTCGGTGTGAATTTCTTCATCCAGGATGCGCACGAGATGATTCTCCTGAAAGGACAGCAGGTGGATCAGACATGTTTCGAGTGCATCAACTCGCTGTTGATCACCGCAGCACCGATATCAGTTGGCAAGCGACTTGTCATTTAGCCGCTTCATGACTTCCATGGGCAGATCAATGGCTCCAGTAAAGTCTGTATTGCCAAAGGTGACGTTGCTGAACCTGGTCTGTCCGAAACGGGCATTGTTCAGTTTTGCGCCGGAAAGATCAGCATTGGAAAAATCGACTTCCTCGGCGCTTGCCCCCGTAAGGACGGTATTGTGGAATATTGCTCCCCGAAGATCGCTGCCAATGAGTACAGCACGAAACATCCTGGCATTGCTGAAGTCAGCGTTCTGAAAGCGTGATTCTTCCATCAGCAGGTCCTGCATAAAGGCGTCGGCAAAGTTGGCATTGTCACCCTTTGCTTCGTTGAGATCCACGCCCGACATGGATGCCCCGCGAAGATCGGCATGGTTCAGCGTGGTAGTGTCCATGTGAGCGTGAAACAGGTCAGCATTCCTGAGATTCGCATCGTTCAAATCACAGCCGGTGAGGTCCGTCCATTTGAACTTGCTTTTAACCAGTACAGCGCCGCGCAAATTGCAGTCTGCCATCTTGGCATTGGAAAAATCAACCTCGCTGAGGTCTGCACCATGCAGGTCGATTCTTGGCAATTTCTGTTCGGAAAAATTGCAATGGCGCAAATCGGATTCAGGCTGGGGATTGCTGCAATCTCCTTTTGGTAACGCCCATCCAGACGCTGGCAGCAGAAAAAGGAGTAAAGCCAGCAATTGAAACCCTGGTACCAGATAAGGCGGATAAGTTGTTGGTTTTCCCATAAGTTCACAGCCAGGTGCAATATGCGAGTCTCTATAGTGTAAGTGTTGGTGAATAATATTCCAATACAGCCCGCTTTCATTGGGCAGTGACAGGCAGCCATATTCCTGAAAACTATTTGTGATGTAATTGAGAATAGCCTTATCTTACCGTTTGCTTGGGCTATGGGAGCTCTGATCCAGTCATGAGCTAGCATTTTTCGCCCAGACTTAATCAGAGGCTCCTTATATACAGGCTGCAGATGACGACAAGGCCTACCGGGTTCGAAGTTCTGCTGCCAAACAGTTTATTGTATCTCTACTGGATTGTGGGTAACTGATTGGTTTATGCTTGTAGTGTCGTATACAACAGGGAGGAGAGGAAATGATTCCACTGGAAACATTGAAACAACAGCATGAGGAAATCTGCGAACTTGTCCATGTTCTTTCCCTGCTGGTTCCAGATGAAAGAGCCAGAAAGGGGCGCACAGTCGAAAATCTTTTTTCGGAGCTGGCAAAAAAGGTCGGTGAGCATCTCGTGCTGGAAGACGACACCTTGTACAAGGAACTGCTGGTGCATCAGGATCCTGAGGTTCAGCGTACCGCCAGAAACTTCCTGAGTGGGAGCCACGAACTAAAACGGGTGTTTTCCGAGTATTTGCAATATGCCTGCCATCCGGGATCAAATCAGAAAGAATGCGAGGCTTTCGTGAAAGAAACAAAAGAAATCTTCCATATTCTTCAGGAACGCATTCGCATGGAGGAAAGCAAGTTTTATCCCCTTGCGGGCTAGCCTGATCTGTTACTTCATTATCGTTCGTCAGAAGAGACAGAAGCAAAGGCTGTTTCCAGTTGGCCAGGTGACAACTTCAGGTCATGGCGCTGATTGAGCAGGCTGGCGAAAGCGTCAATGCTGTCCGGCGGGGGTTGCATGCGGGCCAGCAGGCTGCGCAGATCCTCCTGCACTGCCCAGGGGTAGATGATCCAGCGCCATTCCCGCAAATCGACTGCGCGGTAGTCTGGTCGGTAGCTTGCAGTGAATTTATGATGCAACACCGCGGTGCGTATGATAGCCGCGCTTCCCTTCTGCTTGAGGTGTTTCAGAGCAACTTCAAACGTATCGCCGGAATCGCTGACATCGTCCACTAGCAGTACCTGTCGATCATTGATCTCTGCCGAAAGGGGATAGCGCACCCGGGCCTGGAGACTCTTGTGGATTCCTTGATAGTGCTCGATCCTGATGCAATCCAGGTCAAACAGACCCAGATGGTCCGAGAGCAGTCGTGCTGGCAGGTAACCTCCACGGGCAATGGCAATGATGAGATCAGGTACGAAGCCGTCAGCAACGATCTGCTCCAGCAGTTTCTGCGTCAACTCATCGAACTGTTCCCAGGAGATCAGTTCACAAGGAAAATGCTCAGGGGTTGAAGCTGTTTGCGGCATGGTTTTTTCTCTTGTGTATATTCGTTGTTTGAGATCGCGAGCAGCGGGTGTCAGTCTGCAACGCCTACAGTATAGTGTTTTTTTAGCCTCGAAATTTCCCGCCCGTCTACATCCGGCCACTAATGGATATCCATATGGATTTCCGTGTCCTATCTGCAATGACTTGATCATCCA
>CAZFXI010000161.1:0-3825 GCA_964522855.1 uncultured Sedimenticola sp.
CAGACTAGCAACTAGATGGAATCGTTTTTCATGGTTTGGGTTACTGCCAGTTTCAGACAAGGGCGTATTAGGAAAACTGCCTGGAGAATACGAAGCAACAAAGATAATACCAGCACTTGAAGCCATTCTAATAGAGGCGCTTGAGCCAAGGCAAAATCGAAAGCGAGGTGACGACTTGTCAGCAGCCGAGTATCTTCAAAAAGAGGATCCAGAAATAGATCGAAAGAAAAAGAAAGAACTATTAGAGGCAGCGTTATCAAAAATCTAACACACGCCCTGAGGTAGTCCGTCAAGAAAAATCGGACTAACTCGCCAGCTCTTTAACAAGCGGAGAACCCTCGTCTTTCAAGGCCATGAGGTACCTGGCCTCATCGTAGGGTTTGCGATCCTGCCAGCAGCGCCAGAGGATGTGTATGACCGCTGCGGTCGATCCGGTAATAGCTGCACAGTCAGAAAAGGGGTTCATGTTGAGTCTCCTGATCTGCTAGAGTTTGATATGGATCAGGCAGCCGCTTTCTGCGAAGGAATTACAGGAAGGCTTGTTGAAGTTTCAGGTGATGCGGAAATGATCGATGAGGTGAACCCGAATCCACGTACTGTGTCCACTCGTACGATGAACAACAGGAAGGGCATGCGAACCTACGCGTTGCGTGGGCTGTTCGGTCTGGCGCTGGCGTGGGCTTTTCTGACGCTTGGATTTGGTGAAATGATTGTGCCACTGAACCCCATACCGGAAGGCTCTAGCCTGCATACGGTTATGGAATTCTGGGCGCCCCCTTTTGTTGCAATAGTTACAGCAAGCATACTCTTGGCCGTCATCGTAAAACTCAAGCCCGGATTCCTGAGTGTACCGACACAGACGACTTCACTTCAGCTATGGGGCGCGCTTCTTGTCACAACTGTCATCATCGGAATTGTCCTGCCACTAATCATACTTGCAGTGACCATTCTCCTGGTGCCGCCCAGGCCGCATCCGGAAAATGTGCAGTATATTCCTCTTGTATTCTGGTTGACGCCGCTTGTGCTGATCGCGCTAACGCCAGCTGTGAGTATTCTCGTCGCTTGGATGTGGATTATTTTCAGGCGGGCGGCAACTGATTGATCGTATGTTGCGTATCTCAGGTCAAATTGTCCTTCGGAGGTCACAATGAATTATAAATCGAAATTCACGCTACTTGGTCTGCCTCTCATCCATGTCGCGTCAGCTAAAATGGAAAATGGACATGTCAGGAGAGGTGTTGCTAAAGGCTGGATAGCTATTGGTGACATTTCGTTTGGCGTCCTTCTTTCAATAGGCGCTGTCGCTGTTGGTGGTATCGCGTTGGGAGGGGTCGCTATTGGCTTGCTGTCATTTGCGGGTTTAGCGATAGGCGTTTTTGCATTGGGTGGTGCTGCTATCGGTGTTTTCGCTACGGGAGGTTTTGCTCTTGCATGGTACGCGGCACATGGGGGTTTTGCGATGGCAAATGAATATGCCCTGGGGGGAAAGGCAATCGCCAATCACGCGAATGATTTGATTGCTGGAGACTATATCAAGAATAATTACTTCTTTGATTTAGCTGGGACAATATCCAAACATTTGAAGTGGTTAATATTGCTGGTTTTTATTCCTGTAATTCAGAATCTACTGCATAAATTGAAGCATCGTAGTTCCAGGTAAAATTTCAAACACATTTCGAGCGCCTGGCTGCCCAGCGGTTGCGGGGCTACCAGAAACATTGTCGGTACCCCTCTGTCAGATTGGCCGTGGCAAGCGGCGGGATCGGTTTCGATGATCCAGCCTTTCTGCTTTAGGAACTTCTGATTAAGTCGTCATCCCGACGTAGGCCGGGATCCAAGTTATTGATGATTCTAGATTCCAGCCGGCGTTGGGCGCTCGCTTCGTCAGCAAGCTGGTGATGGACAGTCAGCAGGCAAGATCCCACTTCCAGCAAGGTTTGTTCGGCCACCGGCAACGGCTTCATGCGAATACCGTCAGAATCGAGGTGCAGCCCAATCATCACTTGCCAACCCTGGTTGATTGCCTCTATTCTTGTGAGGATTCAAAGGGCTTGATAAGGAAAAGAACCATGAAATGGCGTGGACGTCGTCGCAGTACGAACGTGGAAGATCGCAGGGGCATGCGTATCGGCAAGGCCGGGGGCATCGGTATTGGCACCATCATACTGGCCCTGGTGGCCATGTATTTCGGTGTGGACCCGAGGTTGGTCATGGATGTGGGCAGCCAGTTGGGAGGGGGGCAGACCACCACACAGGTGGACTACAAACCCACGGCCGCTGACAAGGAAAAATCGGATTTCGTCAGCGTAGTGCTTGCGGATACCGAAGATGTCTGGCGCAATATTTTCCAGCAATATGGCAAGCGCTATGAGGAACCGACGCTGGTCCTGTTCACCGGTGGGGTGAAATCCGCCTGCGGCATCGCCCAGACGGCGATGGGGCCTTTTTATTGTCCCGGTGATCACAAGGTTTACATCGATCTGGCTTTCTATGATGAGCTCAAACGCCGCTTCAAGGCACCGGGTGATCTGGCCCAGGCCTATGTCATCGCCCATGAAGTGGGTCATCACGTACAGAATCTGCTGGGTTATACGAAAAAGGTACCCAGGGGCAGCAAAGGAGCGGATTCTGCGGCGGTGCGGCTGGAACTGCAGGCAGATTGTTTCGCCGGTGTGTGGGTGAATCACACGCAAAAAGCGAAGAAGTTTCTTGAAAGCGGTGATCTGGATGAGGCACTGAATGCCGCCAGTGCCATCGGAGACGACCGTCTGCAACGTCAGGCCACCGGTGCTGTGCGCCCGGATGGCTTTACCCACGGCACCTCGGCTCAGCGCCAGCGCTGGTTCCGCAAGGGCGTGGAAACCGGCGATATCCAGGACTGTGACACATTCAGGGCGGGAAGTTTATGAGTATTGAATTTTTGATCGGCGGCAATGGCCGCAAGAAAGTCATGTTCCGCGCGGACAAGGCCAATCGTCACGGCATGGTAGCCGGAGCGACAGGCACCGGCAAGACCGTGACCTTGCAGATACTGGCGGAAGGCTTTTCCGATATCGGCGTGCCGGTGTTCATGGCGGATGTCAAAGGTGATCTTTCCGGCATGGCCAAGCCCGGCAAACCGCACCCAAAGATCGATGAGCGTATCCAGACCATCGGCATCGAGGATTTCACTCTGCATCCCAATCCCGTGATCTTCTGGGATATGTTCGGCGAGTTGGGCCAACCGGTGCGCACGACCATTTCCGATGTAGGCCCGCTGTTGCTGTCCAGCCTGCTGGAATTGAATGAAACCCAGATGGGGGTGCTGTATGCGGCCTTCAGCATTGCGGATGACAACGGTATGTTGCTGCTGGATCTGAAAGACCTGCGCAGCATGCTCAACTGGATGGCGGAACATCGCAAAGAGCTGTCCGCCGAATATGGCAATATCTCCACCGCCAGCGTGGGCGCCATTCAACGCCGCCTGCTGATTCTCGAAGAGCAGGGTGCCGAGCATCTGTTCGGCGAGCCGGCCCTGCGTCTGGAGGACCTGATGATTACTGATTTCTCCGGCAAAGGTGTGGTCAGCATCATGGATGTGACCCAGCTTATTCACGATTCGCCGCGGGTGTATGCCACCTTCCTCATCTGGCTGCTGGCAGAATTGTTCGAGCAGTTGCCGGAAGTGGGCAATCCGGAAAAACCGGTCATGGTGCTGTTTTTCGACGAAGCGCATTTACTGTTCAACGGCGCACCCAAGGCGCTGGTGGAGAAGATCGAGCAGGTGGTGCGGCTGATTCGCTCCAAGGGTGTTGGCGTGTATTTCATCACCCAGAGTCCCCTGGA
>CAZFXI010000162.1:0-3817 GCA_964522855.1 uncultured Sedimenticola sp.
ATCGACCTGGGCTGCGGCTACGGCCCCCTGGGGCTGGCCATCGCCAAAAGCGCACCCCTGGGGCACTGCACCCTGGTGGACAAGGATTTCGTTGCCGTGGACTATGCGCGCAAGAACGCCGCACTCAATGGCATCGATAACGTGGAAGTGCTGCTCAGCAATGGGCTGGATCAGGTTCCCCGGAACCAGCGCTTCACCCTGGCAGTCACCAACCTGCCTGCCAAGACCGGCAAGGAGCACTACTACCTGTTCTTCAACGACATCAAGGAGCGACTGGAACCCGGCGGACACTTCTATGTGGTGGTTATCACCGGCCTGCGCCAGTTCATCGCCCGCAGCTTCAAGGAAGTCTTTGGCAACCACAAGAAGATCAAGCAGGGGAAAAGCTATACCGTGGCAATGGCGGTCAAACAGTAGCCGCAGAAAGCCTGCTACCTGTTGTCCGGTATCTGCCCTGCCTTCCGATCCACAAAGCCCTTCCACGCAAGGACGGCGAGCATCACCAGCAATCCGCCTTCCACCGCACCCGCCAGGATATCTCCCGGCCGGTGTACGCCGAGAATCACCCGCGAGTAGCAAACCACCACCACCCAACCCCACAGCAGCGGCAGCAACCAGCGGCGCTTTCCCGTACACAGAATGACCAACATGAACCAGCCAGCCAGTGCGGCGGAAGCGAAGGCATGGCCAGATGGGAAAGAATAGCCGGTTTCCTCGATCCAGTGTTCACGCAACAAAGGTGGCAGCGGCAAGGCAGATTTTCCATGCAGCTCCTTTGCCAGATATTCACTGCGAGAGGCCTTGTCCGGGATGGCATAGAAGGCCTCTACCCCCTGATCAAGTACCGGCCCCGCCGCCGCACTGGCAAGAAAGCTGATACTGGGCCGAGGCTCGGCAATAGCCGGCTTGAGTACATGCTCATTCAGCCAGGCGCCACTTCCGATCAGCAACAATACCGGCAACAGCAATGCGGGCATGGCCGCCCACCGGGGTTGAATCAGCGACATCAGCAGCAGCCCCATCCATGCCAGACCATACTTGCCAGCAGAAAGACTGATACCCCAACAAACATCCAGCATCGCTCCTGCTGCGGGAACGGCTGGCATCAGCCCGTAGCTGGGCAGCAGCGCCAGTAACAACAACAACATCAACGCTACCCAGCGCAACAGCAATCTGCGATCACAGTTCTCGGGGATATTTTTCGGCAGGTTTGCCAAGGATCAATGCTCCATGGCAAACAAATACGGCAGAATGATGTTTCTCACTAACAACATGCAGACAGTCTCATGAAACAAACACTGAAGGTGGGATTCCCCGGCGGTAAAAAAGTGGATGTCGATGCCGGCGATTTTCTTGTTCAAACGGATCAATGCATAAAAGCCGGGGGTGAAGCTTCGGCACCTGAGCCTTTCGATCTTTTTCTGTCTTCATTGGCCAGTTGTGCCGGCATCTATGCCCTGAATTTCTGCCAGTCCCGCAATCTCCCCACCGAAGGACTGATGCTGGAGATGGACTGGGAGCGTGACGACAAACCACCCTTCGATGCCAGAGTACATTACCGTCTGACGCTGCCTGCAGACTTCCCGGAGAAATACCGCAGCAGCATCCTCAAGGCCATGGATCTGTGCACCGTGAAGCGTTATTTGCACAATCCACCAGCATTCACTCTGGAAGCAATATAGCGCCGCCAGCTACTCGCATTTCACAAGCAACACCACGCCATCCACACCTGTGACGGTAACACGGTTGCCCGCCGGACAATCCGTTCCACTGATTTTCCAGGTCGTGTCATCCACGCGTATCTTGCCCATGCCATTGACGATCGCTTCGTCCAGGGTAAAGGTGCGCCCGACATATTGCTCACCCCGCCGGTTGAGCGTAGGTTCTTCCGATTCAAGGGGATGCTTATTGAGCCACTTTCTCCCCGCCACCACGGTGACGATGGAAAAACCGGCAAAAATCAATACCTGCGCCTGCCAGCTCAATGCGGGGATGACCCACACCACCATTGCAACGATACCGGCAGCAAAGCCCATCCACATGAAGAAGACGCCGGGAGCAAAGATTTCCAGGATCAGGAAAACGATGCCCGCCAGCGCCCAGTGCCAGGCTTGTAATCCATCCATCAAGTCCATCATTCGCCTGCACCCTTTTTCATGGCGGATTTCGCCACTTCAGCGATGCCTGCAAGACTACCGATCAGACTGGATGCCTCCAAGGGCATGAGCACCAGCTTTTCATTCGGCGCCGATGCAATGTTCTGCAGCGCATCCGTGTACTTCTGGGCGATGAAGTAATTGATGGCGTTGATGTCGCCTTTGGCAATGGCCTGTGACACCATGGCTGTGGCACGCGCTTCCGCCTCGGCCAGCCGCTCACGGGCTTCGGCTTCGCGAAATGCCGCCTCCTTTTGGCCTTCAGCCGTCAGAATGGCAGAACGCTTTTCGCCTTCCGCTTTCAAAATCTCCGATTGGCGCATGCCCTCTGCTTCCAATATCTGCGCGCGCTTCTCCCGCTCCGCTTTCATCTGCCGGGCCATCGAATCCACCAAGTCCCTCGGTGGCGCAATATCCTTGATCTCGATGCGCGTCGCCTTCACTCCCCACGGTGTCGTGGCATCATCCACGACATGTAGCAGCCGGGCGTTGATCTTGTCACGATTGGACAACAACTCATCCAGGTCCATGGAGCCCATGACCGTCCGGATGTTGGTCATGGTCAGATTCAGGATGGCCCGCACCAGGTCATTGACCTCATAGGACGCCTTGGCGGCGTCCAGCACCTGGTAGAAAATCACGCCATCGACACGCACCATGGCATTGTCCTTGGTGATGACCTCCTGGGAAGGTACATCCAGCACCTGCTCCATCATGTTCATCTTGGTGCCGATCTGATCCACGATAGGCACGATCAGGTTCAAGCCTGGTCTCAGCGTTTTTGTGAAGCGCCCGAAACGCTCGACTGTATATTCCGTTCCCTGGGGAACGCGCTTGACCCCGGAAACCACCAGTACAACTGCGAAAACCAGCAGTGCCAGAACGACAATATCCATAAGCATTCTCCATGTTTCTATTGATTTGGCATTGTGGCAGGTACAATGCCATGATTCGAGTATATCCCAAATCCTCCCATGCGCAGCTACAGCAAGCCACCCAAATCCCTGTTACGCAAGGTCGGTCGCGCCATCGCCGACTATGATCTCATCCGGGAAGGGGATCGCATCCTGCTGGGCGTCAGCGGCGGCAAGGATTCCCTGAGTCTGCTGCAGATCCTCGCCCACCTGCAAACCTACGCGCCGGTAAAATTCGAGCTGGGCATTCTGACCGTCGATCCGGAAGTGGAAGGCTTCGATCCTTCCTCGCTGACCGACTACTACACGGAACTGGGCCTGCCCTGGCATTATGCGCAGCAGCCCATCATGGAAGAAGCCAGGGAGCGCATGAGCGGCAATTCCTTCTGCGCCTACTGCGCCCGCATGAAGCGCGGTATCATGTATTCCACCTGCCGGGAACATGGCTATAACGTGCTGGCCCTGGCCCAGCATCTGGACGATCTGGCGGAAAGCTTTCTCATGTCCGCCTTCCACGGCGGGCAGCTGCGCACCATGAAGGCGCATTACCTCAACGATGCAGCCGACATCCGTATCATCCGACCACTGGTGTATGTGCGTGAAACCCAGACAGCCGCTTTCGCCAGGGATGCAAACCTGCCCGTCATCCCCGATTCCTGCCCGGCCTGCTTCACCATGCCCACCCAGCGCGAGCACATGAAGCAGCTGCTGGCCCAGGAGGAAAAAACCAACAAGAATCTGTTCTCC
>CAZFXI010000163.1:0-3815 GCA_964522855.1 uncultured Sedimenticola sp.
CAGGCAGGTGACATTCTTTCCCTGGAAAAGATACTGGAAATCAGCCGTCAGCGCATGCCTGGAAAAGTCATCGAAGTGGAACTGGAAAGAGAAGATGGCAAGCTAATCTATGAGCTGGAAATACTCGATGAGCAATACAAGGTCTGGAAGCTGGAGGTGGATGCAGTGAAGGGCGATATTCTTCAGGTTGAGGAAGACTGATGCGTTTGCTGGTAGTTGAGGATGACTCTGTGCTGGCCGGGAAGATCCAGGCTGCATTGCGCAAGGCCGGCTACGCGGTCGATGTAACCGACAATGGCATCGATGCCGAGTTTCTCGGGGACGAGGAGCCTTACGATCTTATCGTTCTGGACCTGGGTCTGCCCCAACGCTCCGGCAAGGAAGTGCTGAAGAACTGGCGCAGCCGTGGCAACAAGGTGCTGGTGCTGGTGCTCACCGCCAGGGATGCGTGGGACGAAAGGGTGGATGGCCTCAAGGCGGGTGCAGATGACTACGTTGGAAAGCCTTTCCACATGGAGGAGTTGATTGCCCGTATCGATGCGTTGATTCGCAGGAGCCATGGTGAAGCAGCACCGGGCCTGAGCATGGGGGGTATCCATCTGGACGAGGAAAGGCAGGTTGCCACCGCGGCGGACGGCAGTCAGCACCAACTCACGGGTACGGAGTTCAGGTTGCTGCGCTACTTCATGGCGCACCCGGTGGTTATTCTTTCCAAAAGTCGTTTGACCGAACATGTGTACGAGGGTGATGCGGATCGGGACAGCAATGTCATCGAGGTGTATGTAAAGCGCCTGCGCAACAAGCTGGGGCAGAACCTGATCGAGACCCGGCGTGGTCAGGGGTATATCTTCCCGGGAGACGTTGCTTGAAATCACTGCAAAGCCGCTTACACCTTGGATTGATCGTGAGCCTGGTGGTGCTGATGCTCCTCATGGGGTGGTTGATCCAGGCCGGTATGACGCAGGTATCACGGGACATGATGATTTCACGACTCGAACATGATGCCGAGGCCCTGCTGGCATCCCTGCAGATCGGTCCAAATGGCAAACCTGAACTTCAGCAGGTGCGCTTGGGGAATATCTATAACCAAGCTTTTTCCGGTCATTACTATACGGTAGCCATTGCAGGAAAAAGCCTGCGCTCACGCTCTCTTTGGGATCAGTCACTCCGCTTGCCACATGTGGAAGATGATCATGCGGTTATCGAAACAGTGAATGGACCCGACCACCAGCTGTTGTTGCAATGGACGCGGCGCTTCGAGCGCTTCGGTGGGCCCGTGGTGATTACTGTCGCCGAAGATGTGACAGCATTGCAATCTGCGATGCAGCGTTTCAGTCTTTATTTCGCGCTGGCAGCCTTGGCGATACTGGCTATCCTGTTGATAATCCAGGGTGGGATCGTGCGTCGCTCCATGGCGTCCCTGCGTGACGTCCGAAAGGAAGTGCAGGCTTTATCAGACGGCGAGATCAATATGCTTTCAGACAATGTGCCCAGTGAGATCAGTCCGCTGGTGCAAGAGGTCAATCATTTGCTGCAGTTGCTGTCGCAACGTTTGCAGCGCTCCCGCAATGCCGTGGGAAATCTCGCTCACAGCCTGAAGCACCCGCTGAATCTGCTCATGCAATTGGCGGACAATGAAGTTGTTGTACAGCATCCTGAGCTGCTCGATGAAATCAACCGCAATACACGGCAGATCAGGCAGGTGATGGAGCGCGAGTTGAAACGTGCGAGGCTGTCCGGCGGCGGCGTGCCGGGACAACGGTTTGCGGCTGAAGAAGAGGTTCGGGGTTTGATCGACGTGTTGAAGAGAGTCTATCAACACAAGAAGCTGGACATACAGGCAGAGACAGCAGAAGGCCTGGAATATGCTGCTGATCGCAATGATATGCTGGAGCTGCTTGGAAACCTTATGGACAATGCATGTAAATGGGCGAATGGGCAGGTCCGCATAAAGCTGTGGCAAGACAGTGGGCTGCATATTCAGGCCGAAGATGATGGGCCTGGTTGCAATGAAGAGCAGATGGGCCGCTTGACGGGGCGTGGTGTTCGCATCGATGAAGCCACAAGCGGTTCTGGCCTGGGGCTGGCTATCGTTCAGGAGATTGTAGAAATCTACCAGGGGACAATACGTTTTTCCCGATCTGGCCTGGGCGGCTTGTCGGTAAGTGTTGCGCTTCCGTCCCGATGAATGACCAGGGGTGCGCTCCCTGCACCCGTTGTCCGCTACCGGATGTTACATGTTCACGCCATCACCATCCCAGATGAAACTGCCCATGAGTACGTTCCCGCCAAGGTACAGCGTACGGGAGACTTCCAGCGTGTCCAGATCGATTTCGAAGAATACGCCATCGTGGCTGGCTGCACTGTAGAAGTATTTCATGTCTGGACTGACGCCCGAGGTATGCGCCTGTGATTTGTAGTCCGGGGATGCCGAGCTTGCCACCTCGATATTCTTCAGCCAGGTGTGGTTGCTGGTATCGATCACGGTCATGTAGGTGTCGTTGTGATTGGTGACGAAAGCCAGGTTGTGCATGGGAGTAAACGTGGTGTGACCAGAGCCAGCACCGGTCTCGATCATTTTCTGGATCTCCATGCTGTCCTTGTCGATCACAAACAGATGTCCTTCGGCAGAGCCCACGTAGATATGAATCCCATCGGGGTGGAAGTCTGCATGGTGCACGCCCATCTTGGCCGGATCCAGAAGCTCTTTGTCGAAATCTGCCAGGATGGCCTCACCTGTCTTGCGCATCTTCTTGCCCTTGATCTTGAAGCGCAAGATGGAGGGTGAGATACCTTCGTCCTGATTACCTTCGGCTACCGCATAGTAGATGTCATCTTCGAGTTCCAGTGGCGACTGGAATATGTGATGAACCGAGGTCGGGGTGGCCAGCACGGAAAGCAGTTCGCCCTTGCGATTCCAGAGCTGGATCTGACGGGAGGCGCGGTCCAGCATGAAGAAGCGCTGGTCGCCCACCCACAATGGGTGACCGGTTGCCAGAGAACCACCGAAGTCATGAGGTTCGGACAATTCGTCATATCCAACTACCTTTGTAACCTTGTCGTGATCCACGCGGATGATGCTGGTCATGGCCTTGTCTCCACCCGACACGATGGAAAGCCCGGTATTCGCGTTGAAGTTTGTCGAGCGAGGCTTGTGTTGCAGGGTTATTTCGCCCACATTTTCGATGCTGTAGTTATCTACAACGGTCAGAGATTCCGTCTTTCGAGTCAAGGCATAGGCTTTGGATGGCCCTTGTTGGTCGATGCCGTAGGGTCCTTCGCCCGTATCTTCCACGATCTTTACCAGGGCCATGTTGTCTACGTCGATTATGAATACCTGGTTCGAATCCCAGTTGCCGTAATAGGCAAGGTTGGGGATTTCATAGATATTGTCGCTGGTGTAGGTATCCTGATTGACATACCCCGGATTGTTGTTTCCGTGGCCTTGATGGTGTTGCTCTGTTGCAGAATAAGCCACAGAGGAGGCCATGAGTACAGCCATAGTTTGTATCAATATGGAGGGAGGTGCTCGATGTTTATTAGAGTGTTTCATGATGAAGTTTCCTGGTTGTGTGGTTGGTTGTTGTGTATCGCTTGTACGGAAATCCTGTCTGCTGTTGTCGGATGCCGTCTTGCGAATATGACTTGACACAAACAGCAAAGTTCATCTGGTTGTTTTTTGAAAAAACAAGTAAAGGGTAGTGTGTGCTATTTGACACAGAGCATATTGTCAAATGGCACTGTATTTATAATACACTGCATGAAAGTGTTGCCGAAAAATATTCTATAAGGAATTGATATTCTATATAAATAAG
>CAZFXI010000164.1:0-3806 GCA_964522855.1 uncultured Sedimenticola sp.
ACCATTTCCTCGACGGTAACCGGCAGGGTGCTGTCGTGACCCTGCACCACCATGCCCAGGGAATCTCCGACCAGTATCACTTCCACCCCGGCAGATTCTGCCAGCCGGGCAAAGCCCGCATCATAGGCAGTAAGCACGGCGATCTTTTCATTCGCCGTTTTCATACGCTGCAAAGTGCTGAGCGTGATGTTGTTTTTCATTGGATTCTTCTCACTTGCTGATCTTCACAGGCAGCCAGCAGGGTTTGTATTGATCCCAGACCTGGCACCATCAACCGGGGAGCAATCTCGGCTAGCGGTTTCAATACGAAAGCCCGTTGGGCAATGCCCGGATGTGGTACTGTCAGGCGTCGTTCCTGAATGATTTGATCCCCATACAATAGCAGATCCAGATCCAGAGTTCGTGGCCCCCATTGCTGCTCGCGAACCCGTCCATGTCTGTTTTCGATGCCTTGCAACTCATCCAGCAACAGCATGGGGGACAGGCTTGTGTGTATTTCGGCAACGGCATTGACGTAGTCTGGCTGATCCTGTGGGCCCATGGGGGGGCTTGCATACAGGGAAGACACGGCTTTCAACCAGGTTTCCGGAATGCAATCCAGTTCATCCAGTGCCTGAAAGATATGCTGTTGTGGCTGGTCAATATTGCTGCCCAGACCAATATAGGCGTCGATCATTGTGCGGGGCGTTTGCGGGGCTTGCGGCGACGGCGCCGCTTTCCGGAAGCGGGTTTATGACCGCCCTTGGGATCCAGTCCCTGCTGCTCCTGAAATTTCGTCCACCAGGACGCCAGCTCCGGATCAGCCTCACCCGATTCGGCACGCAATAGCAGGAAATCATAAGCCGCACGAAAACGTGGATGGGCGAGCAAACGATGGGGACGCTTGCCCGTGGTGTTGAGGAACCTTGCCTGCAGGGTCCAGATCTCGCGCATGGGCGTGGAAAAGCGCCGTGGAATGGCGATACAACGCACCTGTTCCGCCACCACCAGATTGCCTGCTTGTTGCAGCGCCTGATACAGGGGCAGCCCTTCCGCTTCCAGGTCATGAGCGATACGCCGCAGAGGTTCCCAGAGCAGCACCGCAAACAGGAAGGCCGGGGTAACCGGTTTGTCCTGCGCCAGTCGCTTGTCGGTGTTCTCCAGCCCCTTGAGCACCAATACCAGCGGGAATTCATGGTCCTCATGGGCCAGGGCTTCTTCGGTCTGGGGGAATAGCTGGGCAAAAAGGTCGTAATGGCGGAGCTTTTCGAACGCACTCACGGCATAGCCGCTGATAAACAACTTCAACACTTCTTCATAGAGTCGTGCAGACGGCACATCCCCCAGCAGATGCGCCAGGCGCGTAATGGGCTCTTCGGTGGATGCTTCAATATTGAAGCCCAGCTTGGCGGCAAACCTTGCGGCACGCAACATACGCACGGGATCTTCCCGATAACGAGTTTCCGGATCACCCAGGAGTCGCAACAAACCCGCTTTCAGATCCGCCATGCCATTGCTGTAATCGATTACCGAGAAATCGGCGATGTTGTAGTACAGCGCATTGACGGTGAAATCCCGGCGCAGGGCGTCTTCCTCGATGCTGCCAAATTCATTGTCACGGAGCACCATCCCCTCATCCGAATGCTTTTCCTGCTGGAACTGCAGACTGCGGAAGGTGGCGACTTCGATGATCTCGCGACCGAAGCGCACGTGCACCAGGCGAAAACGCCGGCCGATGATGCGGGCATTGCCGAATGTCGCCTTGATTTGTTCTGGTGTGGCATCCGTGGCGACATCGAAATCCTTGGGTTCCCTGCCCAGCAGCAAATCACGCACGCCACCGCCGACCAGGTGCGCCTGATAGCCACTTTTTTTCAGCCGATAAAGCACCTTCAGGGCGGCTTCCGAGATGTTGGCACGACTGATATTGTGTTCGGGCCGCGAAATGATTGTGGGTGTAGCGATGGCCAGGTCATCCGGTGGATTCAACGAAGGCGCAATGATAACGCTTTTTTTGAACAGAAACGATTGCCAGAACGTATAATTACCCTTTTTGGCCAACCTCTCCAAATCATGGATAAAACTTTCGACCCCACTGCCATCGAACAGCGCTGGTATAAGACTTGGGAAAATAACAACTGGTTCGCCCCACAGGGACGTGGCAGTGTCGCAGGAGGCAGGACGCCGGGAGCGACCGCCCCACAGGGAGGTGAAAACAGCTACTGCATCATGATTCCCCCGCCCAATGTGACCGGCAGCTTACATATGGGCCATGCCTTTCAGGACACCATCATGGACGGCCTGATCCGCTATCACCGCATGAAGGGCGACAATACCCTGTGGCAACCCGGCACGGACCATGCCGGCATCGCCACCCAAATGGTCGTGGAGCGGCTGCTGGAGAAAGAAGGAAAAACCCGCCACGACCTGGGACGCGAGCAGTTCATCGAACGTGTCTGGCAGTGGAAGAAGGAATCCGGCGGCACCATTACCCGTCAGCTGCGGCGCATGGGCGCCTCCCTGGACTGGGAGCATGAACGCTTCACCATGGACGAAGGGCTTTCAGAAGCCGTGAAAGAAGTATTCGTACGCCTGCATGAAGAAGGACTCATCTATCGTGGCAAGCGCCTGGTAAATTGGGATCCGGTGCTACACACGGCAGTCTCCGACCTGGAGGTGCTGTCACATGAAGAAAACGGCCACCTGTGGCATATGCGCTATCCCCTGTCCAACGGCACCGGCCAGCTGGTTGTGGCGACCACCCGCCCAGAAACCATGATCGGCGACTGCGCGGTAGCCATTCATCCCAGCGATGAGCGCTACAAGCACCTGCTGGGCGAATTCGTCGAGCTGCCACTGACCGGGCGCAAGATTCCTATCGTCGCCGATGAGCACGTAGACCCCGAATTTGGGACCGGTTGCGTGAAGATCACCCCAGCGCACGATTTCAACGACTATGATGTCTGGAAGCGTCACCGGGATGAAGTGTCCATTAGCGAGCAGCCCCATGGAGGCCTGATCAACATCTTTACCGTGGATGCGGCTATCCGCGCCAATGAAGAAGATGACCAAGGACTGATCCCGGAAAAATACATCGGCATGGATCGCTACATCGCCCGAAAAGCCATGCTCGCTGATCTGGAAGCCGAAGGCCTGCTGGAAAAGATCGACGACCACAAGCTCATGGTGCCCCGGGGGGATCGTTCCAACGCCGTCATCGAACCCTTCCTCACGGATCAGTGGTACGTGAAAATCGAACCCCTGGCCAAGCCTGCCATCGAAGCGGTGGAAAGTGGCAAGATCCGTTTCGTGCCCGATAACTGGAAGAACACCTATTACGAATGGATGCGCAACATTCAGGACTGGTGCATCAGCCGCCAGATCTGGTGGGGTCATCGTATTCCCGCATGGTACGACGAAGCGGGCAATGTCTACGTGGGTCGTTCGGAAACAGAAGTGCGTGAACAGCATGATCTTTCTGACGACTATCCCCTGCGCCAGGATGAGGACGTGCTGGACACCTGGTTCAGCTCTGCCCTGTGGCCCTTTTCCACCCTGGGCTGGCCGGAAAACACCGAGCGTTTGCAAACCTTCTATCCCACCAGCGTGCTGGTCACCGGCTTCGACATCATCTTCTTCTGGGTGGCGCGCATGATCATGATGGGCCTGAAATTCATGGACGACGCGCCCTTCCACGAGGTATATGTGCATGGCCTGGTGCGCGACGCCGAGGGGCAGAAGATGTCCAAGTCCAAGGGCAACGTACTGGACCCCATCGACGTCATCGACGGCATCGACCTGGAATCCCTGGTGGCCAAGCGCACCTC
>CAZFXI010000165.1:0-1347 GCA_964522855.1 uncultured Sedimenticola sp.
AACGGCGTAATTTCAAATGAGTCCGTGGAAATTGCCTCGTATTTACGAATTTATTATTATTGGACCTTAGGTCATCGGTTTTCTCGAGCCCCTGCCACATTAATAACGGCAATTAGTTACAAGGCTCAGCTATTGCAAGCTCAGTGATTTACTACCACACTCGTCACCCCAGCGCAGGCCGGGGTCTATTGCTCCCTATTGATTCCGGCCTGCGCCGGAATGACCAACATTGAGCAATCTCCAGTCTAGTGAGCTTTGTAACTAATCATTTTACTAATTGATACAACAACTGCAGGGTTCTTGACGATGTGCCGGTGAGCATTGTGGGAAACTCCACAAAATTTACGCCACTTCTGACTGGCTCCAGCTATCTGACAACACGCCTGCTTGCTGAAGCACCAGCTCAATCGCCTCCGCCTGTTTGTCCGGCGGATACTTGTAGCGACGCAGGGTTATACGCACCAGGTTTCTCAGCTTCGCACGCACACTGTCCCTGACCTGCCAATCGACCGTCGTGCTCTTGCGCAGTTTTTCGACCAGTTCGTGAGCGATCTTCTTCAGGGTCTCGTCACCCAGCTCACGCACAGCACTTTCATTGTTTGCCAGGGCATCATAAAAGGCCAGCTCATCGGGATTGAGACCCAGGGCCTCTTCGCGCTCCATGGCCTCCTGAAACTCCTTGGCCATGTTGATGAGTTCTTCGATGACCTGGGCGGTCTCGATGGCGCGGTTATGATACTTGCGCAGGGTCTCCAGCAGCCGGTCACCGTATTTCTTTTCCTGCACTACATTGTTGCGGGTGCGGGCGCGCACTTCATCCCGCAGCAGCTTTTCCAGCAACTCCACGGCAAGGTTCCTGGCTGGCATGTTGCGGACTTCTTCCAGAAATTCCGGCGACAGCAGCCCAATATTTGGTTTATCCAGTCCGGCAAGCTGAAAGATATCCTCCACGCCTTCCGCCATGATGGCATTGTCGAGGATTTGCTTCAGCGCCGAGTTCTTCTCCTCTTCTGTGCGCTTCCTGTCCACCGTGGTGGATTTTATGATGGCGGACTTGATGGCCGAGAAGAAGGCGATCTCTGTACGCAGCTCTTTTGCCTCATCCAGCGTACCGCAGAGTGAAAATGCCTTGGTGATGGCCAGCACATTGTCGAGGAAGCGTTTCTTGCCGTCTTCCAGCCCGAGAATGTGGTTGGCAGCGGGCACCAGTAAAGCGGTAGCCCTGGTTTCATAGTCGCTGTAATCAAAGCCTTGATCCGTACCGACCGGTGTAGCAAACATGCCACGCACCACATCCAGCTTTTCCAGCAATACGGCCAGGGCTTCTTCGGCCCGGTTGGTGGGGCT
>CAZFXI010000165.1:1447-3676 GCA_964522855.1 uncultured Sedimenticola sp.
GGGCTTCTTCGGCCCGGTTGGTGGGGCTGCCCCTGCCCTGGGCATCGGTATAGGTCTTGAGCGCCTGTTTCAGCTCGTTACCGATGCCGATGTAATCCACCACCAGACCGCCGGGCTTGTCCTTGAACACGCGATTCACCCGTGCGATGGCCTGCATCAGGTTGTGTCCGCGCATGGGTTTGTCGATGTACATGGTATGTACACAGGGCGCATCAAAACCGGTCAGCCACATGTCGCGGACAATCACCAGTTGCAACGGATCGTCCGGGTCCTTGAAGCGCTTCTCCAGTTCCTTCTTCTGCGCCTTGCTGTAGAGGTGCGGTTGCAAGGCCGGCTTGTCCGACGCACTGCCGGTCATCACCACCCGCACCGCGCCATCGCCGGGGTTGTAATAACCTGTCCCGCCGTCTCTGCTGATTCGGCTGCCTGCCCAGTCCGGGCGCAGATCGGTAATCGCCTTGAACATCTGCGCGCAGATATCCCGGCTCATGCACACGATCATGGCCTTGCCTGCCAGGGTGGCGGTGCGTGTCTCGAAATGCTCGACCAGGTCAGCGGCCACTTCCCGGATGCGCGGCTCGGCCCCCACCAGTTTTTCCAGCGCAGCCCATTTGCCCTTGGTACGCTCACGAACGGAGACATCTTCTTCATCCTCGACGACTTCTTCGACTTCCTCGTTGAGCTGTTCGATGTCCGCCTGGTTGATATCCAGCTTGGCCAGACGACTTTCGTAGTAGATGGGCACCGTCGCACCATCGTCCACCGCATCCTGAATGTCGTAGATACTGACGTAGTCACCGAACACCGCGCGGGTGTCCTTGTCTTCACTGGCAATGGGCGTACCGGTAAAACCGATGAACGAGGCATTGGGCAGGGCATCGCGCATGTGCTTGGCATAGCCGAACTTGTATTTACCGGTCTTCTGATCCAGCACCGCCTTCAGCCCGTACTGGCTGCGGTGGGCCTCGTCGGAGATCACCACGATATTGTCCCGCTCGCTCAACACGGGATGACTGCCTTCATCGGCAAGCAGGGAGAACTTTTGCACCGTGGTAAAGATGATCCCACCCGACTGCCGCGCCAGTAACAGCTCACGCAACGCTTCCCGGCTGTCCGCCTGCAGCGGCGATTGTTTCAGCAAGTCCTTGGCGGCGGAAAAGGTCTGGAAAAGCTGGCCGTCCAGATCCGTGCGGTCAGTCACCACCACCAGGGTGGGATTGTTCATCTGCGGCTGTTGCAACAGTTTGCCCGCATAGCAGGCCATGGAGATGCTCTTGCCCGAACCCTGGGTGTGCCACACCACCCCCGCCTTGCGCGAGCCGGGCAGCACTTCGTTTCCATAGCTTGCCCGATCCTCAGCCTGCCGGTTCTCAGGGGACTGAGAGGCGATCACCGTTGCCCGCACCGCCTCACGCACAGCATGAAACTGGTGATAGGCGGCGATCTTCTTGATGAGATGATCACCGTCCTGCTCGAACAGCACAAAGTAGCGGACATAATCCAGGAACAGTTCCCGATCGAAAAAACCCCGCACTACCTTTTCCAGCTCGTATTCCAGCAGCGGCTTGTCGTTCTCGTTCTTGAGAGTGCGCCAGGGCATGAAGCGTTCCTTGCTGGCGGTCAGGGAGCCGATACGCGCCGTGATGCCATCGGAAACTATCAATGCCTCGTTGAACACGAACAGGTCTGGAATTTCTTCCTTATAGGTCTGGATCTGATTGTGGGCATCCCACACATCGGCATTTTCATCCGCCGGATTCTTGAGTTCGATCACCGCCATGGGCAGGCCATTGATAAATACCACCACATCCGGGCGGCGGTTCATCTTGCTGCCAAGCAGCGTGAACTGATTGACCACCAGAAACTGGTTGTTGTCCGGGCTCTCGAAATCGATGAGCTGGACGTGATCGGTCTTTTTCTCGTCACCCTGATTGAACTGCACCTTGACGCCATCGATCAGCAGTCGATGAAAGGCGCGGTTGTTCTGAATCAGGGAGGGATGATCAGGCTTGCTGACAACATGTGCCGCTTCTTCCAGGGCAGACCGGGGAATTTGCGGATTGATGCGCTGCAGGGCATCCAGCAAACGACCTGCCAGCACCACCTGCCGGTAATCTGATCGTTCCGGCGCATTGCCATCAGGGGAAATATCCGGGCCGTAGGCATACCCGAAACCACCCTCCTGAAACCAGGAAAGGCAGAGTTGTTCGAGTTGGTCTTCAGTAATCA
>CAZFXI010000166.1:0-3662 GCA_964522855.1 uncultured Sedimenticola sp.
GTCGCCAGCATAACCAGCCCGCTCTTGTAGGCGGCTTCATACTCCAGTCCGATGCCGATGTCCCATAACAGGTGACGGATGCCGTTACACAGGTGGTAGTTCAGGGCGAAGACTTCCATGGAGAGCAACAGGTGCCCGGGAAAGCTGGAGAATGCCGCGTGAATCGGTTGCCAGTATTCCGGCCCTGTCGCCAGCATTACCAGGCCGGCCACCAGTATCAGCGCGCCGATAAACAGCAGAATACCGGCGATTCGATGGGTAATGGAGAGCCAGGCGGTAATCGGCAGGCGGTAGATCTGCAGATGGGGGGAAAGAGGGCGGGAATGATTCATGGCCGGATCCGTTTTCTAGTTTTCGATATATTGAGTGTGTGTCAGGAAGTAGGAGGAGGAACGCATTTCCTCGAGGCGGCTCGCCGTTCTGCTGAATTTTTCTGTGGCCCTGTCGCCGGTATACAGGGCGCCGGGCTCGGTAGCGGCGGAAACCACAAGCCGGATGCGAGTGGCGTAGAGGCAGTCAATGAGGTGAATGAAGCGGGTTACCCGGTCCAGTTGTGAGTCATCCATTTGTGGAATGCCGGAAATCATTACGGTATTGAAGATGCGTGCAATTTCCAGATAGTCGGCTGTTGAACGGGGAGGGGCGCACAGCGCATCGAAACCGAACCAGGCGACACCGCCGGCCCATTGGATTGCCTCCAGGGAGCGGCCATTGATGAACAGGTTGCTGCAATCATCATGCAGGGGGACGCCTGACAGCCGTTGATAAATGGAACCCAATGCGTTTTTTTCCTGGAAATCATCTGCGCTTGGCAGCCAATAGGTTGCAGAATTTGCCGAGTTGTTGATGCGATAGTCCGTATTGCCATCCAGATGAATCACTTCGAGCCTGTCCGTGATCAATTTAATGGTGGGTAGAAAGCGTTCTCGTTGAAGTCCTCCCTCATACAGCCGTTGGGGTGGCGTGTTGGAAGTGATGAACAGCGAAACGCCACGTTTCAGCAGTGCTTCAAACAGGCCAGACAAGAGCATGGCGTCTGCAATATCAGTCACCTGCATCTCGTCCAGACAGATCACCTGGTAATCCCTGGCAAGGTTGCGAGCCAGTGTGAGCAGTGGAGATCCTTCGTTGCCGAAGGATTGGAGTTCGTCGTGCACCAGTTGCATGAAGTGATGGAAATGGCACCGCAGCTTACGTTCGGATGGCAGTGTTTCAAAAAAAAGATTCAGCAGGTGGGTTTTTCCCCGGCCTACGCCGCCCCACAGGTAGATACCCTGGGATTTGGATGGAAGCGCCTTTTTCAGTGGGATAATCCTGTTCTTGAGGGCGTTCCGGGAACCCGGTTTTTCCCGCAGTTGTTCCGCGAATGCCTGAATGCTTTCTGCGACCCTCAATTGTTGGGGATCGGCGGCCAGCTTGCCGGCTCGAAGCTGATGATGGTAGGCGTCGATAAAAGACGATGACAGCTGACCCCTTGTGCGGGGCGTTTGGTATTGATGCCTGGACAAACTGACAGGTTGGGTGCATTCGCGGCGCATTTGGGCGTTCCTTGAAAACTTGGATACGTTATCAGGAACTATGCCGTATAGCCGCCACGCCTACTATCGGGCGAAATCAATAATGGCTATTTGTTTGCCCGATGCTGAACGGTGGATTCAGCCTCCAGTATCTCGATGAACCGTTGTGCTGCCGGGGACAGTACTCTGCCTTTCTTGGTGATGATGCCGTATTCCCGCGACGGGAACAGCTGTTCAAGAGAAATCACTTCGAGTGAATCAAGATCCTCCTCCCGAATGCAGACTTCGGAAGTGATGGATATCCCCAGACCCATGGCGGTATATCGCTTTATGACTTCCCATCCCCCGGCTTCCAGGGCGACTTTGAAATGAGCGCCATGCAGAGAAAAGACCATCTTTATGATGTTCCAGCTTGAAAAGCGCGATGGCGGAAGGATGAGCCCGTATTGGCTGATCGCTTCCAGGGTGATTTCCTCCAGAGAGGCCAGGGGATGGCCAAGTGGCGTAATCAAAACGGTACGATAGGAAGCATAGGGAGCATAGCCCAGGTTTTCGGGCGTACTCAACATGGAGCTTACGGCAAAATCCACTTCTCCAGCGGCCACCAGTGTACGGCAGTCCTGGCCGGTGACATTCTTCAGCGTCAGATCGATACCGGGGTACTGGTTCACGAAGGTTTCGACGGCGGATGGCAGCAGGTAGAGCAGTGTCGATTCTGCCGCCGCGATGGTCAATTCGCCGCTGCTGAGGTCGCCGCACAGGGAGAAGAGATCAGACTTCAAGCTGTCCAGGCCTTGAAGAAGCGGGGTAGACAGTTTGTAGAGGGTTTCCCCTTCAGGCGTCAGACTTAGCTTCGGCCCATGCCGTTCAAAAAGTGGGGCGCCCATGACTTCTTCCAGTTTGCGTATGCGCTGAGAGATGGTGGGCTGACTGGAGTAAAGAACTTCTGCCGCCTTGCTCATGCTGCCGTATTGTCGAGTGGCGCAGAAGGCGCGCAGCTCTTTGATGTAATCGCATATTCTCATGGTTTCCTGCTGCCGGAATACGATTGTTCGCGGGGGTGTCTGAAGGTTATATCGGCCTTTGGCGCATAAAGTACCGAATGCCCGGGCGCGATATCGGGTATCCGCCTGTTTGTATGGAATCTTCCCAGCGGAGGAGGGTTTTGCTCCATTGGGTTCAGCATGTTTCTGCTCCAGCGGAAATCAGATCCCGCAAAGTCCCTACGGTTGCCATGATATGGGATTCGTTGGCTGCACAGGCGGCTGTTGCGTCGCGTGCCAGCGCGGCTTCGCAGATGGCCTGGTGTTCGCCATGGATGTCGCGCCCTTGCAAATGCGCACGGGCCAGGTGCCGGTAACGGCGATGCTGATCGTAGAGGATGCCGGAAAAACGCCGTAGCCAGCGTGACTGGCAGGCGCCAATCAGCGCATTGTGGAATTTGGCGTTGCGTCGTTCCCATTCATCGGGATCACGTCTGGTATTGGCGGTTTCAATCAGGGACAGGTGGTGAAAGGCGGCAACCAGATTGGCTTCCCAATCGTCGTCACCCCGTTCGATGCTGCGTTCCAGAGCGCGGTTTTCCAGTAACACCCGCATCTGGGTAACATCTTCAAGATCCTCGACGGACAGTGGGGTTACAGTGAAGCCGCGTTGCCCTTCGACTGTCACGAATCCATCGGCGGCCAGCCTGTTGAGCGCCTCGCGCAAAGGGGTGGGGCCGATGGCATAGTGATTCCGCAAGGCTTCGATACGCAGTTTTTCCCCCGCCGCCAGTTTACCGTGAATGATGTCGTTGCGGATCTGCCGGTAGGCATCCTCGGACTGGGTTGTGGGCGGTTTGGTGGTAAGCATCATTAGTGATGTGGCGTGTCCATAATAATTAGGTGATTAGTTACAAAGCTCAGTTGCCTGTTTTCCGGCTTGTCACCCCGGCGCAGGCCGGGGTCCATTTCCCACCATGGATTCCGGCCTGCGCCGGAATGACCAACGATCGGTTTTCCAGTTTGCAGAGCTTTGTAGCGAATCAGTTAATAAGTAAGTGTCTGGTGTTTGGCGCGCTATTCTTTGAGATAATAACGATTATCCTATAAAAAATCGATAAAATATTTGATGATCGATTTTGTTGTGCTAAAGTAAGCGCTT
>CAZFXI010000167.1:0-3642 GCA_964522855.1 uncultured Sedimenticola sp.
CGCAACGTGGTGGAAGGCGACCCCAGCCCGGACGGCAAGGGGGTGCTCACCATCGCCCGGGGCATCGAGGTGGGCCACATCTTCCAGCTGGGCACCAAGTATTCCGAGGCCATGAACGCCACGGTGCTGGACGAGAACGGCAAGGCCGTGACCATGAGCATGGGCTGCTATGGCATCGGCGTCTCGCGCGTGGTGGGCGCCGCCATCGAACAGCATCATGACGACAGGGGCATTGTCTGGCCCCTGAGCATCGCACCCTTCCAGGTATCCCTGCTGCCCATGCAGATGAAGAAATCGGAAAAGGTCCGTGAAGCTACGCAAAAACTGTATCAGGATCTGCTGGACGCGGGTATCGAGGTGCTGTTCGACGACCGGGATCAGCGTCCCGGCGTCATGTTCGCCGATCACGAGCTCATGGGCATCCCCATGCGCGTGGTGGTGGGTGAACGCAGCCTGGACAAGGGCGAGGTGGAATTTCGCGCCCGCAGCGCTTCCGACAACGAGATGATCCCCCTGGACGGGATCGTCGCGCATATCAAACAACAACTGGAAAAATAAATGGACCACAAGAACGCCTACGACAAAGAAGATCTCATCAAGTGCGGGCACGGCGAGCTGTTCGGCCCGGGCAACGCCCAATTGCCCGTGGACAACATGTTGATGATGGATCGCATCACCCACATCGCCGACGAAGGCGGCCAGCACGGCAAGGGGCTTATTCATGCCGAGCTGGACATCGATCCGGACCTGTGGTTTTTCGAATGCCACTTCCCGGGCGACCCCGTCATGCCCGGTTGTCTGGGCCTGGACGCCATGTGGCAGCTGGTGGGCTTCTACCTGGGTTGGCTGGGCAACCCAGGCCATGGGCGCGCCCTGGGGGTGGGCGAGGTGAAGTTCACCGGCCAGGTGCTGCCAAATGCCGGATTGGTCAAATATACCATTGACATTAAAAGGATTATTGCCCGCAAACTGGTGCTGGGCATCGCCGACGGCAAACTGGAAGTGGACGGCAGGGAAATCTACACCGCCAGGGATCTGCGTGTGGGTTTGTTCACATCCACAGAAGGCTTCTGAGCAGGAGTTCACATTCTGTCCATGCCGGCATGTCAATCATGATTTTTCAGGTATAGGGTATGGAGACACAAAATATGCCGTAAAAAAATCATGAACAATACGCGCCAGGGATCGGACCTGCACATCCTCCAGATCAGCGATTGCCACCTGTATGCCGATCCTGCCGGCAAATTGCTGGGACTGAATACCCTGGGTGCCTTGCAAGAGGTATTGTCCAGTGCCTGCGCCGGCATGGAGCCGGACATGATCGTCGTCACCGGCGATCTGGTACACGACGGATCAAAAAAAGGTTACAAGACGCTCGCAAAAACCCTCGCTCGTACAAAATGTGCCAGTGCAACCATCCCCGGCAACCATGACCACATCCTGAGCATGCAAAATGCACTGGGAAAATATCAGATTCCTACTGGTGGAAGCATTGACCTGGGGAACTGGCGTCTGATTCTCCTCAACTCCCAGGTGCCGGGAAAGGAACACGGCCATCTGTCCGAAAACGAGCTGGAACTGCTGGATGATGCACTGAGCAATGCGCCACCCCATATCCTGATTTTTGTCCATCATCAACCGGTGCCCGTGGGCAGTGAATGGCTGGACAAGATCGGCCTGGACAACGGCAAGGAGCTGCTTTCCAGAATCAGTAACAACACTGCCGTCAAAGGCGTTGTCTGGGGGCATGTGCATCAGCCCTGGGAAGGCAAACTCGGACACCTGTCGCTTCTGGCCACCCCGTCCACCTGCATTCAATTCGCACCGCAACAGGATGAATTCAGCCTCGATACACAGCCTCCTGGGTGGCGCATGCTTACCCTGGGAGCACAGGGGGAACTGCGCTCGGAAGTTCATCACATTTCACAAATGCCCAAAGGGTTGATCGCAGATTCAGGCGGTTATTGAGAAGTCATCAGGACTTACAACCTTATAGGCACCGTTTCAGCAACGACGATCCCCGTTTCCGTATGCCGCAGGCGTGATGCCATCACCTCCACGCCCTGCGCCACCACATCGCGCAGCAGTCTGGCATAGTCGGGATCCACTTCTTCTGCCGGACAGAAGCAGCTCCCTTCCGGACGATTCAGCGCATACAGGATTATCCCCCGGTACCCCTGCGAGACCAGTTCCAGCAAATCCCGCAAGTGTTTGCTTCCACGCACCGAAACGGCATCGGGAAAACGCAGACAGTCGTCCTGCAACAAGGTCACGTTCTTTACCTCTACCCAGGCATCCCGCAATTTTCCCTGCGTGAGAAACAGGTCGAGGCGGCTGCGCCGGTGTTCCAGAGGGGGGACCACCTCCCGCGCTATGTTCGCATAGCCTTCCAGACCCGTTATCTGATGCCGGATTACGCCTTCCTCTATCACCGGGTTGGTACGCTGGGTATTGACACCGACCCAGCCATTCCCCATATCCACTCGCTCCAGAGTCCAGGCCAGCTTGCGTCTGGGATTGTCACTATGGCTGAGTTGCACCGGCGCCCCTGGCTCCCAGCAGCCGGTCATGCGCCCGGTGTTGGGCACATGCGCCACGACCGACTCGCCACCATCCAGCTCCACATCTGCCAGAAAACGCTTGTAGCGTTTCAGTATGTATCCCTTGGTAAGTGGTGGTAATTCCATGAAAAAACTTCCAAAACAAATAAATTTAGGGCAGGATAACCGGAGGGAGTGCCGAATCTTCTGTGTGGCAAATCAGCGCATTCAGAACCGGTCATCACCTCCCGCGATAACTGAACTGTCAGATTCAGGACCAATAAGGAGTAGAAAAGATGGGCGCCTATAGCAAATCAACCGCAGTTATCAGCATCGGCATGACATTTCTGGTGTTCACCCTGTCTGTACAAGGCGCCGATCCCTATCCGCCCGTACCGGGTTCCTATCGCCCAACTGGCGAATTTCCCGGTCAAAACAGTTCCCCGGCCAACCAGCAGTTCGTGCCTTCGCGAAACAGGAATCCTCAGCCGACGTATCAGAACAACCCGCCTCCAGCCAGCTATTATCCAGCACCTGCCTATGGCAGCAATCGGTACGGCATTCCAGGCTATGTCAATCCGGGCAACATGAACAATAGGTTCGGCTCCAGAACCAACGATAGCCTGCCCTATGGTTATCCAGCAGATCCTTTGTCCAGGAATGTGGCGCCAGTGTACAATCCCCCTTTACCGGCAGCAGCGCCGGGCTGGAATACTTACGCTCCCCAGGCAACGTCTCCTACCTACCAGCAGCCCGCTGCACCACAGTACTGGCAGCAGCAGCCTGCGGCTTCACAGACTGGCGCTTATAACGAGAGTAGCCCTGCAATACAACCATCAGAAAATATTCAAACCAGTACTGCCAGACCGCAGAGGCAAGCTGCGCCCCAGGCACCAAGACCTTTTTCCAATCCCCAGGAAACCGGGAATGCATTCGTACAACGCAGCAGCCCCAGTTTCGGACGTAACGACAGCCGTTTTCGCCCCCCGGAACTGAAGGGAACACCTTGACAGGGTTGTTAACCCGTACGAAAACCAGGCGCTGGCGCCTGATCAGGAAGGAACTCACAGCTTACCTGGTCAACCCGGGACATGGGTGAGCC
>CAZFXI010000168.1:0-3614 GCA_964522855.1 uncultured Sedimenticola sp.
ACCCAGTTGTGCAGATCATTGGGCTGCACCACGGCACTGCTCTGGTAGCGATAGCCCGCCATGACAAATGCAGGCAAACCTGACGCCCTCGCCAGCGCCGCATACAGGTGGGCAAATTCTGTACAATCACCCTGTCGAGCCCGCAGTGTTTTGACCGCCCCCAGGGGCTGGGATTGATAGGGGGATAGCTGTATGTTCGCTACCATCCAGTCATAGATGGCCTTGGCGCGCTGCATCTCATCGGTCTGTCCGAATGAGCGTGCCAGCTTTACGATCTGTGGATCAGCGGCTTCAACCAGCGGCGTGGCCTGCAGTGCGTTTTCCAGCAGTTCCCGCTGCGCGATCTCTGCATTACCCCCGACATCAATCGCGTAGTACGCCTTTTTCTCCAGAATCACGCTGCCATACGGCGGAATTTTATCGATCACGAAGGTCAATATCCGGTTGCCCAGAAAGTCCGTCTGCTCGTGATAGTCTCTGTTCGCTTCCCCTTTGAGCAAATGACTGGACGCTGACCGGTCAACCAGTCCATGCACCCAGAAAAACAGGTTCTTCTGCACCCGGCCGGTTCTGTTCTTCAGCTCGTAACGCTCCATGAGCACCCGTGTCACCTCTGGACTCTGGTTAGGCCGGGTGTCATGCAAGCCAGCGCTCGTGAGCAAATAAACCATCAAGCTCATCAAGGCAACAATTCCACCAAACAACGATGCCTTTATCCACATTCCCCTCACTTTCCCCATACTTCCATCGGTCTCAACCATCACAGCGGCCCTGTTGGCAGATGTCAGGGGCCGGACGGGCATTCTGGCGGCAATTCGCTGCTGATTCTCAATGCTCCAGAAGCCTCAACCCGGAAGCCTGGCTCGAGCTTCACGACAGGAGCAATCAATTCAAGCGTTGCTCCTTTGTATATTGTGCTGTCTTCCACAACAGCGCTCTGACAGCCGCCCAGCCTTTCCCTGCCATGCAATGCCAACCCTTGAGTCAGGCTGTTCTCCAGAATACTTACATCAACAATCTCTGAATCCGTATGCTGGTTATCGTCTGCGTCGGTAACTGTCAGTTCGAGGGTATAACGTCCTACTTTGCTGCCGCTGAAGTTTGGGTTGGTTTCGTCGGCTGCACTGATGGCATAGTCCACGTTGCTTGATCCGGGCGTTATGCTCCAGTCGTAGCTGTATGGTGGCGTGCCACCTGTTGCCGCAGGATATCCCCCCATGACGATACTTGCCGTACCCAGAAGAATCGATCTGTCCGCTCCCGCATGTGCAGCAAGTGTCGAGGGATTGCAGTTGACCTTGCAGGGATCATTCGGATCTGTGGGATCTGTTCCACCGAGATATTCATCCAGGTCAGACACTCCGTCTCCATCAAAGTCCGTGGTTGCGTCTTGTGCCAAGGATCCAAAATAGCGCATTTCCCAGGCATCCGGCATGCCATCACCATCTGTGTCCTCTGCAGAGGTCACAACGATGTCTACACTTTGATATGTTTGAAGCGCACCGTCATCGGCACGAAAAACAACGGTATAGGTTCCAGTTTGGTCTGCTGACGGCGTCCATTCGAATTTATAGCGGCTAAGATCATAATCTGTTTGTTCCGGCGTCAAACTGGCACCACCTGGCATGGGCGATGCAGTAACCTGAGGAATGGTTCGATTAGGATCAGAAACCTCTACGAGAAAGCTCAACGTTGAACCTGTCACAACAGTTTTGTCACTGATAAACTGAATGACAGGCGCCTCATTACCCGGAACATCCAGACCGAACACCAAGGTATAGTAGGAAGAAGGCATGTAATCAAAAAGGGACAAACCATATTGCGTATTGCCACCTGCGCCTTCCTTCCTTGTCAACCAGGCATTCTCCCGGGGCACTTGTGTGCCATCATCCCGATAGGCTGCTGCAAGATGTTTGGCGCCATGATAAGGATCGGACAACGAAACATAATGCATGCCGATTATCGAAGGCACAGTCATTTTGTACTTGTCGCCCGCCAAGGCCACCAACGCAGCCTGCCCACTCAAGTCCTCGACCACAGTGTCCACATACTCTGATTCATAGACACGTATAACACTGCCATCCTGCGCAAGAAAATCCAGGACATCATCTCTTCCAGGCAAATCAACGCGCACATCATGGATCAGGAAGTGTGTATCAATGGTATCGATAAGCGAGGTAAGCCGCCCTCCCAGATCATCTGCATGAGAGAAGCTCGCATCAAATTCGACAAACGTTCCGGAAAGCGTTGTTTCCATCTGCCAACGCCCAGCGCGAGACTGCCCTGCTTCAATATCACCGAAGTCCATCAATAGAACGGGTTCGACGGGCTGATTGTCCAGTTGCGCACCGGTAATGCGAAAATCAATCAACAACCCCTGCTCGTTCTCGACAATTTTTGGCTGCGCCGTATCAATACTGAGATTATGTGCTACACCACCACCATTGTTTGCAACCCTGACCCCCAGGACGAAAGGCTCGGGTGGCTCAACAGGATCAGTAAAGGGATTGTCTGCGACGACATCATGCGTCAGAAAATAGTCAAGATTCAACAGCGGCAAGGGCTTTACAAATATCAGATCCGGCGCCACCGCGATTTCCTGCGCCACACCATTTTGCTTGAAGGACAGTACCGCGCTAACGTCATAGCGCTTTCCAGAAGCAACGCTGCCGCCAGCACCTGGCGCAGGAATGATCAACCAATGTACTTCCGCTTCAGTGTTCGGAGCAACAGTGCCATTCCCCGAAACGTCCGAGATGTTGGTCAATGAGTCAATACGGATAAAGAACGTTGCCGAGGTATTGTTGGGATCGCTACTGGCAAGTACGCTGTTACCCTGTTCGTCAGCAAACAGGACATCCACTTTGACATCCGTCAGTTCTACTGTATCAAGGTGATTGGTGATCGCCATGCGGGCATCAAATGCCTGGCGCTCCAGCGTGAGCGTCTGCTCTATTTCGATTTTTACGAGCGCACAGATTGAATCAGCGGCTGGAGATGCCGCCGACAACAATGGCAGCATCAAGAATAACAGGATGCGAAGTACACCATTGCGTGGAAAAACCTTATTAACATCCCTTTTTCTCATGCCTGTATCCTGACAATCTGGACCGCGCGATTTCGACACGCGCAACTCCACAATCGAGGCTGACATGAACAGATATCCGTCCGCAAAGAAGCTGGATAGAGAACAATCCATGTCGCATTTCTTGAACACGCACCAATGCCCCCCACTGATGAATGCACAATGATCCTAACAAAAAATGCTGTGTTGTCAAGAAACCACGATCACAGAAATCAGGTCTCTGCAATAGAAAATCTCCCACCTAGCCTGTTTGATTTCCCCTCGTATCACCGCATTGCTTCTGCCACTCTCTTCTCTCAAGCTTCGACCCGCATCAGGTAGCGCTGTACCAGTGCCAGCATCACGATGAAAGTGCGCCAGATATTTAGAACTCGGATAAAGAGCTCATCTTTTCCAGTCGATGCCTTCTTGTGCCAGCAACCCCGAAAGCTTCTTAGACGCCATAGTGGGCTATTGAATGAAATCCGACGCACCGTTGGCATCCCCGACACCCACTACCGTGCGCTGTATCACCCTTTGTTCCATCAAT
>CAZFXI010000169.1:0-3601 GCA_964522855.1 uncultured Sedimenticola sp.
AGGCCGGAATCCATCGTGGACATGGACCCCGGCCTGCGCCGGGGTGACGAGCCAAGTTACGGGCAACTGAGCTTTGTAACTAATCGGTAAAAATATGACGTTTCGTTACATTTTCCTGGTTTATTGCACAGGATGTTACGACGGTTCATTACAAAACACCCCACAGGAAAAACAACTAATCTTTATTAATCAATGAGTTGCTCTGTTGGCACGGCTTGTGCTTTGTGTATTCACAAACGAAAAGCACCAATCACCGGAGCGAGAACATGACCAACCTGACGACCACCTTTTCCAGCACGGCACCCGCTGCAGAAACCCCGGCTGCCCGCGAGATCCGTTTCCAGAATCTTATCGGAAAATACATGACCGACCTGTTCCACTATGCCTACTGGCTGGTGCATGACAAATCTGTCGCCGAAGACCTGGTGCAGGAAACCATGTTACGGGCCTGGAAGTCCATGGACAGGCTGCAAAAACCCGAAGCAGCAAAAGGCTGGCTGATCACCATCTTGCGTCGAGAGAATGCGCGCCGCTTCGAACGCTTCCAGCCCCAGTTCAGCGCCATACCGACAGAAGCCCTGGCGGACAAGCATCGGGACTATGACACTTCCACCGAGGCCTTCGTGCTGCGCAACGCCATTGCTGAACTGCCGGAGGACTATCGCGAACCGCTGCTGCTGCAGGTGATTCATGGCTACTCACAGAAAGAAATCGCCGCCGAACTGGGAATTTCCGTGGCAGGCGCCGGCACCCGACTGTTCCGGGCTCGCAAGAAGTTGCGTGAACTGGTGGCTCCCGCCGAAGCCTCAGCCCCCTAATCACATCAGGGCCAGGAATCACAGAGCTATTCACCGGCTGTCAATGAGCGGAACGAACCAATCGCAAGGAAAGAAGGTCCGAGCGTTCATAAGTGAAGTTGTAGCCAAATTCAGCAAAATTGACACCCCAGGATGTAGGTGTATTACTCGGGAAGTCTGTGGTTGGAGACGAAGTCCAAATATTTGAAAGGGGTATCCTGGGGAATACGGCCACATTGATCGCCGGATCGAAACACCGCTTTTCCACAAGCGTCATCAATTCCTTCACATTAGGCACACGCCAGTCATTGTAGCCGGCAATTCGGCTGGCCTTGGCCGCCTGCAAGGCAGCACTCCAGTCATAGGTGGTCGCACTGCCGCCAGAACAATCACCTCCCGTTTGTCCCAGAGTACATTTTGTCCACATAAGCCCCGTGGTCTTGTGCGTAACTGTGCCGTCGCCATTGTCGTGAAAATCACCGGTCGGTGTCGTCGAGGGAATCTCGCTGTCACTACGGCATGTTTGTGCCTCACTGGAGAAGGCCGTAGCCAGCAATGCAGCCGCCAGCAGGCAACGAGGTTCGAGGCTAATAAACTTTGACATGAGCTTACTCCAGGTGAAAAAACAGCAAACGATCACTTGCCGGAACGCACCAGGCGTACAAACACCGTAAGATTGCGGGGAAGATCACCAACAAATCCCATACCAAAATCGACATTCGAAGCATTGGTCGAAGCGGCAGCGCTTGGTAACGCGCTCCAGAAATGCGTGTTGATGGTATTGGGGAAATAATCCGTATCGATGACAGGATCAGGAGCCAGCCGGTTATAACTCACCAGGCTTTGAAGCTCTACCACGGTCGGTACACGCCAATCGGCGAAACCACACAGCTGCTCCCCGTTACTGCCATTGACCAGACTGTTCCAGTCTGGATAATAGGCGCCATATCCGCTACCCTGCGCCGTCTCGCCTCCCCAACGGTAGGTATTGCCCTTGAAGTGAATGCCCGCAACATCGGTCTTTACTTCCCAAATCAGGCCGGTAACGTTATCCCTCACACAAGACCAATTGGTAGCATTCGCCGACAGCAGACCACCGGCCATACTCAACTTGGTAAAACTGAAGCCCGCATGGCCGTCTGTATGGTCACCATGAGTAACATCACGACCCGATTCAGCATCCTGACCGGGAAAGGCAACAACCGGGCAGGCAAGACCATTGTTGTCTTCATCGGCACAGGCGATGATGCCCGTGTCGTTCATCGTGGTCAGGACAGAATAATGGGGGGCGATGCGCAAGCGCGCCTGATCCTCGATCGTAAACGGCCCCGTCAGCGCCACATGGGAAGCGGCAAACAAAGAAAGCCACGCATCGGAAACCACCACCACATTCGGACCGGCTTCAATCGTGGTATCGGAAGTACAGGTCGTTTGCGCGGCGCTGTAGGTTGCATCATGAAGATCCCCCGGCGCACCGAAACAGATTTCAGCCGCCAGACCCTGTACGCTAAGACCCGACAGGATCAACAAGCCGCCAAACCGATATTTCCATAACTTTTCGCTAACCTGGTTCGCCATCTCATATCCCCTGGGTTTGCGTTCTACTAAGCCAGGAATCTTGAAGTGATGTACTTGTTGCTACAAACAATCAGGATTCATGTTCTGGATAAAATGTAGTCCATTTCTATTTGTTTGGCAAACCTTATGATCCACCGGCTATCAAGTAAAAAAATATGCAATAATTACTTTTTTTCACCATCACGGAGAGTTAGTGCCAGATGCCCTCATTCGATATCGTTTCCGAAGTGGATTTGCAGGAAGTGCGCAATGCTGTGGATCAGGCCAACCGGGTGATCGAAACCCGCTTCGATTTCAAAGGCGTGGATGCCAGCTTCGAGCACACGGAGAATGAGGTCAATCTCAAGGCCGAACAGGAATTTCAGCTGCAGCAGATGCTGGATATCCTGCGGGAGAAACTGGCCAAACGCGGCGTGGACGTGAAGGCCCTGGACGTAAAGGATCCGCAAACCAGCCTCAATGCTGCCCGCCAGCAGATCGTGATTCAGCAAGGCATCGAGTCCGACGTAGCGAAGAAAATCGTCAAGGAGATCAAGGCCGCCAAGCTCAAGGTGCAGGCGCAGATCCAGGGCGATCAGGTGCGGGTGACCGGCAAGAAGCGTGATGACCTGCAAAAGGTGATCGCACTATTGAAGGAAAAGGATTACGGCCTGCCCCTGCAGTTCAAGAACTTCCGCGACTGATGCCTGAACTCGACAGAGGCACAAAGATCTATGCTGCCGTACTGCTCACGCTGGTGCTGGTTTTGATAGCTGTTGCCCTGTATGAGCCGCCCATCGTATCCGACCTCAACGACAAGCTGGAAGCCGACGAACAGGTAAGCAGTTTTCCCTACGCCTTTCGGGTAATACGCGTCGATAACGGGGTAGCAGTCATGAGCACCCCCCGCTCCAGTGCCGTTCCCGTAGCCAGGGTACTGGACAAAATCTTCCCCGGCGTGGGTAACTCCGATCCCGCCTCACCCCTGTTTCAGGAACTGCAGGAACAACTGGCAACGACCCAGAAACACGCCAAGGCCATCGTGCTGGAAAATCCGGATATCAAGCGGGTGCAGTGGGAGCTGGACCGGGACTGGCTGATGCAGCACGGCATCACCCTACCCCCAGACGCCCGGTAGGTTGGGCAAAGACCCATAGGGCCGTGCCCAACGAACCGGGCAACATGCCTCGCCGAACCCAGAAAGACGTTGGGCACGCTACGCTTTGCCCGACCTACGGGACGGGTGG
>CAZFXI010000170.1:0-3562 GCA_964522855.1 uncultured Sedimenticola sp.
TATCCACTAGGCTCTTGTCCCAGAAGCCAGACCGAGGTCTGATGAAATATCCGGGTTGATATGTTTTGACCCGTCAACTGTTTATTTGAATCTCCGGAGATTTATCCATGCTTTGTCCACGGCGAAGCAACCTTCAGAATTATTGCGTAGCGGTGGGCAAAGGGTGGATAAATCGTTCTTCAGGTTACGATGATTGACTCGTCATCAAGCTCATTGGCTCAGCACGGGTCCGGCAGATTGCGATGGTGGATCATGCTGATATACGTGGATTGGTTACCACCTGACTTCACTGCATCGCGGAGCTGGCCTTTCTCTAGTAGCAGGGATCATCAGCCGGGAATGCCCATGCGGGATTATCCTGTTGGCTGATACCGGTTTAACCCGAACAAGGGTTCTCCACACCGGTCGAACCTGCACTGAGTCAATGAGCCTGTTTTTCCTCCTCTTGTCTGCTGATCAATCCTTGGGTTTGATCCTGAGTTACTTGACTTGCGCCAGGCGAGGCATCTCCCGGCAGACAATGTCCCAGATGAAGCCCAGCAGTTCACGCGCAATGGCTACGCACACCAGTTTGACGTTCTTGCCTGCCTGAGTCAGCGTACGATAACGCCCACAGAGCCTTTTCTGCGCTTTCCAGGCAATCGTTCTGGCTTCTGCCGAGGCGTTTCGCGCCTTGCGTTTGAGATGCATCGTCTGGCGGGCTGGAAAACGGTAACTCCAGGCACACTCAACCAACATCCGTCGCGCATGACCATTGCCGGTTCGGGTGATGCCACCCTGCCGTCGACGCCCGCCACTGCTGTGTTCGCTAGGCACCAGGCCCAGATAGGCCATCAGTTGTTTGGGGGATTCGAAGCGGCTGATATCTCCCAGTTCGGCCAGCAAGACCATGGCCGCAATCTTGTCGATTCCCCGCAAGGCCACCAGGGCGTCCACCACCGGACCGAGTGACCAATGGGGCAAGGCCTGCATCATCTGTTCCGTCATGTCGGCTACCCGTTGGGTGGCGGCCTTGACCGCATCGATGTATTCCTGCAAAACCACCTGTAACCACGCCTGTTCAAATTTGATCGATTCCAGCCAGTTGTAGTGGGTTTGGGTCCAGCGTGTCTTGCCGGCTGGCCAGTGATGACCATGGCGCAGCACGAAGGCATTGAGTTGTTGCCGTGCCTTGCGCTCCTGGCCTTTCATATCATCCCGGGCGCGGGTCAGGTCCCGCATCGCTTCCTGCTCCGCATCCGGTACCCAGACGCGGGTCAGATCGCCGCTGCGCAAATACCGTGACAACTTCAACGCATCCCGCTTGTCGGTCTTGATGTGATCCCCCGGACGACGGGGAATTTTTGAAGGAGCAACGACCTGGCATTCATGTCCGGAAGCCATGATCTGCCGGTAAAGACCGTACCCACAGGGGCCTGCCTCGTAACAGAACAACAACAGACCGCCATCGGCTTGTTCACTCAAGCGGGAAATCAGTTTATCGATGGCTTTGGGCTTGTTTCCGATCTCGCCCAGCGATTCCGGCTCACGACGCCCTGGCCAGGCGACAGCTATCGCGATGGTTTCCTTGTGTACATCCAACCCAACATAAGCTGCGTAGGCAGAAGATGCCCGCCGATTGGCCTGTTGTGCCGGGAATGATGATAGCGTTTTGGGTGCGACGATATTATTGGTACACTTTTTCATGACCTGTCCTCTCAATTATGGCTCTGTGATAAGGGGTTCCATCTCATCATAATCCACGTCGTTGAGATGGGCAGGTCAAAACATCATGTCTAGAATACAGCGTGTTTCCAAAAGGTCTGTACCCGTCTTGATGGTGAGCCTGAAGTATCGTATTTCCAGGGTTTGTGATCTTACGAAAAAAAGGCCGCGGTTAGGGCCTTTTTTTGGGTTCTTTCCGGTGATGATGAGATTATTCAAATCCGCTGGAAAACAATAGCTGAAGTTCCCCGGATTTTGCGACATGAAAGGATGAGCCCTCGCCCGTTTCAAAATACAGGGTGTTCTTGTCGCTGGTGCTTATGCTTTCTGCATACAGAGTGTTGTTCACGTATACATCATATAGGCCGGTTTCCATTCCTGTGAGCAAGTGCCGGGTCGTAGACTGTGTGAAAGAAGGGTTGTAGACGACTTCTTTCTGCAGGGACGTGTCTTTGGAGAACATGGCTACCAGAGCTGTATTGTTGGCATCAATATTGATGCCCTTCATATTCCCGGCGCCTGAGGTGACTGGTGTGGTGGAATCCATGTTGGCCGTAGTACTGTCAGCAGCCTGGAATACTGAAAACAGCTGCAAGTTGGTGCTGCCATTGGTAGGTTCCAATTCCACTCTTTGTACGTTCAGTGGTGGGTTGCTGCGTGAACGCTTGTCGGAAGCATCGTGTACTGATATGTCGAAACTGCTGCCAAAGGGACGTAGGAACAGCTTACCCGCACCACGGGTGAGGCTGACCAGGTTTCCGTTCAAATCTGGCGAGTCTGCAAAATGCCATTGCAATGTGACTCGATTTGCCTCCGATGTGGGCTGAATATTATCCAATACGATCACATGATCCGGCGGTAAGAATGCCACTTCCCGACGGTAGGCGGAAGCCGATGGCGCCCCGCCATCGTCGTAGTTGTCGTAGTCAAAATCGTATGCCTGTTCCAGATTATTGGACAGAAAGTAAGCGAACTTGTGGGGAACGCCGGCGACGTCAAAGGAGATGTCTGGAGTACGACCTTCCTGGTAAGGCGCATGCTGGTGATTTCCGGTGATGGTGAGAATGTTGGCGAACTCGGACGCAAACTCCCAGGTGTCTGCGTCCACAAGCAGAATTTCACCTCGTGATCCAATCTTGACTTCGCCGAAGTTGTATTCTCCCTGACTGTTTTCTTCGAGGCCTCCGACCACGTCCACATAGGTTGCCATGGTATTGCTCCATTCATCACCTCTGGCCATGCCATGGCCCTTCACGCTGTAGCTCAATCCTCCCAAGTTTGTGCTGTTAGGCTGGATTTCTGTGATGTTTGGATTTGCAAAGAGAAAGTTTTCCCATCGTATCTGGTGTGTATCAGCTTTCATTTTGTTGGCGCCCCATGCGGCAATTCCACGCAGAGTGGAATTCAAAGGGGTAAAGGAAGCAAGAAAATGCAGGGTGGCGTTGCGCGGATCACCCTTCGTGTCTCCCGACCAGGAGCCGTTGTCAGAAACGTAGTCACGGGAAGGATAAAGGCTGTGCAATTGGCTTTTTACCAGATCCTCGTGCCAGTTGGTCTCGCTCCAGTGGGTATTCATATCGGTGCCGCTGGCCAGCGCAACGGGATAAAGAAGATATTCACGTACCGCCCAGTGACCATAGTTCCAGCCTTCCTGCCACTCGCCACCGTCGAAGAGGCCGTTGATCAAGGGACGCACACCATTGAACCACATGCTTTCTGCGCGGTTCAACCATTCGCTCTTGTAACCGGTATCGCCAGCCAAACCGATGGCAGCGGTATAGACCATGGAAAAGTAGCCCGCGTAGTAGTTGTCGGTGGGGTCTTCTGTCGCGTAGGCACGGTCATTGGTGAAAACCCA
>CAZFXI010000171.1:0-3437 GCA_964522855.1 uncultured Sedimenticola sp.
GATGGAATCGCGGCGCTGCTTGACCATCTTGTCCAGCACCGAAAGCACCCGCGTATCATCCAGCTCGATGCGCTCATCCACCTCGATCTGCTTGATGGCGGCGAGGATCAGTCGGATGACGCCCAGACGGGGCTTGTCGCCGCCTTTCATGGCGGCTTTCATGTCACCGGTGATGCGGTCCTTGAGGGCGGACATCAGAGGAAGGGATCAGTAGGCGCGGTCGAAGCGACGGCTTTCGCGGGAGATCTTCTTCTGCCAGCGTTTTACGGCGGCGGCGGCTTTGCGCTTACGCTCCCAGGTGGGCTTCTCGTAGAATTCGCGGCGGCGAACTTCAGCCAGGATGCCGGCTTTTTCACAGGAGCGCTTGAAACGGCGCATTGCAACCTCAAAAGGTTCGTTGTCTTTGACGCGTACGCTAGGCATTGCTTCCTCTATATAAACAAGTAAACTAATTCGTTTTGCCGGGAACCACCGGGTTCACAGGCAGCAAGGCGCGGGATTTTATCCCTTTCTTTCAGGATTTGCAATCGAATGAACCAATTGAATGTGCTGGGCATAGAAACCTCATGCGACGAAACTGGTGTGGCCATTTACTCCGAAGAAGATGGCTTGCTGGCACATCAGCTGTATTCCCAGGTGGAACTGCATGCCGAATATGGTGGGATCGTGCCGGAGCTGGCTTCTCGCGACCACGTACGTAAATTGGTGCCTCTGATCCGCGCCACGCTGGAAGAGGCTGGGATGCAGGGGGCAGATATTCATGGAATTGCCTATACCGCCGGACCAGGGCTGGCAGGAGCGCTGCTCTCCGGTGCGGCGGTGGCGCGCAGTCTGGCCTGGACCTGGCAAGTGCCCGCAGTGGAAGTGCATCACATGGAAGGTCATCTGCTGGCGCCCATGCTGGAGGAAAACCCGCCGGCGTTCCCGTTCGTGGCGCTGTTGGTGTCCGGGGGGCACACCATGCTGGTCAAGGTGGCAGGAATCGGCCAGTACACCCTGCTGGGTGAATCCCTGGACGATGCTGCTGGCGAAGCCTTCGACAAGACGGCCAAGATGCTGGGGCTGGGCTATCCGGGTGGGCCTGTGCTTGCAAATCGAGCGCAGCAGGGCGATCCCGATCGTTTTCACTTTCCCCGACCCATGACAGACCGTCCGGGGCTGGATTTCAGCTTCAGCGGTCTGAAAACCTACGCCCTGACCACCATGAAAAAGGAATCAGCCGGATTGCAGGGGGACAGACTGGAGACACTCAAAAACGACATCGCCCGAGCCTTCGAGGATGCGGTGGTGGATACTCTGGTGATCAAATGCCGCCGCGCCATGCGCGAAAGTGGCGTGAAGACCCTGGTGCTCGCCGGTGGTGTGGCCGCAAATCAGCGTCTGCGGGAAAACATGAACCGGATGATGGAAGAAGAAAACGGTAGCGCCTTCTATCCACGCCTGGAATTTTGCACCGATAATGGTGCCATGATCGCCTACGCCGGCTGGCAGCGTCTCAAGGCAGGTGAATCCATTGGTTTGGCTTTCCGGGCGAGGCCGCGTTGGTCGTTGATGGAGTTGCAGGCACCGTAATCCTGGTTGGCGTCATTTACCGCCTTGCTTGCTGATTTTTCCTTCTCTGCCACTGAGCAGGTTCTGAATATTGCTGCGGTGCCGCCAGAACAGCAGAATGCTCATCACAACCTGCATGACAATCAGTTCCGGTGCCGGCCAGAACCACCACACGATCACCGGCGCCAGCGCCATGGCTATCAGAGCTGCCAGAGAGGAAACATTCATCACCTTGGCCACGAACAGCCAGAGGGCGGCGATGCTCAGGCCGATCATCCAGGACAGGCCAAATTGAATACCCAGCGCGGTGGCCACGCCCTTGCCGCCCTTGAAACCGAAAAACACCGGATACAGATGCCCGAGGAAAGCCGCCATGCCCGTGAGAGCAAGGATCAGCGGCGTAGCCTGGAACGCGTGGGCGATAAGCATGGGAATCAGACCCTTCAGCGCATCCCCCACCAGGGTGATGGCCGCGGCTTTCTTGCCGCCGATACGCAACACATTGGTTGCTCCCGGGTTGTTCGAGCCCTGGGTGCGTGGATCCGGCAGCCCCATGATGCGGCAGACAATGATCGCGCTGGAGATGGAGCCGAGCAGATAGGCAAGGGGTACGAGGGCATAGAGCAACATAAGTCTTAAATCCATAAGGGAAACACCGCTCTATGGTAAGCTATTCCCACCTGTTTTCTCCACCGGTAGCGCCTGATTCATGGATATAGTGTTCCTGCGGCAACTGCAACTCGAAGCTGTCATCGGCATCCATGACTGGGAGCGCAAAGCCCCTCAGCCGTTGCTCATGGATCTGGAAATCGCCACCGACGCGAGACGTGCCGCCGCTTCCGATCGGATTCAGGACGCCCTGGATTATCATGCCGTCGCCCAGCGCCTCACGGACTACGTCGCTGCGAGTGAATTTCAGCTGGTGGAAACCCTGGCCGAGGGTTGTGCGGATCTGATCTTCAGAGAATTTGCCGCCAGCTGGCTGCGCCTGACATTGCACAAGCCGAACGCAGTGGACAATGCGGCATCTGTCGGCATCATCATCGAAAGAGGGAGCAGGAATCAGTGACCCGCGTGTGGATTTCGGCCGGAACCAATGTGGATCCCGAGCACAACATGCGTGCAGCCATCGAAAATCTGCGAAAGGAATTCGGTGATCTGCTGCTCTCACCCGTGTATCGGACCAAAGCCGTTGGCTTCGAGGGTGATGACTTCCTGAACATGGTTATCGGCATCGATACCGAGCTGCCACCTGATCAGCTGCGCACCCGGCTACGCGCCATCGAAGAGCGCCAGGGGCGGGTGCGTGGGAAACAGAAATTCTCACCGCGCAGTATCGATCTGGATATGCTTACCTGGGGTGATCTGGTGGATGAGGATGCCGGTATTCCCCGGGATGAAATCCTGCACTATGCCTTTGTGCTCAAGCCTTTGATGGATGTGGCTGGCGAAGAAAGGTATCCGGGTACCGATCAGAGTTACGAAGGGCTGTGGCAGGGCTTTCAGAGGGAGAAAGAAGATATGACGCAGCTTCAGTGGGACTGGTAACAGCCCTACTGCTGCACGCTCCGCCCCCCATCCACGGCAATGATCTGCCCGGTGATGTATTCGGCAGTGGCCAGAAACAGCACGGTGCGGGCGATGTTTTCCGGTCGGCCTGCTCTTTCCAGAGGAATGCGGGGCAGGGACTGGTGTTTAGAGGTGTCTCCGTGCTTTCCCTCCGGCCAGAGAATCGCTCCCGGCGCCACACCATTGACGCGGATCTCCGGCGCCAGCTCTCTCGCCAGGCTCTTCACCATCATGGCATTGGCAGCCTTGGCCATGCTGTAGATGGGATGATCCTTATGGGGTCGCTCGGCGTGGATGTCCACCATGTTGATGATGCA
>CAZFXI010000172.1:0-3389 GCA_964522855.1 uncultured Sedimenticola sp.
CCACCGCCCTTGATGGCAGACTTGGCCATCAGCTTGCCCAGCAGTCCTGCCGCCACATTGAAACTCTTGGTGGCCGCCACCTTGGCAAGCGTCTTTTTCACCACCAGTGCGCCCATGCCCTTTGCCACAGCCACACCGGTACCCGTGGCCGCCAGGGCGCTGAGCAGCTGGCGGTTGATGTCCTTGCCTGTAATCCCGATGCTATCCGCCAGCATCGTATCCATGTTCAGGGTATCGCCGATCAGTGGCTCTCCCGCTCCCAACGGGCGGGCATGCTCTTTCATGAGCAGTTCCAGATCGGCGATCAGCCGACGACCGGTTTGCCCCATGCTATTGTCGAGATCCCCGTTCAAAGCCGCAAACATGTTATCCAGATTGCCGCCCAGGGAGGCAGGCACAAACACGGTCTCCTCCAGCTTTTCCCGGAGAAAATCTCCCATATCACCACCGATGGCATGGGCATAGCGCATGTATTCGCCGGTCAGTGAGTAGAACCAGTCGGCGAAGTCCCCTACCCGGTCATGCACGGGTGCAAAGGCCGCATCTACTGCCGCATCGATACGTACTCCCAGTTGCTGCTGTTGCTCTTCCTGTGCTGCACCCAGTGTATCCTGCAGGGCCAGAGACAATGCCAGGCGGCTCGATTCAGGCACCACATAATGCTGGCCATTCACCACCAGATAGAGCAGTTTCTGCATCTGCTGCGGTGCTTCCGGGAGCTGCTGCCGCGCCAGTTGCCGACCTCCCTTTATCAACGCGAAACCTGCCGCCAGTGCCAGTAGCAGGATGACGGTGAAAAAACCGAGCCAGAAGCGCCGCCCCGATACAGGAGATCTCTCAGTCACAAGTTCTCTCCTCCAGATAGCGCAGGGCATCCCGTGCGCCCAGAGCACCGATCAGCAACCGGCTCCAGGCCCAGAGCACCAGACCGGACCACAGGAAATACAATAGCCAGATACCCAGTCCGGTCCAGGCACTGCCGGCAGTAAGCATGCCGCGAACCATCAGGCGTTCCGTCAGTGCATCCCGCAGGGCGGCGAGACGCACCAGGGGCGCCATGATGTCACAATCCATCTGAACATCCTCCGCTACCAGAGTGGCCGCTTCCTGCCAGTTCATATCAGAGTAGTCCGTTCGCGGCATCAGCATCTGCCCCACCACCAGCAGCATAAGCAGCACCAGTGTATTCAGGCTCACCAGCATACGGCGGGCAACGATATTCCGCCGTATCTCCTTTACCTGGCCGGCCAGCCATATTCGCAGCCCCGCGTATGCCGGATACAGCAATAGCAGATCCAGCCCCAGCAGTCCCCAAACCCACAAAGACCAGCCTGTGCTTTCGACAAAGAGCACAAAACCCAGAACGACCGCCTTGAGTATTTGCCAAATCATGAGGAAAGCCTTGCGGCAAAGCAGTCGTGACAGCAGGCTGCCCGGCTGGAGATACATGCCCACCAAAGCCCGGCGGCGCATCAAGGCTGTTTCCAGCATGTTCAGTGCAATTAGCGCGACCACCGGTAGCAGGAGCACAAACAACAGCCCACAACTGGCACTTTCATGCAGGTTTCCCCAGAGAAACAGGGACAGTGTTGCAATAAGCATCAGCAACAGATCGAGGATACTCGCACTCATTGCAGTGTAGGCAGCTTCTTTATGGGTTCGATGAGATACTCGAGACCATTGATCTTGATCTCCAGGGTAAGCTGCAGGAGCTGGCCCAGCTTTCCTTCCGGAAACCCCTGGTTGGAAAACCACAGCAAATAGGGCTCGGGCAGATCGATCAGCACCCGCCCCTTGTATTTTCCGAAGGGCATGGGTGTCTTGGCCAGTTTCAGCAGGTCTTCCTTGTCGAACATGATGGGCAGTTGCGATGGTTGGCAATCAATGTAATCGTTACCATAACATGCAGCGCCAAACCTGCGCAGGACTCCAGGGAAGGAGTGCAAGCTGGAAATATCGGGATTGACAGAGGGATGTGCCACAGTAGAACTACGCAGGAGCAGTTGTCGAGCAATTGCCAGTGCTTGTACATGCGCCGCTCCTGCGCATGACTTCCAGAGATGGATGAAATGCCGGAACGGCCAGGAGCCGTTCCAGTGCCCTGCGCCCGCATGCATACCATACATCCTGTGCATAAAAAAGGGGCGACCAATGGCCGCCCCTGGTTTCTCGATCAGCCGAGAATCAGACTATATTACGTGGTGCAAAGGACATGTGAGTAAACTCTTTCTTGTACTTTGTTTCCCCGATCTTCTTGACCCGGGCGACACCCATCTTGTAGTTGTAGTTTCCGCTGATCTGGTCGGGTACCTGACCTTGCAGCGCATTGGAAGGCTGGTTGGTATTGAGGAAGTAGGAATACATGGTTCCCTTCTTCACATGCGGCGTGACAATGGCCACCGCTTCAACTGCCGCCTTGTGCAGATCGATCCAGCCATTCTTCAACAGTTCTGCAAAGTTGAAGTCAGAGCCGTGAACACCCTTGATGGTTTGGCGGAAATGAGGGACACGATCGGAATACAGCAGGATCTTGTCACCAGACTCGATACCCCGGGCCTTGGCGTCATCGGGATGAATCTCGGTCCAGTTTTCCGGCCAGCGCTGGGCGATATAGGAACGCCGCTGGACATCGTCGAAACCGGATTGCCAGATTTCGTTGATCCGACCATTGGTGTGCCACAGCTCGTCCTTCTTCGGGCTCATCCACTCCCAATAGTCAGAGAACAGGCTCCAGGGATGTTTCTGGATATTGATCTTGCCCGTCTGGGAGTTGAAGTGGGTCATCTTCTTGTTGACCATGTTCGCACCCTGGGTACGACCTTCACGCGCCATCTTCTCCGGAGTGCATTCGGTATTGTGCAGACGCACGCTACCCATCAGCTCGCCGGTCTTGTAGTTGTAGAAAGTCGGTCCCTGGATACCCTCGGTCCCCATCTCACGCAGCTTTTGATGCAGGGTCTTGCCTTCTTTGTGAGCGGCGACCTTGATCATGTGATAGGCCTTGCGGTTACCGCGGCTGAAACGGGAAGACTCTTCACAGACTTCGTTGGAGTTCTTCCAGTCATAGCCGTCGAATCCCAGACGCTGCGCCAGCTGGCTGATGATCCACCAGTCCGGCTTGGCATCACCCGGTGCATCGTAGAATTTGGAATACAGACGAATGCGACGCTCACCATTGGCGCGAACGAAGTCTTCCTCACCCCAGGTTGCCGCCGGCAAGACGATATCGGCAAACTTGGAACCGATGGGATCACGCAGGTAGATGTCCTGGTTGAGGACAACAGTACCACCGGAATCCATGCGTTTTTTCAGGGTGTCGATGATGTCCTGCTTATTGGAGGAACGCACCTGATGCTTGTTGTTGGTGACCAACTCCTCGAACTTGTCGT
>CAZFXI010000173.1:0-3360 GCA_964522855.1 uncultured Sedimenticola sp.
TGGGGGAAGCCATGGTGCTGGCGGCCATCGGTGGCATCAGCGGCCTGGGTCTGGGCGTCGGTATCGCCTGGCTGCTCCATGCCGCCATTCCCGCGCTGCCGGTGCACACGCCCCTGCTGTATGTGGTGCTGGCGGAAATCCTCGCGGTGAGCATCGGCCTGATCGCCGGTGTAGTACCCGCCCAGCGGGCGGCGCATCTCGATCCCATAGAAGCCCTGCGGGCGGAATGACCGGCAGTTTTTCTCTTATTCGGACAGGTTTCCCTTACACAAAAACGTCTGATGGCAACAAACAGAAAACAGGTCTATCTTTAATAAGTTAGGGAGTCCTTGATCAGGGCTGAATTTTCGACATATTTACAAAATATGCAGGAGGCATTCATGTCTTTCCGGTTTCTTATTGCATCGCTGTTTCTGTTCACCCTGTCACCGCAGTTGCTGATTGCAGGGCAGGCTGTTGTCCTGTCGCGTTCCATTCCGGCTGAAGAGCTGCATGCCATGCCATCTGTGGTGAGCGTGTCTTTTTTTGGCAGCAAAGAGTCAGCAGATCCGTTGCAGATACAGGTTTTTGAGAAAGGGGAGTGGCAGAGCAACATGTCTGCAGAAGACTGGCCTCCCGCAGATGATCAGGAGTTCAGTGTTCGGGTTCAGTTTGAGAAGCCCAACAACCTGTTGCTGCCGCTGTGGGTGGAAATGAAGGCCGATGATGTTTCCCTGGGTCAGCGCAGTCCACTGGCGCCAACGCCGCCGAACATGACGGTGCATGGGGAAATCAGGAGTAATACCGCCTTCGTTTTTCCCGACAACAGCCGCCAGACGACGGCGGCAAAGTCCTCCTCGCTGAATACGCTTTTAACCGCCAATTGTGCTGCGGGTTCCAGTATCCGCACAATCAATGCCGATGGCAGTGTCGTCTGTGAAGTGGACGACAACAGCGGTGGCACGGTTACTGAAATCAGGACGGGTACAGGGCTGACCGGCGGGCCGGTTTCCTCCAGCGGCACCTTGAGTGTAGCTGTGGGCGGTATCAGCAGCACTGAAATTCGGGATGCCACTATCAGTGATGCCGACATAGACACCAGCAAGGTGCAGAAGCGTGTTACCGGTACCTGCCTGCCGGATCATGTCCTGACAGGTATCAATGCAGATGGGAGTGTCACCTGCCTCAATATCTATTCGGTCATACCTTCCCTGCCTGTGGCAATAAATGCACTTGATCGCATGGGTGTTGAATGGTTTAGCCGGGTGTCCATTGCTACAGGTCTGGATGGCAACCCGGTAATGAGCTACGCCGGACGATATGTTGATGGTTCAGGGAGCGTCCAGGAGATACTGAAAGTTGCAAAATGCAATGACCCAGCTTGTTCTGGCGGAGATGAAACGATCAGCACGGTTGATCTGTCTCCGGGTACTGGCGAGTATTCATCTTTGGCCATAGGTAATGATGGCAACCCTGTGATCAGCTACTATGACTTTATCAACAAGGATCTCAAGGTCGTCAAATGCAATGATTGGGCGTGCTCTGGAAACGATGAAACCATTACCGTAGTGGATGCTACCAATGATGTTGGCCGAAGCACTTCAATCGCCATTGGAAATGACGGCTATCCCGTGATCAGCTACCAGGACAGTACCAATGATGCGCTGAAAGTTGCCAAATGCAACGATCTGGCATGTACTGGAGGGGGAGAGATACTGAGCACAGTTGCTTCGTCCGACTATGCACCGAATTCCATCGCCATCAGCGTTGATGGCAATCCGGTCATTGCCTATTACGGCTCATTGCAGGGTAATGATCTGTACGTTGTGAAATGCAATGATGTGGCTTGCAGTGGTAACGATGAGGTTTCGTATGCAGTGGATACCACAGGTGATACGGGGCGAAGCCCTTCGATTGCCATTGGTTGGGATGGTAATCCTGTGATCAGCTACTGGGGTACCGACATGCAACGCCTTCAGGTTGCCAAATGCAATGATCCTGCCTGTAACCCGGGAGTGAATGGCGCTGAAACGATAAGTATCGTCGATGATTCAGAAGCTAACACAGGCTGGGGAAGTTCCCTCGCTATCGGCAATGATGGGTATCCTGTCATCAGTTATTCCTCCGGGCTCAGCAATAATCTGAAAGTGGCCAAATGCAATGATCTTGCCTGTGCTGGTGGTGATGAGTTGATAACAACCATAGATGCCATCGGTGATGTTGGAAGCTACGGTTCATTGGCCCTCGGGAACGATGGCAACCCGGTCATGGGTTACTGGGACAGGACCAACGGAAACCTGAAAGTAGCCAAGTGTCACCGACCGGGCTGCAACTGATAACCCTGTATTTCCGTATGTTTTGAATTCACCCTTTCTTCCCGCAACGGGAAGAAAGGGTGAAAGGGCTGGATTGTCACACGATCCAGGCTTGGCACCATGCGAACCGCAAACTGCGGCAAGTTGTCCGTTTCAGCCGGCATTCCGGGTGCCTTGAAAAAATTTCTCCCTGTCTCCACGTGATGTGTACCGGCAACATGATTGCCGTTTCGCAAATCCAAGGAGCAATAACAATGATCCAGATAAACGGTAAAACCATCGAAACCGATGAAGAAGGCTACCTCCTCAACCCGGATGACTGGGATGAGGCCGTGGCCGAGGCTATTGCCGAGCAGGAGGGCCTCAAGCTCACGGACACCCATTGGGGGTTGATTTACTACTTCCGTGAGTATTATGAAGACCATATGCAACACCCCAGCATGCATACTTTTCTGAAAACCCTGGGGCGGCGGCATGGCAAGCGCTACCGCGATACCAAGGCCTACCGGGATTTTCTGTACAAGCTTTTTCCAAAGGGACCGGTGCAAATGGTCAGCAAACTGGCCGGGTTGCCAAAGCCCATTGATGAAATCGAACAGTAACAGGAGAAAGAATATGAAAAAGTATCTGAAAAATGTATTGACTATTGTTATACCAAGTATGTTGTTTATTTCTGCCGGCCTGTCCCAGGCATCGGCAGTGCCGGAGAAGAAGCAGGAAAAATCCGCTGAAAGCCAGGCGGTTCAGACACAGGTAGACCAGACTTCAGCAGACAAGGCTGCCAGCCAGCGGGAGAAGATTACCAAAGAAGCTGTCGCCGCCATCGAGCAAACCCAAAAAGCGCTGCAGGCGTTGAACGACGGTAAGACAGATGATGCGCTCAAGGCGCTGGAAGCCGCCACCGGCAAGCTCGAGCTGATCCTGGCGCGGAACCCGAAGCTGGCCCTTGTGCCGGTAAATGTGGACATGGTGACCTATGATCTGTTCGCCAGCGTGGATACCGTCAAGGCCGCGATCAAGGAAGCGAAAGACCTGCTCGATGATGGCAAGGTGCAGGACGCCCGGC
>CAZFXI010000174.1:0-3341 GCA_964522855.1 uncultured Sedimenticola sp.
CTTGGCTTGATATTCATGAAGATTCATTGTTTTTTCCCTTGTTCAGTGTGCTTATCGTCTTGTAACTATTCAGCTGGCACCCGTGACTGCTCAGATTGCCCCTGAGATGCGACAGATCAAGGCAGAAAATGTGAGTTTGCAAGTGCAAATGACCATTTTCGAACGCAGATATGGCGCATCTCAGGGGTGAGCTGAGTAGTTACATCATCGTTTTCTTCCGACAGAATGAATGGCGCGCCCATCCACCGACAGCGCGGCTTCATGCAGCACCTCGGAAAGTGAAGGATGCGCAAAAATGGTTCGCGCCAGATCCTCGGCGCTGTTCTGGCTTTCCATTGCAATGACCGCCTGTCCAATCAACTCCGAGACAAAGGGGCCAATCATATGTACGCCCAGTACCCGGTCGGTCTGCGAATCTGCGAGCACCTTGACCAGGCCCTCTGCCCGGTTCATCGCCTTGGCCCGCCCATTGGCGGCAAAAGAGAAGCTGCCGCTACGGTACTCGATACCCGCGGCCTTCAAGGCCTCTTCGGTGCGCCCAACCCAGGCAATTTCAGGATCGGTGTAGATCACCCAGGGGCAGCAGTCCAATTCAGCCCGGGAGTCCTGCCCGGCAATTCGTTCGGCCACGGCAATTCCTTCCTCCGAGCCCTTGTGCGCCAACATGGGGCCACGCACGACATCGCCAATGGCATAAACTCCTTCGATACCGGTTTCGCAATAATCATTCACCTCGATACGACCACGGTCATCCAGCGCCAGACCGGCCCCGGCCGCGGCGACCTCCTGCGCGCGCGGTCGCCGGCCCACGCATACCAGCAACCGGTCCAGCTCCAGGGTTTCGGTTTCATCCCCCTGCCTGTATTCGAGCATCACGCATTCATTTTCCACGCGCGCCGCGGTGACGCTGGCGCCCAGGCGGATATCCAGACCCTGTTTTTCAAACGCCTTGCCAGCCAACTGTGAGACCTGTCTGTCTGCCGTGGCCAGCAGGCGATCCTGGGCCTCGAGCAGTACGACTTCAGCCCCGAGGCGGCGCCAGATGCTTCCAAGTTCCAGGCCGATGACACCCGCGCCGATAATCCCCAGCTTTTCAGGCACAGCCGCCCAGTCCAGCGCGCCGGCGTTGTCCACGATGTAGGGGGCTTGCATTTCGATGCCTGGCAACTGAACCGGCTCTGACCCGGTAGCGATGACCACGTTCGCCGCCTGATATACCGCCGGCGATCCACCCTCAAGAGGCATTACTTCCACCTGCCTTTGGCCAAGCAGCCTGCCGCTTCCTTGCAGCCATTCAACGCCATTGGCCTTGAACAGCATGGCGATCCCACCGCTGAGTTCGCTGACGATGCGATCCTTCCGCGTGATCATGGAGCCCACATCGATGACGGCGTCTTGCACCTGTATACCGTGCGCAGACGCCTCATTCTGAACACGGAAATAGAACTCGGAGCTTTCCAGAAGGGCCTTGGAGGGAATACAACCGACATTCAGACAGGTACCCCCCAGGGATGGCTTTCCTTCCTTGCCAATCCAGTTATCCACACAAGCGACCTTCATGCCCAACTGGGCGCTGCGTATGGCGGCGCAATAGCCGGCCGGCCCACCCCCGATCACGATGACATCGTAGTGCGTGCTCATCGCTTATACCTCCAGCAGCAGGCGCTGGGGCTTTTCCACCAGTTCCTTGATGGTGCGCAGAAACAGCACCGCGCTCTGCCCATCGATGATGCGGTGATCATACGAAAGCGCGACATACATCATGGGCCTGACGACCATCTGATCATCGCCTTCGACGACCACCCGTTTCTGGATGCCGTGCATTCCAAGAATGGCGCTTTGTGGCGGATTGAGAATCGGCGTGGAAAACAGCGATCCGAATACCCCGCCGTTGGTGATGGTAAAGGTGCCTCCCGAGAGATCGTCGATTTCCAGCTTTCCCTGCCGCACCTTGTCCGCATAGTCCGAGATCGCGTTTTCGATCTGCGGCATTCCCATCATCTCGGCATTGCGCAATATGGGGACCACCAGCCCCCTCGGAGAAGCCACAGCAATCCCGATATCACAGTATCTGTGATAAACGATGTCATCACCGTCCAGAGATGCGTTCACCTCCGGATAACGTTGCAGAGCCGCGGCGGCGGCCATGACAAACATCGACATGAAGCCGAGTCGAATGCCATGAATTTTCTCGAAATCCTCACGGAACTCCTGGCGCAGTTCCATCAGGGGCTGCATGTTTACCTCGTTGAAGGTGGTCAGCATGGCGGTTGTCTGCACCGCTTCATGCAAACGCTCCGCGATCCGTTTACGCAGGCGCGTAAGGGGTACCCGCTCTTCCTCCCGGAGTCCTGCAGCCGGCGGCCCTGGCTGGGCCTGCTGAGCAACCTGTTCCTTTGTCTCTGCGGCAGCGGCCACATCCTCCTTGAGAATGCGCCCGTCACGCCCACTGCCCACCAGCTCAGCCGCGGCAAGGGCCTTTTCACGCAGCGCCTTTCTGACCGCCGGGCTGGTTTTGGCTTCGGCTGTTTCTGCGCTGTGAGGATCCGCCTCTTTCTGCAAAGCTTTCTGCGGCGCTTCCACATCCGCCACCGCGCCTTCTTCAATAACGCCAAGAACCTGATCACTCGTTACGGTCGCGCCAGCCGCCTCGATGATCGACGAGAGTGTGCCACTCACGGGCGCCGGCACTTCAAGCACCACCTTGTCGGTTTCTATCTCCAGGAGGGCATCACCCTCGCCAACAGCATCTCCTGGTTGTTTCATCCATTGAAGGATTTGCCCATCGGCGATGGACTCAGGCAGGGGAGGCGTCTTTACCTCAATGTTCTTCATCGCAGAACCTCGTATGAATTGAACGCATTTACCGGTTACACGGAAAAATCGCATTCGGGAAATACAATAGCGGGCTTGCCGGTACTGTTCTTGTTTCCAGGGTTTGAGCTTAATTTGAAGTCAACCCGGGCAACCAGAGGGAAAGCTGAATAGTCATTATTGGAATGCGCCCCCAATCGATTGGGGGCCGTTCCTCGTGGTCATCGCCCTCCTCACATCCTTTTTCCCACTCTTCCTATCCCGATGAAACCATTATCGGATTAACGAATACTAGCCTTTGGTTGCGGCGTATGGTCATTCAAGACTGTTTCCTCCATGCTGCTGTGGCAATACGTATGGATAACCCGTTCATCCACCACCTTATTGAGCCTGGTCACCATGATGAAAACAGCTTCCGGTCAATCGTTCCTCGAGGGGAATAACGCCACCTTTCTGGAATCGCTTTACGAAACCTTTCTGGTCGCCCCCGACAGTATCCCCCCCCAGTGGCGCGACCTGTTCGAAGA
>CAZFXI010000175.1:0-3320 GCA_964522855.1 uncultured Sedimenticola sp.
GGCATGACCCACGATGACCCCGCCCTCGCCATGATCCTTGGCTTCCTTGCGATTGAAGGCATAGGCGATATCCCTGCCATGCTGGTCATAGAGCGCAGCTGCGGTCACGGCCGCCAGGGGAATGCCCTTGTAAGCCGGGCCATAGAGCACATCGAATTCGATGCCGGAATCCACGATCGCCTGAGCGTAATATCTGCCAAGACGAGCCAAGGCTGCACCGGTGTTGAACAGGCCGGCATTGAAGAAATAGGGGCTGATGCGTCCGGATTTTAAGGTGAACTTGCCGAAGCGCAGCACGCCCACATCCAGGGCAAACTCGAGAAATTCTTTTTGATAGTTTTGCATGATGATTTCTGCAGGGTTGGAAGTGATGGGCGCATGGTATCAGGAGTATAATCTGCGGTCATGCGAGTAATCACCGTCAACGTCAACGGCATCCGTGCCGCCGCCCGCAAGGGTTTCTTCCACTGGCTGCGCAGGCAGAAGGCGGATGTGGTCTGCCTGCAGGAACTCAAGGCCCAGGCCGACCAGATTGCCGACAAGCAGTTCTGGCCGCCCAGTTTCCACTGCTTCTACCATCCTGCCGAGCGCAAGGGCTACAGTGGGGTAGGCATCTATTGCCGCCAGGAGCCGGAATCGGTGGTGGAAGGTATCGGCTGGGACTGGTTCGATGCAGAAGGCCGCTGGATTGAGGCAAGATACGAGAAGTTGAGCGTTATTTCCCTGTACATGCCGTCCGGCTCCCATAGTGAGGAACGCCAAGCCATCAAGTTCCGGGTGATGAAGAAACTGCTGCCCTACCTGATCGAACTGCGCAACAGTGGACGGGAGTACATTATTTGTGGCGATTGGAACATCGCCCACAAGGCCATCGACCTGAAGAACTGGCGCTCTAATCAGAAAAATTCCGGTTTCCTGCCGGAAGAGCGCGCCTGGATGGACGAACTGTTTGGCCCGGCGGGTTTCGTGGATGCCTTCCGCGTGGTCAACCAGGAACCGGATCAGTACACCTGGTGGTCCAACCGCGGGCGCGCCTGGGACAAGAACGTAGGCTGGCGTATCGATTATCAGGTGATTACACCGGGTCTGAAGGATAAGGTGCAGGCTGCGTCCATCTACAAGGCCAAGCGTTTTTCCGACCATGCCCCCTTGATCATGGACTATGACCTTGAGCTCTGAATCCCCGGGCAGGCGCTGGCTGGACAGCCTCGGCATCTATCGGCACCCACGGGTGCGGACGATGCTGTTCCTGGGGTTTTCTTCCGGTCTGCCCCTGCTGCTGGTGTTCGGCACCCTGTCGGTGTGGCTGCGTGAGGCCGGAATCAGCCGTGCCACCATCGGTTTCGTCAGCTGGGTGGCCCTAGCCTATGCCTTCAAGTGGGTGTGGTCGCCCCTGGTGGACAAGCTGCCGCTGCCGTTTCTCACCCGCAAGCTGGGGCGCCGCCGTGCCTGGCTGCTGTTTGCGCAGCTGACCGTCATCGCCGGGCTGTTGGGTATGGCGTTCAGTAATCCGGCAGAAAACCTGTCGGGTCTGGTGTGGTTTGCGGTGCTGGTCGCCTTTTCCTCGGCCACCCAGGACATTGCCATCGATGCATTCCGTATCGAAAGCGCCGAGAGCAAACAGCAGGCGGCACTGGCCGCCGCTTATATGGTGGGTTATCGCCTGGCCATGATCCTGGCGTCCGCCGGCGTACTGTGGATTGCCGCCTGGGTGCAACCGGCGGATGTGAAATATGATCTTCACGCCTGGTCGGTAGCCTATGTTGTGATGGCAGTGGCTATGCTGGTCGGGCTGACTACCACGTTGGTAGTGGCCGAGCCCAAGCCGGTATTGTGGGAGAACGCGGTGGAAGAGGCCGGTGTGCGGCGTATCCATCGGATAGCGGGTCTTCCCGGCTGGATGAGGAGCACGCTGGACTGGCTGTGGCGCGCGGTGATCAGCCCCTTTGCCGATTTCATCCGCCGCTATCGCTGGCAGGCGGTGCTGCTGTTGGCGCTCATCGCCAGTTATCGTATCTCCGATATTGTGCTGGGCGTGATCGCCAATGTGTTCTATATCGACCTGGGTTTCACCAAGACCCAGATCGCCGACGTGACCAAGGTATTCGGTATCATCATGACCCTGCTGGGGGCGGTGCTCGGTGGCGTGCTGGTGACCCGCTTCGGAGTAATGCGCATCCTGTTCGTGGGCGCACTGCTGGCAGCAGGCACCAACCTGTTGTTCTCGCTACTGGCACAGACCGGCCCGGAAATCTCCATGCTGATGCTGGTGGTGGCGGCGGATAATCTTTCCGCCGGTCTGGCCACGGCGGCTTTCGTGGCCTATCTGTCCGGGCTGACCAATGTGTCTTATTCCGCCACCCAGTACGCCCTGTTCAGCTCCGTGATGCTGCTGTTTCCCAAGTTCATTGGCGGTTTCTCCGGTGTGATGGTGGAGAATCTGGACTATGCGGGATTTTTCATGCTCACCGCTGCCATGGGACTGCCGGTGCTGGTTCTGGTGGCGCTGGCCTGGCGCTATGTGCCGGTTAATGGGGAGGGCAGGGATGATTGATGTCGATCTCGCCGGGGCTTTCATCGTCGGCCTGCTGGGCGGCGTGCATTGCCTGGGTATGTGTGGTGGTATCGTCGGCGCGCTCACCCTGGGTCAGCCCCAGCAGAACGCGGCTAGCTCCAGCTTCTGGCTGTTGCAGCTGAGCTACAACCTCGGTCGGATACTCAGCTACATGCTGGCGGGCATGATCGCTGGTGGCCTGGGATTGCTGCTGGCCCAAGCGGGGCCGTTGCAGTATACCCAGCAGATCCTCAGCGTCATCGCCGGCTTGTTCATGATCATGATGGGGCTGTATCTTGGGGGGTGGTGGAGCGGATTGGCTCGGGTGGAAAAAGCCGGCGGTGTGGTGTGGAAACGCATCGAACCCCTGGGCCGCAAGCTGCTGCCGGTGCGTTCACCGGCTCAGGCTTTTCTGCTGGGCATGGTCTGGGGCTGGCTGCCCTGCGGCCTGGTCTACAGCATGCTTATCTGGGCGCTATCAGCCGGTGGCATGGCGCAAGGCGCCCTGCTCATGGGTGCATTTGGACTGGGCACCCTGCCCAATCTGCTGCTCATGGGGGCGGCGGCGGGCTGGATGGGCAGCCTGCTGCGCAAGCCTTTGGCGCGCAAGATTGCCGGGGGACTGGTGATTCTGTTTGGTTTGATGATGTTGTTGCAGCTTCGTCCGGCAGTATAGTCCATCGCCATCCTGTTCCCCGTCTTGGTTGTTTAATGAGTAATAAAGGTATATATTTTACTCCATGTATCGTTTTGAATACGATGAGAG
>CAZFXI010000176.1:0-3138 GCA_964522855.1 uncultured Sedimenticola sp.
TAGCATGCGAGAGAATAAGTCAGGCGCTAGCACAAGGCAGATTGGCAATCTAACAGTTAATGGATAGAAGATTTCCACCTAGTCCGCAAATACCGCGTACTAGATGGTAAATCGCCGTCTAGTACGCCAAATCGCGTGCTATGTGGTAAATCGCCGTCTAGTACAGGGGCGGAAAAATGAACTGCCGCTTCCCTGCTCTTCCGTCGCAAATCATTGATATTATTACCCTATCAAAGAACCTGGGCAATTTCCATGATCTCGCAGCCCTTATTCCCCCAAGCGCTTCCCCGGCATGAGATTTCCTCTTGCATCTCATCTTGCCCAGCATAATCTTTCCATTGATTCCGCACCATCCTCCCCCATATTCAGCTGAGAAAACGCCCACCATCCCCCACTATCTGATACCCTGCCAACAAAACACCAATCGAACATTTTACCGTGAGCAACAAATCCTCCATCCGCCTGATCCTGGCCCTGCTGACCGGCATTGCGCTGCTGTTTGCCCTGCTGCTGGGCATCCTGCTCACGGATACCCTGGTGAACATCTGGCACAACCTGCGGGAAGCGCCTCTGTGGCTGCAGATGGGCGTGGCCAGCCTGCTGCTCCTGTTCTCCCTGCTTTCCGGCTGGCTGGTGTTGCGGGTGCTGCGGCCTCCCAAGGCTCTGCCCGGTGCTGACCGGGAGGAGCCGCCGGATCGGGAAACTCTGGAGCAGCAGCTGCAGACCGCCCAGGATCACGGCCTGGACACGTCCGCGGCAGAGCAGGAGCTGCACAAGCTCGAACAGCGCCGGGAGGCGGGGCGCATCCATGTGGCCCTGTTCGGTGACATCAGCAGCGGCAAGTCCAGCCTGGTCAAGGCCCTGTTGCCGGATGCGGAAGTGCGCACGGAGGTCACCGGCGGCACCACGCGCAAAATCCACAGCTATGTCTGGACCAGCCCTGCCGGTGATGAACTGGTGCTGGCGGACATGCCCGGCCTCAACGAGGTGGGCGCAAAGCTGGACAGGCTGGCCCGGGAAGAAGCCCTGCGCGCCCATATCGTGCTCTATGTGGTGGATGGCGATCTCACCCGCAGCCAGGCCGACGAACTGCAGGCCCTGCTGAAGCTGAAGAAACCCACCCTGGTGGTGCTGAACAAGAGCGACCGCTACAGTGATGCCGATCTGGAACAGGTGCGCGAGCGCCTGCAGCAGCGCCTGGACGGGATGGGCGAGGCGGAGGTGGTTCCGGTCAGCACCGGCGCCACGGTAACCGCCCTGCGGCAACTGCCGGACGGCACGGAAGAAACCGTGGAAAGACAGCTTCCGCCCAAGGTGGACGCCCTGCAGCAGGCCCTGCAACGCATCATCGACAGTCATGCCGATACCCTGGAAAGCCTGCGCGACAGTTCCGTGTTCGTGCTGGTGCAGCGGCGCATCGACGAGCAGTTGCGCATTCATCGCCGGGAAGAGGCGCAGAAGATCGTCACCAGCTACGCGCAGAAGGCCGTGGTCGGCGCCATTGCCGCCATGACCCCGGGAACGGATATTCTGATTCAGGGATTTCTCGGCACCCAGATGATCAGGGACCTGTCGAAACTGTATGATATACCGGTACGCAAGGTGGACGTGGAGCTGCTGCTGGAGCTGGTGCAGAAGCAGGTGCGCAAGCATCTCACCCTGGTGCTGGCGGTAGCGGGCAATGCCCTCAAGGCCTTTCCCGGAGCGGGCACGGTGGCCGGCGGCGTGCTGCACGCCATCGCCTACGGTTTTCTCTTCGATGCCCTGGGCAAGAGCCTGGCGGCGTCTCTGGACAGCCGGGGCGAACTCCATCCCCTGCAGGTAGCCAATCAGTTCGAGGATCAACTTGGTGAAGATATCAAAGCGTCTGCGGCGCATTATGCCCGACTGGCTTTTCGCGAAGTCACCCGACGCAACAACAAAGACTGACGGCGAAACCCCGGATCATCTGGATCTGGCCCAGGAGAGCCTGGACAGCCTGATCAATGATCCCCGGGTGCCCGAGTCCGTGCGCGAATCCCTGCAGCAGGACTACGAGGAAGTCCAGGCCATGCTCGATCGCCTGGAGCACGGCCATCTGCACATTGCCGTGTTCGGCCGGGTCAGCGTGGGCAAGTCCGCCCTGCTCAATGCGCTGCTGGGAGAGCAGCGTTTCAGCACCAGCCCCCTGCACGGCGAGACCACCCGCGCCGAACGCGGCCAGTGGCAGGAGTACGATACCGGCGGCGTGTTCCTCATCGACACCCCGGGCATCAACGAGGTGGACGGCGAAGCCCGGGAACAGCTCGCCCGGGAGGTGGCGGGTCGCTCGGACCTGATCCTGTTCGTGGTGGATTCGGATCTGACCGAGACCGAGATCCAGGCTTTGACTGAAATCGCCGCCATGCATCGCCCCATCATCCTGGTGCTCAACAAGGTGGACCGCTACAGTCCGGCGGAACAGCAGGCCCTGCTGACTTCCCTGGTTCAGCATGCGCAGGGCATCGTGGACGAGAAGAACATCGTCACCGCCAGCGCCGACCCCGCCGAGCGCCTGATCATTCGCGTGGACGAAGACGGCAACGAACAGGAGGAATGGCGTCGCCCGCCCGTGGACGTGAGCCGGGTGAAGGAACGCCTGTGGGATATTCTCCAGGCCGAAGGCCAGACCCTGGCGGCGCTGAATGCCTCGTTGTTCGCCAGTGATCTGAGTGACAAGGTGGGCGAGCGCATTCTGCAGGCCAGGCGCGAGCTGGGGCAGAAGCTGATCCGCAACTACTGCGCCACCAAGGGCGTGGCCGTGGCGCTCAACCCGGTGCCGGTCGCCGACCTGGTGGCCGCTGCGGTGGTGGACGTGAGCATGATCGTGCACCTGTCCAAACTCTATGCCCTGCCCCTGACGAAGAACGAAGCCGGGGACCTGATCAAGACCATCGGCGGCCAGATGATGCTGCTCATGGGTACGGTCTGGGCGGTGCATTTCATCTCATCCGCCCTGAAGCTGGGTTCCTGGGGGTTCTCTTCCCTGATCACCGGCGGCGCCCAGGGCGCGGTGGCCTACTACAGCACCTGGATCGTGGGACAGGCGGCGGAACGCTACCTGGCCCAGGGAAAATCCTGGGGAGAAGGCGGACCCAAGCTGGTGGTGCGGGAGATTCT
>CAZFXI010000177.1:0-3101 GCA_964522855.1 uncultured Sedimenticola sp.
TGCGGGGCTTCTCGTCCCATTCTTCGGGAATGTCGCATTCCTTGATCTGGGCGCCTACGGTGTTCACCGAGTAGTTCTCGAAGGAAATAACCCGCACCGGGCAGGCGCCCATGCAGGTGCCGCAGCGACGGCAGCGTGCCTCGTTGTACACAGGGTATGTCTCTTCGTCTTCATCAATGGCGCCGAAGGGACATTCCACCGTACAGCGTTTGCACTGGGTACAGCCTTCCTTGCGGAAAGTCGGGTAGGACAGGTCACCGACCCGCGGATGTGCGGCGCGACCCTGAGCAGCATTTTCGATTTCCTGAATGGCCTTCATGGCGGCGCCGGTGGCATCATCCATGGCCTGCTTCATGTCCATGGGGCGGCGCACGGGACCGGCGGCATAGATACCGGTACGGCGCGTCTCATAAGGGAAACAGATGAAGTGGGAATCGGTAAATCCGTGTTTCAGATGCGGCAGGTCGGTGCCCTGGCGATAGTTCAGGTTGAGGATGGATTCGACCTTGACGGACGTCTCATCGGCCGCGTGGGCTTGCTGGGCTTCCAGCTCATCGACTCTTTCCTCGTCGCTCAAGCCTTCCAGCGCCTCGTTGGCGGCATAGGGGTCGGGACCGGTATTGGGTACCATGCCCAGATCCAGAACCACCAGATCAACCTTTACCTCAACGTTGTCATCCAGGATCTTGTCGTGCATCTTTACGCTGATGGCATCACCAGGAGCGACCTCTTTCACGTCACTTTTGGTGAAGAGCACGCCGTTCTTCTGGCCGCTGCGGTAGAAGTCCTCGCCGGCGGCGCCGGGAGTACGCAAGTTGTTGTAACAGATGGTGGTGTCGCAGCCATCGCCATTGTGATGCTTGAAGTACAGCGCCTGTTTGATGGACACCAGATCGCCGATGCCGGAATCATAGGGCAGGCGGTCTTCGTCGGTGGAGTTCTGGCCGGCATCCTGCACGAACAGTACGGAAGTGACTTCCCTTCCATCGGAGGGACGCTTGATGGGGCCGCCATCGGCGGCGTTGGCCAGCGCTTCCATCTCCAGGTTGGTGATGATGTCCGGAGAACCCGCATAGTTGAATTCCGGCAGCAGTTCGGGATCGTACAGGTTGAAACCCGTAGCCTGAACGATGGCACCGATATTTTCGGTGGTTGTGCTGCCGGATTCGGCGCTGATGTCCACGCTGAAACGACCAGGTGCGCCGGACGTCTTGGTGACCGTGCTGTTAAGATAGACCTTGATGTTGTCGTTACTTTCCACCGCGGCAATCATGTCTGCAATGCCGGTGTCTTCAGGCATGGGCAGATTGGCATCCGGAGAGTTGGGAGTGCCCACAGGCGCCGCCTTGAAGGGAATGCGCTTGTGCATCCTGGCCATATGACCACCCAGGGCACCGCTTTTCTCGACCAGATGAGCCGTATAGCCGGCTTCAGCTGCCTCGATGGCTGCAGTCATGCCTGTGATGCCGCCACCAACCACCAGTACATTGGGGTTGCGGCTCTGCTGACCGGAGGGGGCCGGCTTGTTCATCTGCTTGATCTCACCGCAGGACATGCGAATGTAGTCATTCGCCATTTCCTGGGTGGTTTCCTTCGCCTCATCGGTATCGGGGCGCGCCCAGATGACACCCTCGCGGATGTTGCAACGGGTCATGGCGATATCGTTGAAATCGAAGGCCTCGACCTTGGCGCGACGGGAGCAGGCGACAATGACGGCGTGATTGACACCGTCATTGTCGATGTCGTCACGAATCATCTGTACGCCTTCCTTGCTGCACAGCATCTCGTGCTGCTTGACCACGTTCATGCGGCCGTCGCGGGAGGCGGTCTGTTCCAGTTCGCCGGCGTCCAGACGGTCGCCGATGCCGCAGCCGGTGCAAATATAGGCCGCGTATTTCTTTTCTTCTACTTCAGACATTTTCTCAGCCCTCCGCCCGTGCTACTCGATTGACAACCTGAATGGCCTTGAGCGCCGCGCCGGTGGCGCTTTGCACCGCCCGGTTCACATCCAGCGCGTCGCTGGCGCAACCCGCCGCGAATACACCGCCATTCTTTTCTGCTGGCTCGATGAAGCCTTCACGGTTGATTTCCACATCGACGGGGAAACTGTCGATGGCAACGGAAGGTTCCATGCCGGTAGCCAATACCACCAGGTCATGCTCGTTAGCATAGCGGTGGTAGCCTTCGGTATCTACACCGTTCAGGCAGGGGTTATCGTTTTCGCCCTTGGTGATGGAGGCCACCTTGGACTTGATGAAAGTGACGTTTTCCATGGCCTGCACTTCGGCGTAGAAATCTTCGAAGCGGTCGATGGCGCGGATGTCGATGTAGTAGATACTCACCTGGGCATCATCATAGGCATCTACCACATAGTGGGTTTGCTTCAGTGACGCCATGCAGCAGATGCGCGAGCAGTGGTACAGGTGATTGCGATCCCGGGAGCCGGCACACTGGATGAAGGCAACATTTTTCGCTTCCTTGCCATCGGAAGGACGTACGATCTTGCCGCCGGTAGGACCCTTGGGATCAGCCATGCGCTCGAATTCCACGTTGGTGACCACGTTGGCATAGCGATCATAGCCATAAGGCTGGATCTTGGCTGCATCGTAAGGTTTCCATCCGGTGGCCCAGACCACGGCACCGACGGGGAACTGGATTTCCTTCTCTTCATCGTCCAGGTCGATGGCGTCGTATTTGCAGGCATCCTTGGCTTTCTGTGCGTCATCGGTGCCGATAATGGCGGGGTCGAGCACATACTTCATGGGATGGGCCATGACGTGGGGCAGATAGGCACCCTTGCGCTTGCTCAGGCCGTAGTTGTATTCGTCATCGAATTCGGCTTCCACAGCCTTGGCGCAGTCACCGCAGGCGGTGCAGTTGTCATTCACATAGGTGGGTGACAGCTTCACCGTCGCCATGTAGTTGCCGGCTTCGCCCTTGAGCTTGCTGACTTCGGCGCCGGTAACGATGGTGAGGTTGGGGTTCATCTTGGCGCGGCGCTGGTTGATTTCCAGACCACAGGTCGGGTGGCACAGCTTGGGGAAATACTTGTACAGCTGGCTCACGCGACCGCCCAGATAGGGACGTTTTTCGACCAGGAC
>CAZFXI010000178.1:0-3081 GCA_964522855.1 uncultured Sedimenticola sp.
CGGTATTCCCGGTAGGCATCGCCAAACTTGTGCAGCGCTTCCCGTTCTTCCAGCAGCAACACCAGGGCCACCATGAGCAACATCTCCACAGGCGCCAGGAAGAGGATGAAGCTGGGCGAACCGGCGAGTAACGCCAGCGCCAGTGGCATGGGCAGCAGCCCCATGTGCATGGGATGGCGCATGCAGGCGTAGGGGCCTTGGGTCACCAGGCGATTGGTCTCCAGTCGCGGCAGCTCGCCGTCACGGCCGAAGCGGGCCAGGGTGCGGCCGGTGTTACGGGCGATGCGGAAGATCAGGCGCGTAAGCATCAGCCCCAGCAGCGTGCTCGCCAGATGCCATGGTAGGGAGGTGAGGGCCTGGGGAAAGAACCGTCTATCCAGATAGAAGCCCAGTAACAGCCCGCCCAGCAGTAACACCAGCCAGAGCAGGATCCTGGCCAGCACGCTGGCGGTGAGCGGGCGGCTCATGCGCCCCGGCGGCCTGGGCCGTGACCACGGCCCGGGGTGCCGCCGCGCTCTACGCAGCGCTGGAAGGCCGGCAGATGGTGCTCGTGGGATGCCCTCTGCAGCAATTTCAGCACTTCCACCACGTCGGGCTCCTCTGTGGCTTCGATGAGGCGATCGTACATGGTCACGTTTTCGATTTCCGCTTCCACTCCCTGGCGACAAGCATCTAACAGGGTCTCCGGCGCCTGTATGCGGTTCGGGTCGGGCTCGGGCGGCAGGGGAAGACTATGCCGCTCATAGAGTGGCTTGAGCATGTCGATGTGAGTCTGTTCCGCTTCGACGATGTTGACAAAAGGGCGCACCGGCCCGAAGGCCTCAAGGATCTTGCGGTAGCTGTCACGGGCCTTGTATTCGTCCAGCAGGGCTTCGTCGAGAATGGCTTTGAGTGTGTATTCGTTCATGGGTTTTCCGGTTCGTTTACGTATCGCCTTCGAGAGGCTCGACGATGATCTTGACCGCTTCACCGGCGCCCAGTTCCACGGTTTTTCCCGTTTCTTGCTCGCACAGTATGCGGTGAGGTGTTCTGTTCAGCACCTGAAGGCGGGTGCCTGGCTGCAGGCCCTGCTGCGCCATGCGCTCGCCAAAGCTGCGCCCGCCCAGCAGGTGGCGGATGCGCAACGGGTTGGAAAATTTCTCCAGGGCCAGGTTGAGGGGCAGGGCAGTGAAGGTACAACCCAGGTGCTCCAGGTCGGTACGTCTCAGGGCCAGGGTTTCGCCTTCTTCCATACGCACTTCCAGGGTATCCCCCAGGGGTGAGAGGCGTACCACATGCAGCTGGCTGCCAGGCAGCACCCCCATCTCCGCCAGCCGGTGCGCCGCAGGTGTATTGCCGTCCAGTGTCTGTATCAGGCATTCGCTACCGGGCAGGAAAAGGGAATGACTCATGGTTTCAGCATCTCTGATCCGCATCCCTGCATAGTCGCTCCACCAGCCAGCCGTGCAGCGGTGAAAACAGCAGCATGAGCAGGGTGAGGATCACCATGTAGCTCGGTCCGAAATAATGCGCCATCACCGGCAGCCAGGGCAGCTTGATGGAGCGGGCGTAAAGAAACGTGGCTATCAGCGCCGGACGGGTGCCTTTGTGCATCAGCCCGTGCAACAGCGGATACCAGGGATAGATGGGGCCATGGGAGAGCACGCCCATGGTCATGGCCAGCAGCCAGCCGCGCAGGCCGCTGTCGCGATCGGTGAGACGTGCCGCCTTCTCCTGAAGATTGCCCAGCAGGTTGAACAGCCACAGGAAGAAGAACACCAGCCCCAGCACAGGTAGCAGGTCCCGGCCCATGTGCAGAAAACGCTGAAAGCTGTTTTGTATGAACTCGGTATGAAAAGGTATCAGGACAAGATAGAGTGCCACCACCCCCAGCAGAAACAGCCAACCGCCGGGCAGCTTGCGTGATCGCGGTTTTTCAGAAGGCATGGAACAGTGCAACCGTGAGCCAGGCGATGAGCAGGGAGAAGACGAAAGCCACCAGGTTGCGCCACAGGGCAAAGCGCCAACCCAGCATCTGGGCCTCCACCGGCAGGGACACCACTCCCACGGTAATCCAGGCGGTAATGAAAGCGGTCACCGCCAGCAGCTCCACGCCAGCGTTCTGCAGTTCGCCGGCCAGAATGTAACTCACTACCGGCTGTCCCGTGGCTATGCTGGCTACCCCTGCGGCGGCCAGGGTATCGCTCCAGGCACCGTGGCCGAAGAGCCCCATCTGCATCAGCCTGGGAATCAACTGGGCCACCAGCGCGGCCAGCAGCAGTACGCCAATCAGCACCGGCAGCAGGCGCCGGAAGGCACGAATGGTTTGCTTGAAAGATGCACGTGAGAGTGGTTCAGCTTTGCTGGTAAGCATTGACAGTATCGGTGTTCGTCATTTAGGGGCTGGCATCCTGGTGTAGGCCGGGATGGCAGCTTATTTGAAGGTTCCTTAGTGTAAATTGTCGTGCTTGTGTACCCCAGTAGATCAAATTTGGGTTTTCCCGTATTGCCTGGCATCAACTCAGTTGGATCTGATTGCGTTAAAACTGATCCAGATCAATAGATACCGCAGTTTCCCAACTGAAAAATTGTCTACATTATAAATGGTAAACCAATTGTATGTATCTCGGAGTGTAGTATGAAAATCAATAGATGGGGAATTATCAAGAGCGGTGTCTTCGTGACCTTGGCGGTTATGGGTTTCCATGCCTTTGCCGAAGAACAGGAGGGTATCGAATGTTACAGAGGCGATCCCGAGTGCGTGGAAGCGGAAGAAGCAGCGGCAGTTACGCCGGGGGTGGTATTCGATGGATTGAACTCTCTGGATATGCGAGGCAACCCGATCGTGGATGTGGCGGATCCTACCGATCCGCAAGATGTTGCGACCAGAGCGTGGACACTCAATCAGCTAAGCAGCGCCACGGGGGATAATCTCGGCAACCATACGGCCACGAGCAATATCAACCTGAATGGCCACTGGTTGTCAGGTGATGGTGTATCGAGAGGCCTGTTCGTCGATGCGGCTGGCAGAGTTGGCGTGGGCACTACAACACCAACCCAACCTCTCGAAGTCGCATCGCCGAGTGGCGCCAGCACGGTCGT
>CAZFXI010000179.1:0-3070 GCA_964522855.1 uncultured Sedimenticola sp.
CAAGAAAGAGCACTGAAACAGCCAGCGACCTCCTCAATGGTTTTCTCCGGTTTTTGTTCATCGTATTCTACTCCTCGCTGCCATCAAGGCTGTTTAGGTACCTCAGCCTACGCCGATGTGATAACGGCCAGATTTTCTGAAGATCCCTGCCGGTCAATCAAACTGTCTCCAAAGATAGTAATCACTGTAGTCTCCATATTCGGTCTGAATATTCAGGTAATAGGTCTGTCCCTCGATCAGGATGCATTTTTTTCCTGGCAGGGGGTGCGAAAGATATATGTGGCCGACCTGCTTCTGGCAGGACGGTTCTTCAGACAACATACTCCCCGGCGCCTGGTTGATCGTTGCCCAAAAATTGGCCAAACCAGTTGTGTTGTAATCAAACCCATCGACACCACTTCCGAGGGGCGTATAGACAAACTCCCACACGTGAGTCTGCGTACCTTCCATCAACAAGTTCATGATGATTCCACCATTTTCCACCTTGGGATGGTTTGCTGTCTGACAGATTACAGTGTCTGTAGGAACGCATTTCTCCATCTCAGGCGAGATAGCCACTGTAATGATCGCCGTATTTGACGGCGCGCCATTTGCATCAAACAATCGATAGGAAAAGCTGTCGTTCATCGCTGTGGTGGTTGCAGGCGTGGAATAGGTTGCGATGGTTCCAGCAACAGACACCCCTCCCACGTTCGGCCGAGAGACTATCTCCACGTGGGATATTGGCAATACAAGCATGGCTCCCCGAGACAAATCCGTAGCGACCGATTGGCCACCTACCACAGAGATCAAACGGTTGGCGGCGCCGGGAGGCACTCTGTCCCCCAGGCAATCTCCTGTTACGCTCAGCTCCATAGACGTACCAGGCTTGATATCGAGGCTCTCCAGCACACCACATTTCACATCAACGACGTTCCCGTCGGTAATCGTGACCGGCGTAGCGGCAATACCCGTTTGTGCTGCCAGCGCGAGGAAGCACGCTGCAACTATCTTTCTGAACAACCTGTACATATTACCTCCTCCTGATTGGCGAACATCTGATCAAGTCATCATCCCAGCGTACGAGCCCACGGAAGGGCGAAGGTAGAGCAACGCAGTAGCGGTTGCCGAGGCCGGGATGACAATACTGGACTCGACCAGGGTTTCCCTCAGGGAATTCTGTCCTTTGGTCGGCCAATGGCATAAAATGCACCACCTCCCGTCACACGAAAACCCGCACGCAGGCGAATGACGGGCGCCATGTACAGCACCGTCGCCTGTGGACCGATCTGAATCTGGTTGCCTCCGGTGTCAATGCTGCCCCCGGCCCGGCAATTGAAAGATTCATTGGCAAAGATTCTTTTCGGCAACAGGACATTCAACTCGGTGCAATCATTGCTCTCGACGACATTCACATCCGGGTCGTCACGATTGGGCAGGCCATCGTTATCGAAATCGTAATTGAAACAAACGCCATAGGCCTGGATTGTCAGCCGGTCTTCGCTGTCCATGGCTATGTGTGCAACTGCGCAGGTACGGGTAGAGCCAGTAGCATCGGAAAACTGCAGTCTGCCATAGAGGGTATCCACCACATCGATCAGACACCGGGCGTCATTGACTCTATAGAAGCCTCGATCAGTGATGGAAAGTCCGCTGGCAATGCAGGCATGGCGACCATTGTCATCCAGGATGACGAACTCAATCCCCGCTGCAGCAGCGATATGCGAACACAGCAAAGCTGTCGCAAGAACAGCATAAAGGGCCAAACATCTGTTGTTGAAAATGTTCATTTCCATTCAATATTTAGCATTTTTTCGAGAAACCGACATCACCCATATGGGTGAGTAGGCTTCCCTGACAATCAACATTCCTGCCCCGCGGAATTGGGGCAAAAGGCGTATTCGGATAAACAAATCACGATCTTCTCGGCACGAGGAAATCCTACGCGATTGTTCCTTCTAACAAGACATGATGGAAAGCGTTGCCTTTACCAGTTGCGTGCTCGTTATTTCTTATCTCCTGTGCGCGATGGTGATTGCTCTGCCGCCAGTTCGGATTTGAGGTCGATCTCGCCTTCATCTGAAAAAGCAATACCAAAAGGTGAGTTCTTTGTGTAGAGCACGCCACTGAAGGCATAGCGAAAAGGTTTTCCTTCCCTGTTCTGGAAGGCCTGCATTTGCCGGATGAGACCAAACAGGGTACTGGTCAGATTCACCGACAACACCGCATCAGACAGTTCTTTTATGGTGACATGCTGGTTGCTGACACCCGAGGCGAATTTCTTCCCGTTCAGATCCAGATCGAAACTAAACCCCTCCACATCAAGAGGCTTGCGAGTACGGTTCTGAACCCGTACATCGGCGTGGAAGCGCTGTTCGAGCAGCCTGACCTCCATTACCTGCAGACTGGACAGATTGACCCGCAGCGCATCACTGTTTGTCATCAAGCCACTACATGCCGACAACACAAACAAGGCCACAACCAGAACCACTCTCAACATCAAACGCGAGAACCAGGGATCTACCACGATTTTCAAGAAATCATTGTTCATTGCCATCCATTACCTCGGTTACGCTGCTTCCGAGGACGACCAGACTTTCCTGGCGTCACGCGCCGCTTGAGCATTGCGGCAACTTCTTCCTGAAAGCGCGGACTACCAAGGGCAAGGTAAAGTTGGTAATCTTCATCAGCGAAAAAACAGGCCTGACGATTGTTACCACGCTGAATCACATGCAATGGGACTCCGGGCAGAACGAGACGTGGTCTTCTTGGCATCGGGCAATCCTCCTTGATTGTTCCTTCTGGCAAGATATCATGGAAATTGCAGTCTTTCCCATGTCGTTTTTGCTGTCCCGCTTATACAGAAACCCGAGGAGGCTCTGGTGTACAACTCGTATGTTCAAACATTGCACTACATAGTTAACTCTGGTGATGATATCTCGTACAAAAATCCGGAACCAATAGTATTCACAAATCACGTAGGCAAATTTCATCTCACTGAAGGAAAGCTCTCAATTGTGCCTACAGAATATTTTTGGTTCTTCGACGTTTCATGTGGATTTGGTTTCTCTGCTCAGCTCGGAATCCAGGC
>CAZFXI010000180.1:0-3038 GCA_964522855.1 uncultured Sedimenticola sp.
ACTTGTACAGCTGGCTCACGCGACCGCCCAGATAGGGACGTTTTTCGACCAGGACAACCTGTGCGCCGGTTTCTGCAGCTTCAAGGGCGGCTGTCATGCCGCTGATGCCGCCACCGACCACCAGGATAGTCTGGTTTGTGGCTACTACCTCCGTCATGGAATTACCTCCGTTGCGGAATATTCTAGGGATGACTGGCTTTCCGGTCGAAACCGAAACGCCGGGAATCTTGGTTTTGGGGTGCTCTGCCGCAGGCAAAATCACCCATGCAAGCGCAGGCCCGCATTCAGGTCTGGTTACAATACTCTCGTTCGCCGGGAATCGCCATGCTTCTATAATCGAATTTTCCGATATGCTAATAGATGCGTCGTATGCTCAGGAAAAACCTAGTTTTCTGGTCTGCTATTATTGTCAGTCGCTAGTGCTCATGTGGTGGCTGTATTCAAGACAATGGTGTCCTGGCGAATGGGAAAATTCTGGATGAGTGTTTTCAGGTTCCTATATTCCTGTATCATTGGGCGAATTGGCTTGGATGCTTGGCGACAAAATGCAGCCCTGGATTTAAAGTCCCCGACAGGGGATCTGTTGAATCCTCTCCCCGGCCCTCTCCCAGTTTTGGGAGAGGGGAACAATCGGCCGTATAGCCGATCAATCCGGCTTTTGGCCGTAATCGGAAACAGCCGGTGGAGCATTCATCTGAGGTAAAAAACCGAAAATCGGTTTAAGGGACGGGATCGACTGTGAACAGAATTCTATTACTACTGGCGGGATTGCTGGTGGCGTTTGCCGTGTTCTTTCAATGGAAAATCGCAAACGATGCACTGCACTATTCTGAAAGGCAGCAGCAGTATCAACAGGTACTGGAAGCCTATCGGGAAAACAACATCTATTACACGCCTGACACCACGATACAATGGATCGTCAATCGCCAGAATCCGGCAGGGTATTTTGTCGCCAATCCGGACATGCTGTTCGAGCCTTCCCAGCTGAACGACAGCTCCTTGCGTGGAACTCGCTATGCGATAACCACCCTGCGGGATCTGGGTGGACTACACAGTATCAACCGTAGGGCAGTTGCCGAGTATGTGATGACTCTCTACCAGGAAGATCCGGCCGGTGTGGACAGTGGCAACCAGGCGGGTTTCCGGACCCTCCCAGAGGAGTCCGTTGGCGTGCGTCCCACCATGGATGCCCTGATTACCCTGGAAGCGTTGGGATTGCTCGATGATCCCCGTCTCGATCTGGAAGGGATCTGGCGTTTCGTCGCCGGGCACCAGAACGCAGATGGTGGCTTCTGGGATGAGCATTACCCAGGGCTGGGTACCGAATCCAGTCTGAAATGCACCTCTTTTGCCGCTCGTGCCCTGGAGATCCTGCATCGGCACATGAAGCGGCCGTTTCCTCCTGAAATGAGCGAAGGTATCCGAAAATTTGTCCGTTCGGTACATGATACAGAAAGCGGTGGGTATCGTGGACAAACTGATAAGCCCGTGGGTGACAGCTACAACCAGTTTCGGGCATTCATCTCCATCCTCGATACGAGCAATGGTGATGATGCCACCCGGCGCCGGGCCGTTCGTCAGACCATCGACATGGACAGTCTGTTCAGTTATCTGATTCGCCATCATTATCTGCAGGATGTCGGCGCTTTCTCTCGCTACAGCGACGAACACAAGAAAAAGGCTTCACTCAAGGCAACACATCTGATCGTATGGTTGCTGTCGGACATGGCATATCTGAATCGCCTGGACAAACACGCCATCAGCAAATACGTGATGTCCCTGCAGTCCGCCAATGGTCAGTATGGCGGCGATATCTACACCACTTATTCCGCGATCGGCTTGCTGCAGAAGCTGGGTGTTCCCAGCGTGCCACTGGAGCCGCCAGCCAAACCGGAAAAGCTCCATACCATTCCCGGTTTCGTCCCCATGATTTTCCTGCTGGCAGCCATGCTGACGCTGATCCTGGGCCATCAGGCCAAAAAAATGGAACTGCAGAGCATCAACAGGGCATTGTCCATACAGGCCAGTATCGACAGCCTTACCGGGATCTTCAATCGCCAGAAGTTCGAATCCCTGCTCAAGGAGGAGATGGACAAATTCCATCGCTATCACCACCCGCTGTCCTTGATCATGTTTGATGTAGACAATTTTAAATCCATCAATGACGAGAACAGCCACTTGTTTGGTGATCAGATACTTCAGGAAATCGTTGTCGTGGTCACCAGCGGATTGAGAGGCTCGGACGTTTTCGCCCGTTGGGGAGGAGAGGAGTTCATCATCCTGCTGCCGGAAACGGATCGTGCCGGTGCTTGCCGGCTGGCCGAAAAGTTGAGATCGCTGTTGGAGAGCAGCCCATGCTCCCAAGGTTTGCGGGTGACCGCCAGCTTTGGTGTTACCGAAGTGCTGGAGGGGGATACGCTCGAGAGTCTGGTAGGGAGGGCGGATCTGGCGATGCTGATCGCCAAGGAGCAAGGTAGGAATTGCGTCCACAGCCTGATTGATGATACACACCCACATCTGAAGTCCAGGTATGCCTGAACACTGCGTCAGTGGTCGATCTTCTACAACTCCCTGCAATTTACGGCGCAATTCCCGGCTGAAATCAGGCTACACTATGCAGCATCGATATTCACAGTAGAGTGTTTCAGTGAGCCAGCATGCCCGTGTCCTGACCCCGGAAGAATATGTTTTTTCCGAGGAACCCTATTATGAACCCGTCGCTGACGAGATTGCCGTGTTCGAGGCGGCGTACAGGAATCGTCTGCCGGTGCTGCTCAAGGGACCTACCGGTTGCGGCAAGACTCGCTTCATGGAGCACATGGCCTGGCGTTTGCAGCTGCCATTGCTTACAGTGTCCTGCCATGATGATCTGACGGCTTCCGATCTGGTCGGACGTTTTCTGATCAAGGGCGGCGAAACGCTCTGGGTGGATGGCCCTCTGGCGCGGGCGGTGCGCAACGGCAGTATCTGCTATCTGGACGAAGTCGTGGAGGCGCGCAAGGACACCACCGTGGTGATTCATCCACTGGGGGACGATC
>CAZFXI010000181.1:0-3025 GCA_964522855.1 uncultured Sedimenticola sp.
TGACATTGATGTTTGCGGCATTCGAAGGAAACCCCATGATCCTGCGCCTGTACGGGACAGCCCGTGTCGTACACAAGAATGATCCGGATTGGAACGAACTGTATGCCTGGTTCAACCCCATACCCAGCGCAAGACAGATTTTTGACCTGGACGTGGATCTTGTTCAGACATCCTGCGGCATGGGTGTACCGCTTTTTGACTACCATGCCGAAAGGGAACAACTTACGGACTGGGCCGAAAAAAAGGGAGCAGACGGGCTGAAAGACTATTGGCGGGAGAAGAACCAGACGAGCCTGGATGGCAAACCGACAAACATCATGCGCAAGAATACCTGAGAAACCATCGACAGCTCGTCAACGGGAATACCGGAACTGCCGGGATAGGTACATGGATGTGCCGTAGTAGAACAACGCAGGAGCGGTTGTCGAGCAGTTCCAGTGCCCTGCGCTCGCGGCATACGACCGCCATGGATGGCGGAAGTGCAGAAAATGCAGGAGCAATTTTCTGTCCGTACATCCTGTACATAAAAAAAGCGCCATGACGGCGCTTTTCGATTTTGGAAGCGATCACACGCATCCAGTAGGCTTCGGCATGCCCCCATACTTGCTGATGGGTTTCATGGGACCAGTCATCCATTGTTTGAACAGGATCTTCTTGTCGACATCGATGTATTTGGCAAACTTGCGAATGGGGGGCACCGTGGCGTGCTCTTCGAAGTATTCACGCGCTTTCAACAGTTGTTCCCAGCGCTCGTCGTTCATTTCGAAGCCATCAGCTTCCGCCATGGCCTTGCCGATTTCCGGCGTCCATTCGTTCATATCCAAAAGATATCCATCGCCATCGCGTGGTGGTATTGCATTACTCATTGTTCTAACTAACCTCGTAATTACCTAGTGTTTTAGTATGTTTTTATTGATCATACATTGACCAGCAGAAATATCTACCTCAAAAAAATACTGGTAATCATTATCATTTGCAGAAAAGGCGCTGCCATTGCAGCGTTTCCTGCTTGAATATGCCGATACAAGCCTTATACTGCCTGATTCCATGCACAGTGATTTGCCACCGTAGCTCAGTTGGTAGAGCAACGCATTCGTAATGCGTAGGTCCGCGGTTCGATTCCGCGCGGTGGCTCCATTCAAATCAATCGCTTGCAGTTTTCGCCAAGCATTACTATAAGTACAGTGTGTACCAGATCGTCACTTTGTGACCTTTCCCTTCCACGAATCAGGTTTTTTTAGCTATAGTTACGCATTCCCGTACTCAAGGAGAAAAAAACAAATGAAAACCCGCATATCACCTTCCACGACAAGGATCGTCCTGTCTTTCGCTTTAAGTACGCTGCTGCTCGGCGGCTGTGTTTCCAATGAAACAAAACTCGGAGGGGGCGGCGGCATGGTTACGGGATCTGCCGGTGCAGCAGGCACCCAAGGGGAGTCAAACCAGTTGTTCCGCTGTGCCCGTCCGATCGGTACTGCCGCATTGCTGGAGCCGGAAGACCGCTACTACATGTCCTATGGGTTGACCAGCCCGGTGCCGGTGCTGCGGCTGCTGATGGCGCAGAGTAACTGTTTCCGCGTGGTTGACAGGGGACGCGCCTCCAGCGCCCTGCAACGTGAACGCCAGATGGCAAGGGGTGGTGAATTGCAGAAAGGCAGTCACATGGGCTCCGGACAGATGGTTGCCGCCGATTACATCATCACACCCACCATCCTGCGAAAAAATGATGACGCGGGCGGAGCCTTTGGTGGACTCGGCGGCCTGCTACCTGGCGCGGCTGGCATCATAGCTGGCGGTCTCAAGACCACGAATCTCGAATCGGAAGTCATGCTGACCGCTACCAATGTACGCACCGGCGTACAGGAAGCAGTGGCTCAGGGCAGCGCCAGCAAGAGTGACATCAGCTGGGGTGGCTTCGGCTGGGCCGGTCCGGTTGCCGGACTCGGGGGCTCCTATGAAAACACGGATATCGGCAAGATCACCGTAGCGGCCCTGCTGGATGCGCACAACAACCTCGCCCGACAGTTGGGCGCCATTCCGGCCAACAGTGCTTCCTCTGCAGACAACGCAGGCTGGTACACGTCCAGACGGCTGAACCTGCGCGGTGGACCCAACACGCGTGCGCCTGTGATGAAAACCCTGCCCAAGGGCGCCAAGGTCATGCCTACCGGCGCCAAGAGCGGCCCCTGGTGGGAAGTGGATGCCGGCGGTCAGCAAGGCTGGGTGCATTCTGATTACCTAACTCGTTAACGACAAAAAGCCATCCGGAGACATACCGGGTGGCTTTTTCATACTCCCGCATAACGGGTATTCACGCCCAGCCAGCGATCCACCAGTGGCTGCACACTCTGCGGATGATCTGACAGCAACCGGTCTGCAACCTGCCGGGTAGCGTCCAGCATCGGCTGATCGCGCAGAATATCCGCCACCCGAAACTGCATTTCCCCGGTCTGGCGCACGCCCAGCACTTCCCCCGGCCCGCGCAGTTCAAGGTCTTTCCGAGCGATGACGAAGCCATCACTGCTTTCCCGCAATACCGCCAGCCTTTCCCGTGCCTGCTGTCCCAGCGGCGGGTGGTACATGAGCACGCAATGGCTTTCTACGCTGCCGCGCCCTACCCTGCCTCTCAGCTGATGCAGCTGCGACAAGCCCAGGCGCTCTGGGTTTTCGATGATCATGAGGCTGGCATTGGGTACGTCCACGCCTACTTCGATCACCGTAGTGGCGACCAGTAACTGTACATCGCCACCCTTGAAAGCCGCCATAACCTGCTCCTTGTCTGCCGATGACATGCGTCCATGCACCAGCCCGACGATCAACCCCTGTAGCGCTTCCTGCAACTCCTGAGCCACGTCTTCCGCCGCCTGACACTGCAGGGCTTCAGACTCCTCGATGAGGGTACACACCCAGTAGGCCTGGCGGTCATTGACACAGGCGGAACGCACGCGCTCTATGATTTCGTCCCGACGAGCATCGGATACCACCAGCGTCTGAATGGGTGTGCGCCCCGGCGGCAGTTCATCGA
>CAZFXI010000182.1:0-3020 GCA_964522855.1 uncultured Sedimenticola sp.
GCTTCGGTGAACTGTTGCCTGCGGCGGATGCTTATATCATCGATGAAGCCCATCAGCTGCCCGACGTGGCCAGCAATTTCTTTGGGGTGTCGGCAGGCACCCGCCAGTTTCTGGATCTGTGCCGGGACACCCGTGCAGAGTACGTGCGGGAGGCCGGTGACCTGCCGAAGATCCTCGAGCAGATCGATCACCTGGAAAAGGCCGCACGAGATTTTCGCCTGGCCTTCGGTCACGATGGCCAACGCGGGACCTGGGATGAAGTGGCGGGAAACCCGGATGTGCAAAACGGCCTGGAGTACCTGCAAAAGGAACTGGAAGGTCTGCAAGGGATGCTCAAGAGCATCGAAGGTCGGGGCAAGGGACTGGATAGCTGCCTGACTCGTGCACAGGGGCTGGCTACGGATCTGACCCAGGTCATCAACCCGGAGAATGCCGGGGAGCAGGTGCGCTGGTTCGAGGTGCACCCGCACAGCGTGCGTCTGAACAGCACACCACTGGATGTGGCGGGGTTGTTTCAAGGGCAGATGGCCAGCCACCCTGCCGCCTGGATATTTACCTCGGCTACCTTGGCCGTGGGTGAGAGTTTCGAGCACTTTCAGCAACAGCTGGGACTGGCAAAGGCGGAAACCGCCTGCTGGGGCAGTCCTTTCGATTTTTCAGAGCAGGCCTTGTGGTTCGTTCCCAGGGGACTGCCGGAACCCAGTACGCCAAACTATACGGACAAGGTGATGGAGCTGGCCTTGCCCATGCTGGAAGCCAGCAGGGGAAGGGCGTTCCTGCTTTTCACCAGCTACCGTGCCCTGCATCAGGCAGCCGACTGGCTGCAGGACAAGCTGGAGTATCCGCTGCTGGTGCAGGGCAGCGCGCCCAAGGCCGAGTTGCTGAAACAGTTTGTTGAGCATGGCAACGCGGTCCTGCTGGGTACCTCCAGTTTCTGGGAAGGGGTGGATGTGCGTGGTGAAGCCCTGTCCCTGGTGGTCATCGACAAGCTGCCTTTTGCCGCGCCTGGTGATCCGGTGCTCAAGGCGCGCCTGGATGCCATGCGCAAGGCCGGCGGTAATCCTTTCATGCAGTACCAGGTTCCCCAGGCGGCCATTGCGCTCAAGCAGGGAGCGGGTCGTCTGATTCGTGATGTCACCGATCGGGGCGTGCTGGTGCTCTGTGATCCCCGTATGCTGCGCAAGAGCTATGGGCATACCTTCCTGGATGCCATGCCGCCTTTTGCCAGAACCCGGGAACTGGAAGATGTACTGGCATTCCTTAAAGCGTGAAGCTTCCGGTTACGGTAGGTTGCGGGTTTTGGGTTGGTAGCTTTCTCCGGTGACATACTGGATCAATTCCCGGCTCTTGTCGTAGTCCTTGTCAGATACGGAATAGAAATCTGTCACTATGGCTGCTTTCAGGATCTGCTTTCCATCCTTGGAAGCTTTCAGTGAAATCATGCTGCTGCGAATTTCCTCCCGCAGATCGACGGGCATGTCGGTTTTCACTGCCCAGGGCAAGTGGGTAATGGGATCTCCCACCGCGAGGATGCGCATCTTGTTGATGCCTTCCGTTCCGATGCGCTTTTTCACTGATCTGGTATTGAGCAAGTGTGCGCCGGCTGCCGCAGCTTCTCCCTTGTTCATGAAAGTATCCACGATGGCAAATGGCGGGTTCCTGGCGAACACGACAGTATAATCCTGCTGTTCCAGGCCGGCTTTTTTGAGCAGGGCAGAAGTGGCGATATAACTCACCATGGCTTTCTTTCCACCACCGAAAATAATGGTCTTGCCTTTCAGATCAGGCAGGGTTTTTATCCCCCGGTTGGCAGATTTAGCATAGATGGCGCCGGATATAGTGCGGCTGTTTCCCTCTTCATTGGCGACGATGGCCTGGTATCCGAACTTTTTGTTGCTCTCGATGTAGTGATATTGGTTGTAGTGCACGATATCGTATTTACCCTGTTTTACACCAGCCCAGAATTCCTTGTATGTCGCTGGTGTCATCAGGTTTATGGGGCGTTTCAGCGCGGATTGCAAATGGTTGGCAAGTGGTTGGAAGGCCTTGCGGGTAACCTGTGGAATGCGTCGCGGAAAGATTGCCATGTTCAGCGATGATTCCTGAGCATCGCTACCGCTGGATAGCTGGGTACTGAATTGCCCCTGGTTGTTCATGTATTGATAGGCGAACCAGCCGGTGCCTGCGAATAGTGCAACAACAAACAGAATGATTAAAATCCTTGTCATGATTTCCCCCCTTAAGACGATAGAATTCCTGGATTCAGGATGCTTGTTTGATTGTTCTTGTCGGGAGAGATGTCTGAGGGACGTGCTTTATTCCTTCGGTGGATGAAAAAACTTTGTTTTCAGGAAGGATGCTTATGGATTCATTATTTGCCTGCAGCGCAGTACGCCATGGCCGGCGCTCACGGCCAGCACGGCATTTTCACCTTTGCGCAGGAACAGTGTTTGTCGATCGTCACTGACATAGCGTTCGCCCTTCATGTCGGGGCGGCGTGGCAGTGTCAGCGTCTTGTCAGGCAGGAACAGCCTGACCTGTTGTTCATCGAATTCTGCACGAAGTGCAAAATCGTTGTCACAACGGTAGTCGATGCTGCTTGTTTTGCTCTGGGTCGCGCAGCCGGTGAGCAGGGAAAGAACCAGCAGGAGCGACAACGAATGTTCGCCCATGATTTATTCGGTTTCTCCGGAATTCCTGCCAGGTTCGTAGCCGTCATATTGTGGCAGATCGTCACAGATGTTGTCCCAATCGGCTTTTGAAGTGGCGAAGATGTGTGCTTCCGGGCGCTCGGTGATGGGTGTCTCTATCGTACCGAGCCGGATGCGCAACTCTTCGGGACGTGCCTCGTTGGTGCTGACGATGGGCGAGCCACAGTGTTTGCAGAACAGCTTGTGCTGCCCTGGGGAAGATTCGAAGGCGGTTAATTCGTTCTCTCCCTGTACAAAATGAAAGTCCTTGCGTTGCACCACGCCATTGGAGGCAAAGGCGCTGCCCTGGGCCTTGCGGCACAGGGAGCA
>CAZFXI010000183.1:0-2973 GCA_964522855.1 uncultured Sedimenticola sp.
GGGATATGCAAACTTGAACTACCGCTCCATAAAGAGGGAGGCCTGGATCAATGCCCGATTGGCAGGTCCCATCGTGCTTGCGCAGGTGGCTCAGGTGGCCATGGGCTTTACGGATACGGTCATGGCGGGAAGGCTGGGGCCTCTGGATCTGGGGGCCATAGCGGTGGGTGTCAATCTGTGGATTCTGCCCTATCTGTTCTGTGTGGGGTTGCTGATGGCCGTCTCCAGCATGACTTCCCACTATTTTGGAGCAGTACGCTTCGGGGCGATCCGTGATCTCATGGAGCAAGTAGGGCGAGTCACCCTGGTGCTTTCCGTGCTGGCAGTCGGCAGCATCGTCTTGATGGCCTGGGCGTTGGTTTTCCTGCGGCTGGACGCAGGCATCACGGAGGTGGCTGCCAACTATGTGCGGGCGGTTTCCTTCGGCATGCCCGCAGTCATCGGTTATCTGGCCTTGCGTTTTCTCAGTGAAGGTATTGGCTATACCAAACCGATGATGGTGATACAGCTTGTGGCCCTGCTGGCCAACGTGCTGGCCAACTGGGTATTCATGTTCGGCAAGCTGGGTGTGCCTGCCATGGGTGCCGAAGGAGCCGGCTGGGCGACAGCGCTGGTTATGTGGCTGCAATTGTTCCTGCTGCTGGGCTATATCCTGCGCCACAAGCGCTACCGTTTCATCTGGATTACCCCGGCAGAGCCCCGAGATTGGCGCAAGACGTTGGAGATGCTGCGGGTAGGTGCGCCCATCGCCGTGTCTCTGGTGGCGGAAGTGGGCATGTTTGCCGCGGTGGCCCTGCTCATGGGAAAGCTGGGAGTGACCGAAGTCGCTGCACATCAGGTGGCGCTGAACGTGGCCGCCATGGCGTTCATGATTCCCCTCGGCATCAGTTCCGCCACCACGGTGCGAGTGGGGCATGCCATCGGTGAGGGGCAAACTTGGCTGGTGCGCTTTCGCGGGCTGGTGGGCATTGGCTTTGCGGCCAGTTGTATGACCCTGACGGCCAGTGTGCTGTTTCTTTTTCCAGAGGAGATCGTTTCTGTATATACGCGGGATGCCCAGGTGCGTGAACTGGCGGTCAAGCTGTTGCTCATGGCCGCAATCTTCCAGCTGTCCGATGGTATTCAGATCAGCGCCAACGGTGCTTTGCGGGGCATGAAAGACACCTTTTACCCGATGATGATCACCCTGGTGGTGTACTGGTTGTGGGGACTGCCCCTTTCCTGGTATCTGGGCTTTGTCAGGGACATCGGTCCCCAGGGCTTGTGGATGGGGCTGGTCGCCGGTCTTACCCTGTCGGCGATCTGGCTGGTGTGGCGTTTTCTGCGTCTGAGCAAGCGTCTGCCAGCAGCGTCAGTTCCTGCCAACGATTGACCACTGCACAGAATAGCTCGGCCGTTTTTTGCGTGTCGTACAGGGCGGAATGGGCTTCCTTGCTGTCCCATTCGATGCCTGCCGCCACCACGGCTTTTGCCAGCACGGTCTGCCCATAGGCCAGTCCTGCCAGTGACACGGTATCGAAGGTGCTGAAGGGATGGAAAGGGTTGCGTTTGATGCCGGTTCGTTCCACTGCCGCGTCTAGAAAACCCAGATCGAAAAATGCGTTGTGGCCGACCAGGATGGCGCGTTTGCAGTTGTGCTTCTTGATTGCCTGGCGTATGGGGTTGAAAATGGCTTCCAGCGCGTCTTTTTCGGGCTTTGCAAAGCGAAAGGGATGGTGGGGATCGATGCCGGTGAAGGCGAGGGCCTTGGGGTCGAGGTTGGCGCCGGCAAAAGGCTCTACATGGCAATCGATGGTCGTACCTGGGTGTACAAACCCCTTTTCATCCATTTCGATGATGACCGCCGCGATTTCCAGCAAGGCATCCGTGCGGGCATCGAAGCCCCCGGTTTCCACGTCGATCACCACGGGAAGAAAACCGCGGAAACGGCGGTCAATAGTAAGAAGCGGCTGGTTTTTCGTCATGTGACAAAGAATAATGCATACTTTGCTGTTTGGCGAAAAAATCTCATTGCCTGAAACAGGACAGTCTGGCAAAGTGATTGGCTGGCACAACCTCTTCATGGATTGCTGTGTAACCCAATGGACAAGGCATAAGGAAAGAACATGAACGTACGATCAATGGTGGCGAGATCCCGGTTTTCCTGGCTATGGCTGGCCGTGTTCGTCGTGGTGATTTCCGGCTGTGCCACGACTGATGCCGATGAAGCAGATCCCTGGGAAGCCTTTAATCGCCCCATGTATACATTCAATGAAAAGCTGGATGAATACGTGGCCAGGCCATTGGCGCGGGGTTATCAAACTATCACGCCGGTGCCGGTTGATCGTGGTATCACCCGATTTTTCGCCAATCTTGAAGATGTGCAGATCGCACTGAATAATCTGCTGCAGTTCAAGTTTGGTGAAGCCCTGTCTGATGTCGGGCGTTTTGGCATCAACACTACGATTGGCATTCTGGGTTTCATGGATGTCGCCACCGGTATGGGGCTGGAAAAACATGAAGAGGATTTCGGGCAGACCCTGGGAAAATGGGGTTTTTCCAGTGGACCTTATCTGGTTCTGCCGGTCATCGGTCCCAGCAGTGCCAGGGATGCCGTCGGGTTTGCGGGGGACTGGGTAGTAAATCCCATCTATACACAAATTGACAGTGCGACGATAAGTTGGTCGTTGTACGGCATTCGTTATGTGGACCGGCGTGCGGATTTGTTGAAGGCCAGTCGTGTTCTTGAATCTGCTGCTTTGGATCCCTACAGTTTTGTTCGGGATTCGTATATGCAGCGCAGAAGAAATCTGGTTCTGGATGGCAATATGCCGGAAGCCGAAGGCGACGATTTCTTTGTTGAATAAGCCTATGAATGCAGTTTGATTTATTGAAAATGCCAATTGACTACATTAGAAAAAAAGCAAATACTAAACATGGAAAGTCAAGTTGTAGTAGGTAGTGCTTTCGGAAGGAATCACTGATTGAGAAATA
>CAZFXI010000184.1:0-2963 GCA_964522855.1 uncultured Sedimenticola sp.
TTCTGCGTGTTCTTGATGGAGCCGATCTGTGTGCGTATCTCTTTAGCGCCTGCCATGATTCAACCTTGTGTCAGTGAATATCGTAATCCGGCTTACCAGCTGTTGTTTGCCTTGAAATCTTTCAGTGCTTCATGGAATGCGTTCTCGATTTCATCATTCCAGTCACCACTTTCGTTGACCTTGTCCATCAACTCGCTCTGACTGCTGGTCATGTAGGAAAGCAACGCCGCCTCGAAATCCACGACCTTGTCCCCTTCCACGTCATCCAGATAACCTTCGTTGGCGGCAAACAGGGAAATCGCCATTTCAGCCACGGACATGGGAGAATACTGTCCCTGCTTCATCAACTCGGTTACGCGCTGACCACGTTCCAGCTGCTTGCGGGTGGCTTCGTCCAGATCGGAAGCAAACTGGGAGAATGCCGCCAGTTCACGGTACTGGGCCAAGGCCAGACGCACGCCACCACCGAGTTTCTTGATAATCTTGGTCTGGGCTGCGCCACCTACCCGGGATACAGACAAGCCGGCGTTGATCGCGGGACGCACACCGGCGTTGAACAGATCCGACTCGAGGAAAATCTGGCCATCGGTGATCGAAATCACGTTGGTGGGCACGAAAGCGGATACGTCACCGGCCTGTGTCTCGATGATGGGCAGCGCGGTCAGGGATCCGGTCTTGCCTTTCACTTCACCGTTGGTGCGCTTTTCCACCTCTTCCGCATTGATGCGCGCAGAACGCTCCAGCAAGCGGGAGTGCAGATAGAACACGTCACCGGGATAGGCTTCTCGACCGGGGGGACGGCGCAGCAGCAGGGATACCTGGCGATAAGCCCAGGCCTGCTTGGTCAGATCGTCATAGATGATCAGTGCATCTTCGCCGCGGTCACGGAAATATTCACCCATGGTGCAACCTGCATAGGGCGCCAGGAACTGCATGGCAGCCGAATCGGCAGCCGGGGCGGCGACGATGATGGTGTGCTCCATGGCGTCATGCTCTTCGAGCTTGCGCACCAGCTGGGCAATGGTGGAGTTCTTCTGTCCCACGGCCACGTAGATACACTTAACGCCGGTGCCTTTCTGGTTGATGATGGCATCGATGGCGATGGCAGACTTACCGGTCTGGCGGTCACCGATGATCAACTCCCGCTGGCCACGGCCGATGGGCACCATGGCGTCGATGGCCTTGATCCCGGTCTGTACCGGCTGATCCACCGATTTACGTGCGATAACACCTGGCGCAATCTGCTCCATGGCGGCTGAAAGAGAGGCTTCGATCGGCCCCTTGCCGTCCAGCGGGTTACCCAGGGTATCGACCACCCGGCCCAGCAGTTCGGCGCCGATGGGCACTTCCAGTACCTTGCCGGTGCATTTCACCGAATCACCTTCGGTGATGTGCTTGTAGTCACCCAGCACCACGGCACCCACGGTGTCGCGTTCCAGGTTCAGCGCCAACCCGTACGTGTTGCCGGGAAACTCCAGCATTTCGTAGGACATGGCATCTGCCAGCCCATGAATCTGCACGATACCATCGGTAACAGCCGTTACCGTACCTTCGTTGTGAGCTTCGGATTTCAGATCGAATTTCTCGATTCTGCTCTTGATCAGCTCGCTTATCTCAGAGGGATTGAGTTGCATGTCGCTTACCCGCTTAAATTCCTAATTCGTTGGCCAGCTGGGACACTGCCCCAGCCACTGAACCATCAACAACCATATCGCCTGCGCGAATCTTGACCCCGCCTATCAGCGCCGGATCCTTGCTGCTGCTGATGTTTACTTCCCGCCCCAGCTTCTTCTTCAGCGCAGTGGCAAGTTCCTTTTCAGCATCAGGCTTGAGCGCATAGGCGGAAACGATTTCCACATCAATGGCGCCATCATGTTCGCTTTTCAGATGATGAAACAGGGTTGCAATATCCGGCAAGGCCGGCAGCCGATTATTTTCGACCAGCACCCGCAGCAGATTCTGCCCTTCTTCCGACAGCTGCTCACCACCGATATCCAGCAGCAATTGCAGCCTGCGCTCATGTTCGACGGCCGGATTGACAATAATGTCCACCACCGCCGGATCGGAAACCACGGTCGCCAGAAAATCCAGCATCTGGGCCCATTTATCCAGTGTATCCGTTTCGATGGCCCTGGCAAATACGGCCTCGGCATACGGTCTGGCAATGGTAATCAAATCTACAGACATGATATCGCCTAGAGCTGTTTGGCCAGAGAGTCCACAATATCCTTGTGAGCATCGGCGTTGATTTCCTTGCGCAGGATTTTTTCCGCACCCATGACCGCAAGCTCAGCCACCTTGGTGCGCAGTACTTCCCGCGCCTTGTTGGCTTCCTGGTCGATCTCTGCTTTCGCAGCGGTGAGTATACGCTCACCTTCGACCCGCGCCTGATCCTTGGCTTCATCGACGATTTCCCCAGCACGCTTTTCTGCCCTGGAAACGATTTCCGCAGACTGCTGCTTTGCCTCATGAAGCTTTTCCAGAGCGGCCTGTTGCGCCAGCTCTTTCTCATGCACACCACGCTCGGCAGCAGCCAGACCGTCGGCAATGCGCGCCTTGCGCTCTTCCATTGCCTTGATCATCGGCGGCCAGACAAATTTCATGGTGAACCACACGAACACCGCGAAAGATATCAGTTGGGCGATGAGAGTCAGATTGATATTCATGCCGTTACCCCATTAAAGACGAGAGGTTTGATACTCACCCGCAGTCTTAACCTGCCAGGGCGAACAGTACGTACATGCCAAGACCCACCGCGATCATGGGTACCGCGTCGGTCAGACCCATGACGATGAAGAATTGTGTACGCAGCATGGGAATCAACTCCGGTTGGCGAGCGGCGCCTTCCAGGAAGCGTCCCCCGAGGACGCCGATACCGATAGCGGCGCCAACGGCGCCAAGCCCCATCATGATAGCGGCGGCAATAACCAGCAGTGCTTGTTCCATGATTGTCTCCAGTTCTC
>CAZFXI010000185.1:0-2921 GCA_964522855.1 uncultured Sedimenticola sp.
GCGCTGAACGAGGTGTTCGTGCCCATCCTGCAGAAGCAGTTCCCGGAGATTACCGATTTCTATCTGCCGCCAGAGGGCTGCTCTTATCGCATGGCCGTGGTGAGCATGAAGAAGCAGTATCCCGGCCATGCCAAACGCGTGATGTTTGGCGTCTGGTCCTTCCTGCGGCAGTTCATGTACACCAAGTTCGTCATCGTCACCGATGATGATGTGAATGTGCGAGACTGGAACGATGTCATCTGGGCCATGACCACACGCATGGACCCGGTCAGGGATACCACCCTGGTGGAGAACACACCTATCGATTATCTGGACTTTGCTTCACCGGTATCCGGCCTGGGATCCAAGATGGGCTTGGATGCCACGAGCAAATGGCCGGGGGAAACCAGCCGCGAATGGGGCAGGCCCATATCGATGGACAAGGAAGTCAAAGCCAGGGTTGATGAACTCTGGAATGCGCTTGGGCTGGATGATATGAAGTGATCGAGTCAGCATGCCCAGCCTTGGTGTTGACGGATGAATGAGTCCCGCCCCCTGGATGCAGTAGAAATCATCGGCCGTCTCGATGATATTCTGGAGGTGGAGTTTTCATTCCTGCACACGGAGTCCATCGCCACTAACCTCGCTTCCCTGACTCAGGAACAACAGCGCTTGATCCTGCAGTGGGTACGGCGCGTGTCCAGTACCAATATTCAGTTGGCTTTCGAGTTTGCCAATCGCGCCTGTCAGGCCCTTCAGTCCATGGATGAAGAAATGATGGCTGCCTGGTGTCTGCACGCCATGGATACTTATGATCGTTCCGGCCTGCATCCCGCCATGGAGGTGATCAAGGATTTGCAGGGTTTTTTAGAAATTGGGCATTTGCGGGCGACTGCGGCATTGCAGGAGAAAGTCAGCCCAGTACTCGGCCCCTTCATTCACGGGCTGTCGGGAAGAAAGCTGGACATGGAAATCGATAGCGGTGCCTGGACAGATGGTGAAGCCATCTATCTACCCGAGCTACTGGCGCGACTGGATAGCGAAGAGCAGAACTTTCAGCTTTACAAGGCGATTGCCACCCATCTCTGGGCGTACACCCGTTATGGCACGCTGAATGTCGATCCGGAATTGTTGCTGGCTCCCTACGATGACAGGCAACGGGCGCTGCAATGGTTTCTGGCACTGGAAACCTGGCGTGTGGATGCACATCTGCAACGGGATTTGCCCGGTTTGTTTCGGCAGATGCGGCAACTGCAGGACAAACTGAGGGACAATGACTGGCCGGGCATGCTCGGCGATGCGGCGGCGAATTTGCAGGATCTGTCATCGACGGTGCAGGACAGTGTACAACTGTTGCCCAAGCTATATGCCTCGCCATCCCCGGCATTGCCATGCTATGCCGGAGAACAGGATTTGTTCAGGGCCTGGGAGGCCCGAAAGCAGCGTTTGTTGCGGGATCAGGCACGGTTTCGTGAATCCTTGCGCGTGATGTCTGACGAGATGTGGGGTGATTCGCCTGAACCAGCGCCACCCTTCAGCTTGCAGGAGAAGGAGCAGGCTGCCGACCCGTCAGAGCTGCCAGAACTGGAATTGATCGTGGCAGATCAGGTTATGCCCATCCCTGAACACGCCAGGCAACTCATCACCTCCATACAGCTCGATCTCACGGAGATTCCCGAGGACTATCTGGTGCCCGCCGGCGAAGGTGAGTACGACCCGTCCCTGCTGGAAGATGAAAGCCTGGATCCCGATGATGTGTGGGGCGGTGTGTATCATGAAGAAGGTGCTTTTTTCTATGATGAATGGGATTTTGGCAGGCAGCATTACCGAAAGAACTGGTGTGTGCTCAGGGAATTGAGCCTTCCCCCGGGTGAAAGGTATTTCTATGATCAGACGCGGGAGAAATATCGTGGCCTGATACACTCCCTGCATCGCACTTTCGAAGTACTGCGAGGAGAAGACAAGATGTTGCGCCGCCAGCCTCATGGCGAGGATATCGATATCGATGCCTTCGTCGAAGCCCTGGCCGATATGCAATCCGGGATGGAAATGACTGACCGGGTGTTTACCCGCATGCACAAGGATGAGCGCAATATCGCCGTATTGTTCATGGTGGACATGTCCGGCTCTACCAAGGGATGGATAAACGAGGCGGAGCGGGAAGCGCTGGTGCTGCTGGTGGAATCGCTGCAGATACTGGGTGATCGTTATGCCATCTACGGTTTTTCCGGTTGGGCAAGGAAACGCTGCGAGGTGTATTGTATCAAGACCTTCGATGATCCTCTGGACGATGCAGTAAAGGCCAGTATTTCTGCCATTGAGCCCAAGGACTATACCCGCATGGGAGCACCTATCCGCCATTTCACCAGCATGCTGGAAGGTGTGGAGGCCAGAACAAAACTGCTGATTACGCTATCCGACGGCAAGCCAGACGACTATGATCATTACTACCGTGGAGAGTATGGCATTGAGGACACTCGCCAGGCACTATTTGAAGCGAGGGTGGCAGGCATCCACCCCTTTTGCATCACCATCGACAAGGAAGGCGCGGACTACCTGCCGCATATGTACGGAAAGGCGAACTATGTGGTGCTGGATGACGTGGCAAAATTGCCCTTAAAGGTTTCTGATATCTATCGTAAGATTACCAGTTGAAAGAAAGACCCAAATTGAAGGAGGAAGAGACAATGAAAAAAACAGTAATTACAATGTTGGCAGTGATGAGCATGGGGATTGCACAGGCGCAACCTGGAACTCATGGGCTTGGTTACGGCTATGCCCCACCATCCATGCCCAGACCCGCTGCGCCGGAGCTCGCCAAGGACAGTCCGGCAGCGTTGCTTGAAGAAGGTATGGGACGCCTGCTGGAGCGCTTGCACAGCAAGGGTCTGGATTCACGCTCCTTGAGCAGTTACCTGAATACCGAGATTGCACCCTATTTT
>CAZFXI010000186.1:0-2901 GCA_964522855.1 uncultured Sedimenticola sp.
TTAAGTCTGAAACCACTTTCAACAATACAGACGAGGTGATCGAATATCTGAAATCGAAAATTGAGGAACATCCGACCGCTCGTTTTATCGCAGTTTTCGATCACTACGGTCACGTCAAGGCGCTGGAAAAAGCTGAGATCGCTGAGAATATCGTGGATTCGAAAAACATCCTTTTCTGTATGAGTGGCGCCATCCCCAATGCGATGATCGCTGCTGTACGACCCCGCTCTATTGCGGTCAACGAACTAAGCGATAAATTCGTCGTGAATTTTATGGAGGCACCCATGGAGGCGCCGACCAATACCATGGTGGAATGGGTCAGTTCGATCAAGAATGCCTGACTCAATCAATAGAACCAATACGAAGGAGTAAAATAATGAGCATCGAAGTTAACGGCAAGAAAATTAAAACCGATGAAGAGGGTTATCTGCACAACTTGGATGACTGGAACGAAGAAGTCTGTGAGGCACTGATCAAACAGCATGAAGCCAATGGGCATAAACCGGTGAGTGAGACCGCACGTGGACTGATCGATTATTTCCGGGAATACTATCAGGAGAATAAAGTCCATCCCACCATGCACAAACTGGTGCTTACACTGGGCAAGCATCAGGGCGAGCATTTTCATGACCAGGAAGCCTATAAAAAGTTCCTGTATGATTTATTCCCTCATGGCCCGGTACGCATGTTGTGCAAGCTGGCCGGACTGCCAAAGCCAGCACACGAGGCAGAGGCCTGAATCTGGAATTTCGGCGTGTTCAATCTTGAGTGATCACTTTATTGAAGGGCTGAAATCAAAGATATGATCAATAACCTGATTGTCACTCAACTGGTCGAAAACACAGCGGGCGGCCCCGGCCTGTTGGCCGAGCATGGGGTCGCTTTTTATATTGAGGCCGATGGGCATTGCCTGTTGTTCGATACGGGACAGGGCCTTGCACTGGCACACAATGTGAAACAACTGGGCATCCGCATGGAAGCGGTGGAGGCCATTCTCCTCAGCCATGGACACTATGACCATGCGGGTGGCCTTGTCGATGCGCTTGAGATGACTGGGCCGGTTGACGTCTATTTCCATCCCCAGGCGCTGACAACCAAGTTCAACCGCAACGGCAGGATGATTGGCGCACCCATCGTCGATGAGGCAGAACTCACATCCCTTGCAAGCAGGTGTATCCACACCCAAGGGCCTACGGAGATTGTCCAGGGCATCCATGTAACCGGTGAGATCCCGCGCAGGTACAAGATCGAGGATACCGGTGGTCCTTTCTATCTGGATCCTGAATGCACCCGGAAGGATGTCTTGCTCGACGATCAGGCCCTGTATATCGAAACATCCAAAGGCCTGGTGGTGGTGTTGGGTTGCGGCCACTCTGGTGTCATCAACACCCTGGAATATATCCAGCAGATAAGCCGGCAGAAAAACATCCATGCGGTCATGGGGGGTATGCATCTGTTGCACGCCACGATAGAACGATTGGCCTTCACCGGTGATAACTTGGAACGCTTGTCCATCCGCTATCTTGCGCCGAATCATTGCACCGGCCTGGATGCTGTCTGCTACTTCAAAAGCCGTTTTTCTGATGCCTTTCACGAATCAAAGACAGGAACAACCCACTCATTTGGTGCCAAATAATCGCCATTGCTGTCTCCGACTCTGGAGCGGTGTCAAGCTACGATCTGCCGGCAGAAATCATCGATAATGATTCAGGCGCCCATGGCACACTGCTCGATCAATGCTCAAAGCCATTCAAGGATCGGTTTCCCAGGCAATATTGATCGTTGCCAATTCCAGGCCAGCGACGAAAGTCTGAGGCACAACCCTGTTCTTCCTGCTGTAAACCAAATGGCGCATGATCGCTCTGCTCCGTGGGTTGCTGAAGTTTGTATTATCCCGAAGCAGCTTTTTCGAGAAAACTTGTGGCATCCACTTCCCCTTTTGCATAGGCTTCGTGCCAGGCATCTGGAACAGGCATCGTCTGATACAATGCTTGTCGCCGTGCCTCGAACAACTTCCTGTTGACACCCTGGAAGTCAGCCGCGCAATAGACCCGTTTTCCCACCGCCGTTGACAGGTCGGCCAACCACGTCAGCCCATCGATACTGCGCAACAGATGATGGTCGAGTATGAGAGTATCGACACTATTGGCCAGGCGTAGCGCATTGCTCCAAGCCATGTGCCGATCCTCTTTACTGAGCTGTCTCAGATACAAAGGCGGACCCGCAGCCAGTACGATATCAGGTCGCCAATGGATTATCATATCCACTGTCTGCGCATCCAGCAGCTGAATATCTGATGCATGCACGAATACACCGCCCCCGGTATCAATCCGTGTCATCATTACCATTCCAGACCGGCTACCCGCTTTTCCATGAGGAACCGCTGGGGAGAAGGCCAATGAGCCGTCACATCGTCCGTTGGCGACCTGCATATTGCTTCCCAGCAGTTGCTTCAGATCCTGAAACCGTTTTGCCATCTTCGGTGGCGTTGTCTCTGGTGACAGACTCCAAGCACGGAGCTGCTGAAAGTGCGGGGGCAGATCCCGAAGGGATAGTTGATAGGGATTGGCGTCGGCGATGGGGACATGATCACCATGAAAATGGCTGAATACCACGTCAGTCGCCTGTTCAAGGGACGCCACGATATGTTCACGTACTTTTTCGCCAGTTGCCACCTGTAACGGATGGGGAAGCAGTCCGTGCCGCATGTATCCCAAAGCCACACCGGGGTCGATAACAATACAGCGGTGATCGAGATCCAGCTTACAGCAAAGTCCACGAACACCTAAAGACTCGGCAGCGATAATCTCAAGACCCGCAATAGAATGAGCCTGCAATTTTTCATCTCGATGACACATGAATTGCCTTTTCTTTGGCTACTTGTGCGGTTTGGGTTTTCTG
>CAZFXI010000187.1:0-2866 GCA_964522855.1 uncultured Sedimenticola sp.
GTCAGGTCGATCTGCGGTTTGACCTGTATCTGGTTGATGCCTGCCACCTGGTATTCCACCGGATCTTCCACGGTGATGATCTTCTTCTCTGCCGTATTGAGGCGACTCAGGGCGGTATAGAGTGTGGTGGACTTGCCACTACCCGTCGGCCCCGTCACCAGCACGATGCCGTGGGGCATGTCCAGGATGTGTTTGAAGCGCTCCAGCGGCTCGCCATCGAAGCCCAGCGCGCCAAAATCAAACTTCACGCTCTCCTTGTCCAGCAACCGGATGACGACGCTTTCACCGAACATGGTGGGCACGGTGGACACCCGCAGATCCAGTTCCTTGCCCTGCACCCGCAGGCTGATGCGCCCGTCCTGGGGCAGACGCCGCTCGGCGATATTGAGCTTGGCCATGAGCTTGATGCGGGAAATGATGGCCGCCGTGGAATGGGCGGGGGGGGCTTCGGTCTCGGTGAGCACGCCATCGATGCGGTAACGCACCTTGAGCTGCCCTTCGAAGGGCTCGACATGAATATCCGAGGCACGGGATTCCACGGCCCGTTGCACGATCAGATTTACCAGACGGATGACCGGCGCTTCGGAAGCCAGATCCTTGAGGGTTTCCACGTCGGCTTCGCCTTCATCACCCTCTCCCAGGCCATCGAGGATCTCCCCCATGGCCGAGCGGCCGGCACCATAGAGCTTTTCGATCGCATTGTCGATATCCGTGGGCAGGGCCACTACCGGCTGCACCACATGGCCGCTGGCGGCTTCCATGGCGCTGATGGCGAATTCGTCGCCGGGATCGGCCATGGCCAGGTAGAGACGCTCGTCCTCCAGATAGAGCGGCAACACCCGGGATTCCTTGAGGAAACGCTGGGACACGGCATCTTCCAGCAGTGGCACATCCGGAAACGCCTCGCTATCGATAATCTCCAGATCCAGTTCCTGCGCAAAAAGCTTGGCCAGGTCGCGCTCTGAAACCAACCCGAGCTTGTGTACCATGTTCCACACGGAAACGCCGCTTTCCGTCGCCAGTCTTGCGGCACGGGAATAATCCTGGGCTGACAGCTTGCCCGATGCCTCGAGCACGGCCGCGAGGCGGCTATCGCTGTCCGTGGCAGCCACTGCTTCCTCAAGAATGGTTTCTGTCTGTTCAGTATTCATCTAGTATCCTGTAGGGCGCACTCCCGTCCGCCACCATGATTCGTCCGCTCCGGCACCAGCCGGGTCAGTAAATCACTGAGTTTATTACAATCATATGCGTTGCAGGCTGTTTCTGCACTCTCCATGAATCCAGCCAGCTCATCCCAGGGCACGGGCCGGTAACGTGCCTGCAATATCTTCTCATGGGCTGTCGGCTGCAGGGACTCCTGTTCATGGAACAGCTCCTCGTAGAGTTTCTCTCCCGGGCGCAATCCGATGTATTCTATCGCAATATCCTCTCCGGGTTTCTTTCCGGAAAGACGGATCAACTGTTCAGCCAGATACTGGATACGCACCGGCTGCCCCATGTCCAGCACAAAAATCTCGCCACCCTCGCCCAGCACACTGGCCTGCATGATCAGTTGGCAGGCTTCGCGGGTGGTCATGAAATAGCGTTCCATGTCCGGATGCGTCACCGTTACCGGACCACCTTGTTCTATCTGCTCCTTGAACAGGGGCACCACACTGCCCGTGGAACCGAGCACATTACCAAATCGCACGGTAATGAAGCTGGTGGACGAACGATCATTGAGATTCTGACAATAGATTTCTGCCGCCCGCTTGCTCGCCCCCATGACATTGGCCGGATTGACCGCCTTGTCGGTGGAGATGAGCACGAATTCCGCCGCAGCACAGGCGTCTGCCGCCAGCGCCACATTGCGCGTACCGAGCACGTTGTTGTTCACCGCCTCCCTGACCTGCTCCTCCAGCAAAGGCACATGCTTGTAGGCTGCCGCATGAAACACCACCTGGGGCCGGTAGCGCTCGAAGATCCGATCGACGACCTTCCGCTCGGTGATGTCCGCCAGATGCGGAAACAATTCCAGATCCGGAAAGCGCTGGCGCAGCTCCCGCTCCATGCAAAACAGGTTGAATTCGCTGTTTTCCACCAGGATCAGGTTCTTCAGCGACAGGCTGGCCAACTGGCGACATAATTCCGAACCGATGGAGCCTCCCGCGCCGGTGATCAGCACCGAACGTCCGGACAAGCCTTTTTTTATTGCCTGCCAGTTCAGGGCCACCGGATCTCTTCCCAACAGATCCTCGATCATGACTTCACGCAGCTGATCCACGCGCACATTGCCAGACATGAGCTCTTTCAAGGGCGGCACGGTACGAAACGGCAGGCCGGTTTCCTCCACTACGGCGATGATGCGCTGCATCTGGCTCTTATCTGCCGAGGGTACCGCCAGCATGACCAAGTCGACTGCCAGTTTGCGGGCAATGCGCGGCAGTTTCCTGCAATTGCCCATCACCCGCACACCGTGAATTTCCCGCCCCCGCTTGCTGGCTTCATCATCGACAAAGGCCACAGGCAGGTAGGCGCGCTGGGTGTCGCGCAACAGATCCCGCACCAGCATTTCTCCAGCACTTCCCGCCCCCACGACCAGCACCCGCTGGGCGCTCTTGCTGCGCGCCCCCTGGTCCTTGACGAAGCGATACACCATGCGCGGCAGGCTGAGAAAAATCATCAGCAGGATGCCGTAGAGCACCGGCACGGAACGCGGTACCCCGCTGAAATCACGGGTCAGCCACAACAGCAGGGTAATGATGATCAGGCCGGTAAATACGGATTTTCCGATACGGATCATGTCTGGCAGGGAAGCGAAGCGCCACACCCCGCGATACAGGCCGAACAGCCAGAATACCGCCGCCTGTACGGGTATCACCACGAG
>CAZFXI010000188.1:0-2818 GCA_964522855.1 uncultured Sedimenticola sp.
ACACTGCAGTGAATATTCACCGCCGAAGCGGTCTTCTTTTCAATTCAGAACAAGTGAAACCCGGAGGTCCACCCGCTCCAAAAAATCGCTCTAGTTACCCTCATGGAAGACTCAGTCGCAGAAAACGAACTACAGCGCAAAGCCGCCCAGGGCAATATAGGGTGAGTAAAAATAGTTTCTTAGCGGCAAAAACGCCAAACAATTTTACCGCCAGCAGGTATAAAGAGGCTTTATCTGTAATACTTATAGACCTTGGAAATCAAGCAATTAGATGTAAAAATAGCCCTACGGACCCCAGCAAACAGCCGATTAGAACTGATCCATATCAACTCCATGAACACACCAGCAGACACATTGTTACTCATCGCCCCCGGTTGCCCACACTGCCACTCGGTTCTGCACAGCCTTTCCGAACTGGTGAAGAAAGGGGATATCGGCCGCCTGGAGGTGGTGAATATCGCCGTTCATCCCGAAATTGCCCAGGAGGTCGGCACCCGCTCTGCTCCCTGGATACGCATCGGCAGTTTCGAGTTGAGCGGGAACTACACGCCCGGTGAACTGGCAGACTGGGCCAAAAAGGCGGCTGCCGGTGACGCTGGCAGGGACTATATCCGTGAATTGCTGGAGCAGCAACAGCTCGATCAGGCCTCGCACTATATAAAGGATCACCCGGAGTCTCTGCCACTGCTGCTGGAACTGATGCAGGACGAGGACGGCTCTCTAAGCGTGAAATTCGGCGTTGGGGCACTGCTCGAAGAACTCGAAGGCTCAACCCTGCTCCAAGGGTTGGTACCGGCACTGGGCGACCTGACGCACAGCGAAAAGGCCAATATTCGCGGCGATGCGGCACACTACCTGGGCCTCAGCCATTCACCCCACGCCAGAGACCGGCTGGTTCCGTTGCTGGACGACCCACAGCAGGATGTGCGTGAAATCGCCGCCGAGTCGCTGGCCCTGCTGGACGAAAAAACATGAACGATGCAAGAGCCAGCCTGGTTTTCGGCGCCATCAGCGGCTTCCTCACCGTTGCCCTGGGTGCTTTCGGCGCCCACGGCCTGAAGAACCTGCTGTCCCCCGAGATGCTCGTGATCTTCAACAAGGGGGTACAGTATCAGGGACTGCACGCACTGGCCCTGCTGATCACCGGCCTGCTGATGATCAGCCACCCCACCCCGGGCCTTCGCTGGGCTGGTCGCTTCTTCATGCTCGGTATTCTCCTGTTCTGCGGCAGCCTGTACCTGCTGGCCGTCACTCATATCCGCAGTCTCGGTGTAATAACTCCCTTCGGCGGCCTGTCTTTTCTGGCAGGATGGGCATTTCTTGGTATTGCCTGCTGGAAAATGGAAGACACGACATGAGCCACAAGCTATTGATTATTGAGGATGACAGCTCTCTAAGTCAGATGCTGACCCTGCATTTCGAGGATCAGGGCATGGAAGTGCGGGTTGCGCACGACTGCAAGAGCGCGCTGGAAAAAACCCAGGGCAGCCAACCGGATCTGATCCTGCTCGATCAGCAATTGCCCGATGGCTTGGGCAGTGAACAGATTCCCGATCTGCTGGCGCTCAGCCCTGCCTCGCGCATCATCATGATGACCGGCGTACACGACCTGGAGCTGGCCATACAGGCCATCCAGGACGGGGCCGCCGATTTCATTCACAAACCGGTCAAGACCCGTATCCTGCAGGCTGCTGTGGACAAGGCGCTGGCCTATAAGCCTACTGCGGCATCTGCCCAGGATCAGGCTACTCCACAGATTCGTGAGCTGATCGGGCGCAGCGATGCCATGCTGGAGGTGAGCAAGCAGATCGCCCTCTCGGCCCAGAGCAACGCCACGGTATTGATCACCGGGGAATCGGGTACCGGCAAGGAGATCGTTGCCCGCCTCATCCACCAGTACAGCAAGCGCCCCGGCGAATTTGTCGCCATCAACTGCGCCGCCATCGTCGATACCCTGCTCGAAAGCGAACTCTTCGGCCATGAAAAAGGCGCCTTCACCGGCGCCACCAGCAGCAAGCCCGGACGTTTTCAGCAGGCCCAGGATGGCACGCTGTTCCTGGACGAGATTGGCGAATTGGCCCCCCAGCTGCAAGCCAAACTGCTGCGCGCCCTTCAGGAGCAGGTGGTGGAGCCGGTGGGCAGCAATACCACCGTCCATGTCAATGCCCGTATCATCGCCGCCACCCACCATGACTTGTTTCAGGCCGCAAAAGATGGGCTGTTCCGGGAAGACCTGGCCTACCGGCTGGATGTTGTACATGTTCATTTGCCCCCCCTGCGCGAGCGCCGGGACGACATCCCCCTGCTGGTAGAAGCCCTGCTAGCCCGCGCCGCCCGCAAAATGGAACGTCCCGCACCGCCCATCGACCCCCAGGCACTGGATCTACTGTTGCACCACGACTGGCCGGGTAACGTGCGCGAACTGGAGAACATTCTCACCCAGGCGCTGGTACAGGCCAGGGAAGGCGCCATCAGCGCTGACCTGATCCGCTTTCATAGCCCGCAGGAGATACAGGCGGACAGCCCCTCCACAACCGACAATGAGGTGCTGCAAACGCTGGAACAAGTGGAAGCGAGGCACATCCAGAAAGTGCTGTGGCATACGGGAGGGCACAAGGGCAACAGTTGCCAGATTCTCGGCATCTCCCGCCCTGCACTGGATCGCAAAATCAAGAAATACGGCCTCCGACTGGGCGAAAAAATATTGTGATTAGTTACTAAAGCTCAGCAAACCGGTAAATCAATTGTCAGTCATTCCGGCGGAGGCCGGAATCCATCGTGGACATGGACCCCGGCCTGCGCCGGGGTGACGAGCCAA
>CAZFXI010000189.1:0-2815 GCA_964522855.1 uncultured Sedimenticola sp.
AGCCAGTCCCGCGGCTTGAGGAAATTTTCATACAGCTCAGCTTCTGCTGTTCCTTGCTCCGGCTGCCAATCGTAGCGCCACTTTACCAGCGGCGGCAGGGACATGAGGATGGATTCCGTGCGCCCGCCGGATTGCAGGCCGAACAGGGTGCCGCGGTCATAGACCAGATTGAATTCCACGTAGCGGCCCCGGCGATAGAGCTGGAAGTCCCGTTCTCTTTCCCCAAAAGGCATGTCCTTGCGTTTGCTCACGATGGGCAGGTAGGCATCCAGGTAGCTGTTCCCCACGGCCTGCATGAAGGCAAAGGATTGGTCGAAGCCCTGGTCATTGAGATCGTCGAAGAACAGGCCGCCGATGCCGCGGGGTTCGTTGCGGTGCTTCAGAAAGAAGTATTCGTCACACCATTGCTTGTAGCGGGGATAGACCTCGTCGCCGAAAGGCTCGCAGGCAGCCTTGGCGGTGCGGTGCCAGTGCATGGCATCTTCCTCGAAACCGTAATAGGGCGTCAGGTCATAGCCGCCGCCGAACCACCAGACGGGCTCTTCGCCGGGCTTCTCGGCGATGAAGAAACGCACGTTGGCATGGGAGGTGGGCACATAGGGATTGTGTGGGTGGATGACCAGGGAGACGCCGAGGGCTTCGAAGCTGCGGCCTGCCAGTTCCGGGCGTGCAGCGGTGGCGGATCCGGGTAATTGGTCGCCATGCACATGGGAGAAGTTGACGCCGGCCTTTTCGAATACAAGACCCTCTTCCAGTACCCGTGAGCGGCCACCGCCGCCTTGTTCTCGCTCCCAGCTGTCTTCGAGAAAGCCATCGCCACCGTCTGTCTCAGCCAGTTGCCGGCAGATGCTGTCCTGTAACTGCAGGAGGTACTGTTTTACGGACTCGATATCGGGTGTGTCATCGCTCATGGGCGTATCACCTCGCCGGTGAGGGCGTTTCTGATCGTTGTGGGTTGGGTGGCATCTCCGGTGCTTCCATGGAGAATAGCGTCGGTTCCAGGGCAGCGCAAACGCACCTCCAGCGCGGTTCTTGCAGGTGAATAGCCACTGAGATTGGCGCTGGTGGATACGATGGCGCCCCCGAAGGCGCGGCACAGTCCGGCGGCCAGCGGGTGTGCGGTTACTCTGACGGCGATGCTGTCCCTGCCGCCGGTCAGCCAACGCGGTGTGCTCTTGGCTGCGGGCAGCAGCCAGGTGTTGGGCCCGGGCCAGCTTTCCAGCACGGCTTGCATCTGCTCTTCAGGCAAATGGTTGACGAAGGGTATCAGTTGGTCGAAGCCGGCGGCAATAAGGATCAGCCCTTTGGACAGGGGGCGCTGCTTGATGCCCAGCAGCCGCGCCACGGCGCGGCGGTTCAGAGGATCACAGCCCAGGCCGTAGATAGCCTCGGTGGGATAGGCGACAACGTCCCCCTTGTGCAGTTGATGCGCAGCCAGGCGCAGCTGGAAAGCGCTGCTCATTGGCAGGCGTTAGTCGTCGCCCTTGTCAGCTTGTTCCGGCTCTTCATACGGCTCGGCAAAGGAGCAATCGGGCTGCGGGCAGACCTTTTCGGTGCCGCGGCGCTTGGTGGTCTTTATGGTCAGCACCGGCCAACCGCACTTGGGGCAGGGTTCGTTCACAGGCTCGTTCCAGATGGCGTAGTCGCATTTGGGATAGGTGGAGCAGGAATAGAAGATCTTGCCGCGGCGCGACTTGCGCTGCATGAGCGTGCCCTTGTGGCACTTGGGGCAGGGTACGCCGGTATCTTTCGGCTTTTCCAGAGGCTCGATGTAGCGGCACTTGGGATAGCCGGAGCAGCCGATGAACTTGCCGTAACGGCCACGCTTGAAGATCAGGGGTGAGCCGCACTCCGGGCAGTCCCGGCCCACTTCCTGTGGCGCTTCGGCCTCGGCCTTGTCCGCATTCAGGTCGCGGGTGTAGTCACACTCGGGATAATTGGTGCAGCCGATGAAACGCCCGTGGCGGCCCAGGCGGATGGACAGGGGGCTGTCGCACTTGGGACATTTCTCGTCCATCTTCTCCTGGGTGACGTCGGAACGCTGCACGTTTTCCTGGGTGTGATCGATGCGCTCCTTGAAGGGCTTCCAGAATTTTTCCAGCAGCGGAATCCACTCTTCCTCGCCGCGGGCGACGGCATCCAGCTCGTCTTCCAGCTTGGCGGTGAAGTCGTAGTCCACATACTGGGTGAAGTAGTTGGTGAGGAACTTGTTCACCACGCGGCCCACATCAGTCGGGTAGAAGCGCTTCTTCTCCAGCTCCACGTACTCGCGGTCCTGCAGGGTTGAAATGATGCTGGCGTATGTGGAGGGGCGGCCGATGCCGTGCTCTTCCAGGGCTTTTACCAGGCTGGCCTCGCTGTAACGTGGCGGTGGCTCGGTGAAGTGCTGTTCCGGGCGGATGGCCAGCAGGTCCACCTGCTCGCCTTCTTTGAGGGGCGGCAGCATCTTTTCGTCACTGTCCTTGGTTTTCTTGTCGTCCTGACCTTCCTGATACACCGCCATGAAACCGGGGTTGACGATGGTGGAACCGTTGGCGCGGAAGATGTTGCCTTCCCCCGCTGCCAGATCGGCGGCGACCGTATGCAAGGTGGCATGTACCATCTGACTGGCCAGGGTGCGCTTCCAGATCAGGTCGTAGAGGCGCGCCTGTTCCTTGCTCAGGTATTTGGTGAGGTCTTTCGGGTGATACAGGATGGAAGTGGGGCGAATGGCCTCGTGGGCTTCCTGGGCATTCTTGGACTTGGTCTTGAATACCCGGGGCTTGTCCGGCACCTGTTCCTTGCCGTATTTGTCGGCGATGTAGCCGCGGATTTC
>CAZFXI010000190.1:0-2798 GCA_964522855.1 uncultured Sedimenticola sp.
GAGCAGCTGGCGAACCTGATGAACAACTGCGTGGCCTGCCATGCGACTTACAGCCTGGTGGCCACAGACTGAATTCCCTGCCTGTGTGGCGGGGTTCACGCCCTGGAGGTGAATCATGAAATATCTGGACAAAATGACTGTTCGATTGGCTGTACTGGCTGCGACAGGTAGTTTGCTGGCGTTGGCGATCCAGGCTGCAGAGATACCGGCCAGAGGGCCGATTCCGTTTGCCGCCTATGATCAGGATGGCAACGGCAAGATCAGCGAGGCCGAGTTTTCTGCGGCAAGGGCTGAACGTATGGCTGCAAAGACCGCCGCGGGTATGCCCATGCGAGGTGCGGGAAACCAGCCATCCTTCGCCGCTTTTGATGTCAATGGCGATAACCAACTCAGCCCGGACGAGTTGGCTGCGGGTCAGCAGAAAATGCAGCAGCAACGACGTGGCATGGGCATGGGTGGTGGCCAGGGCCGAGGTATGGGAAGAGGCGGCAACATGCCGGCTTTCAATGACTTCGACCTGAACGGTGATGGAAAGATTGCCGAAGACGAATTTCTCAAGGTCCAGGGACAACGCATCAGCGAACGCTCCCAGGCGGGTTATCCCATGCGCAATATTGGCAATATTGCGGTATTCGGGGACATCGATACTAACAAGGATGGCTTCATCTCAGCGGATGAGTTTTCCGCTCACCAGATACAGCACAGACAGCAAATGATGCAGAAGTAGGTATATTTGTGATAGCCACGAAAAAGGCCCCGAGCGGGGCCTTTTTCGTGGAAGGATGGAACGCCGTTACTTCTTGGCGATGTCTTCCAGCTGCTTGGCAGCGATCAGCTGGCCATCCAGCGCCGCATCGGATGCGGAACGACCATAAGCCACGGAGATCAACTGGCTGTAGTACACCACGGGAATGTTGAATTTGGTGTCGTACTTCTCGTTGATCTGGTCCTGATAGATCTCCACGTTGGCCTGACACAGCGGGCAGGGCGTGGCAATCATGTCGGCGCCGTTGTCGTAGGCCGCTTCGATGATGCCCTTGATCATCTCCTGGGACTTCTCCGGCTCGGAAAAAGCCAGGGCGCCACCGCAGCACTGTACCTTTTTCTCATAGGTAGTGCAGGCATCTGCGCCCAGGGATTCCACCAAATTGTCCAGGTACATGGGGTTCTCGAAAGACTCACCGGCAATGCCGAAGGGACGGTTGGTCTGACAACCCACGTAGCCGGCAATCTTGATACCTTCCAGGGGCTTCTTCACACCGGCCTTGAGCTCGTCGAGGCCGATGTCCTCGATAATGACTTCGGCCATGTGCTTGATGGGCGTGGTGTTGTTCAGCTTGAGCCCCGCTTCCGCCAGCGCCTGGTTGGCTTCGGCGAACATGGACTCGTCTTCCTTCAGGCGCTCGGCGGCTTCCTTGGTAGCCAGCCAGCAGGCGGCGCAGGTGGCGACGATTTCCTGGTTCTTGTTGTGCTCTTCGGACAGGGCAATGTTGCGTGCCGACAGCGTCAGCCGTGGCAACTCGGAGCCACTGGCGTAGCCAATGGATGCCGAACAGCAGTTCCAGTCAGGAATCTCGTTGAGCTGGATGTCCAGCTCCTGACACATGGTGTCCACGGATTTCATCAGGTTGGATGAGGATGCGCCTTTCTGGGAGGAGCATCCCGGGTAGTAGGAATATTCTCTTTTAGCCATCTTGGGATGCCTCCGGTTAGTCGAATTTCTTCATGCGCGCATCTTCGAGTTCCTGCGCTTTCTTGATCATCTTCTGCAATCCGCTGAGATCCTTCACGCCGTGACCGCCGAAGAACTCGCTAGCGGCCATACGCTTGGCTTTCATCATCTTCATGCCCAGATCCTTGTTGCGTAGCGCTTCCTTGATGCCGGGGCCGAAGCCGTCCTTGAAGTACAGGGACAGGCCCAGCTTGAGCTCATTGACCCGGCCTTTCTTCATCATGTTGTTCCAGAATATCTCTGCAAACTTGGCCGTAGGCTGATTCTGGGGAACCAGTCCCAGCTTCTTGGCGTAGGTTGCCAAGCCGTGCATGATGTGGGTAATGGGCAGTTGCCTTGGGCAGCGCACCACGCAGTTGTAACAGGAAGTACACATCCACATGGAATCGGATGCCAGTACCTCGTCACGCTTGCCAGCGCGGATCATCATGAAGAGTTCCTGCGGAGGATGTGCCCAGTGCTTGCCCAGGGGGCAGGAACCGGAACAGACGCCGCACTGCATGCACATCTTGACCCATTCGCCTTCTTCGACGTTGGCTTCAACTTCGCTCAGGAAGCTGTTGCGATATTGCTCGATCATTGCTTTGTTCATTTCACTCATCGCCAGTCTCCGTTAGAACTTGAATGGACTCAGGCCGATCTTTTCAATGGTTTCTTCCATATCCTTGATCAGTTGAGGTGCACGGTCGATATCGGTGATGGCGACTTCATGGACCACCACGCGCTCAGGCTCGAGGTTGAGGGTTTCCAGCGTGTCGCCGACCTTGGCCATGCGCTCGGCAGCCATGGCGGAGCCACGGACGAAGTGACACTGGTAGTCGTCGCCACGTTTGCAGCCCATCATGATGATGCCGTCGAAGCCGTTGTTCAGGGCATCGGTCACCCAGGAGAGGCTGATAGAACCCAGACAGCGTACCGGGATGACCCGGGCCCAGGGGCTGATTTCCACACCGCTGATGGCGGCCTGATCCAGCGCCGGGTAGGCGTCGTTCTCGCAGGCCAGCACCAGGATGCGGGGCTTCTCGTCCCATTCTTCGGGAATGTCGCATTCCTTGATCTGGGCGCC
>CAZFXI010000191.1:0-2770 GCA_964522855.1 uncultured Sedimenticola sp.
CTGGTGCGCCGGGCATTGATCGGCCAGCTCGATGGTGAGCCGGATGAAGCCGAGTTTGAAAAGGCCTACCCGCTGTTCCTGGAGCTGTACGCAGAAAACACCTCCAAACGCTCCACATTGTATCCTGGCGTGCAGGAAGGCCTGGACTATCTGCAGGATGCCGGGTACTCCCTGGGCTGCGTCACCAACAAGGCCGAACAATTCACCCTGCCCCTGTTGCAGGATCTGGGCATCTACGACTATTTTGGCATTGTCGTCGCCGGCGACACCCTGCCCGTGAAAAAGCCCGATCCCACGCCGCTGCTCTATGCCGCTGAATTCTTTGGCTCCACCCCGGAGCAATCGCTGATGATCGGTGACTCCAAAAGCGACGTCACCGCCGCTCGCGCCGCCGGATTCCGCATCATCTGCATGAGCTATGGTTACAACCATGGCGAGGATATCCGTATCTATGAGCCGGATAGCGTCATCGATTCTATGGTAGAACTCAAGGGCATATTGTAGGTTGGGCAAAGGCCGGGGCCGTGCCCAACAAATGGTCCTGGCTCGTCGGGCACGCTACGCTTTGCCCGACCTACAGTCTGATCCATACGAGATCGGACTTGGCTAAACCGATTTTTTGTTTTATCTTTGCGCTACATTTAAGAATCCCACCAGATATTCAACATTCATGATGAACACGATAGAGAAACAACAAGGGCGATGGCGGAGCTGAGCATTCAGCTGTGTTGTTCTGTTTGTGTTTCGACATTGTGGAGAAAGTCATGACCCCTGAAAAATTCGATGCCCTGGCTGCCCAGGGTTATAACCGCATCCCCGTGGTTTGCGAGGTGCTTGCCGACCTCGACACCCCCCTGAGTGTTTACCTGAAACTGGTAGATGGCCCCTACGGCTATCTGTTCGAGTCCGTGCAGGGTGGCGAGAAGTGGGGGCGTTATTCGATCATCGGGCTGCCCTGCCGCACCCAACTGCGGGTCGATCGCCACCAGATCACCATCACGACCGATGGTAAAGTGGTCGAAACCGCCCGGGCAGATGATCCACTGGCCTTTATCGAGGCTTTTCAGTCCCGCTACAAGGTTCCGGAGCTACCCGACCTGCCGCGCTTCAGCGGCGGTCTGGTGGGCTATTTCGGATACGACACCATCGGCTATATCGAGCCCAGGCTCTACAATCCTGACAAGGCAGACCCGCTGGACACGCCGGATATCCTGCTGATGGTGTCCGATGAGGTGGTGGTATTCGATAACCTGGCCGGGCGCATGTTCATCATCGTCCATGCTGATCCGGATCGGGGCGATACTTACGCCAGCGCCCATACCCGTATCGCGGAACTGGCAGAACGCATGCGCAACAGCCCACCACGACTGCCGCAAACCGAAGGCCGGGACATACAGGAATCTGATTTCGTTTCCGGCTTTACCGAGGCCAGTTTCAAGCAGGCCGTGGAGCGCATCAAGGACTACATCGTGGAAGGCGACTGCATGCAAGTGGTGTTGTCCCAGCGCCTGTCCATCCCTTATCAGTCGCCACCGCTGGATCTGTACCGGGCCTTGCGCGGACTGAACCCCTCCCCGTATATGTATTTTCTGGACCTGGACGATTTCCAGATCGTGGGTTCCTCACCAGAGATCCTGGTGCGCCTGGAAGACAACGAAGTCACGGTGCGCCCCATCGCCGGCACCCGGCGTAGGGGACACACCGAAGAAGAGGACAAGGCGCTCGAAGCCGAGCTGCTGGCCGACCCCAAGGAGTTGGCGGAGCATCTCATGCTCATCGACCTGGGCCGCAACGATGCCGGTCGGGTGGCACAGACCGGCACCGTGACGCTCACTGACAAGATGATCGTGGAGCGTTATTCCCACGTGATGCATATCGTTTCCAATGTCACGGCAGATCTGAAGGAAGGCATGAGCGCCATCGACGTGTTGCGCGCCACTTTCCCCGCCGGCACCGTCTCCGGCGCGCCCAAAATCCGTGCCATGGAGATCATCGACGAACTCGAACCCGTGAAGCGTGGCGTGTATTCCGGCGCCGTGGGCTATCTGTCCTGGAACGGCAACATGGATACCGCCATCGCCATTCGCACCGCGGTGATCAAGGACAAACAGCTGCATATCCAGGCCGGCGCCGGCGTGGTGGCCGATTCGAAACCCGAGCTGGAGTGGAAGGAAACCATGAACAAGGGCAGGGCGGTGTTCCGCGCCGTCGCCCTGGCGGAAGCCGGGCTGGAAAAACACCTGTGTGAGGAGGACTGAGTCATGCTGCTGATGATCGACAACTATGATTCCTTCACCTTCAATCTGGTGCAGTATTTTGGCGAACTGGGTGCAGAAGCAAAGGTGCTGCGCAACGACGAAATCGACATCGCCGGCATCGAAGCCCTGGCGCCGGATCAGCTGGTGATCTCCCCCGGTCCCTGCACACCCAACGAGGCGGGCATTTCCCTGGCGGCCATCGCGCATTTTGCCGGCAAGCTGCCCATACTGGGCGTCTGCCTGGGACATCAGTCCATCGGTCAGGCCTTTGGCGGGAAGATCGTGCATGCCCGGGAGATCATGCACGGCAAGACCTCCCCCATTTACCATGCCGACACAGGCGTGTTCAGCAAGCTGGACAACCCCTTTCAGGCCACCCGCTATCATTCTCTGGTCATCGAGAAGGAAAGCCTGCCGGATTGCCTGGAGATCACCGCGTGGACGGAGAAGGACGGGGAAATGGACGAAATCATGGGCGTGCGCCACCGGGAGCTGGACGTGCAGGGGGTGCA
>CAZFXI010000192.1:0-2750 GCA_964522855.1 uncultured Sedimenticola sp.
GCTTCCCTGGCGAGACGCGCCACGGTATCCAGCAGCCAGCGGTCGGTGGAGCTGATGGGCTGTTCGATGATCTTCACGCCCATGCTGCGCTTCGCCATCCATTTGGAGGCAAACAGAGAGATGAACGAGCCGGTAAAGCCAATGACTGCCGACATGATCAGCAGCGCATTCAGGTTCAGGCCGCCACCCTGCCGGGCCAGCATGTCGTCCACGCCCAGGATGCGCATGGACAGACTGAGTACCGCGAGGATGGCAACATTGGTGCCCAGGAACAATAATATTCTTAGCATTTTTCAGTATTTTCCCGAATCCCGCTTTTGTTATAGTGGGATCAAAGTTCGTTTCAAAGTTAATATCTGGCTTAATATGGCATCATATCCTTAAAAATCAACAGGAGAAAAATCTTGGCAATCCCTCTGGTAGCAGGAACAAAGCCCGCAGTCGTCGCCCTCAAGGAAGGTGAGACCGTCTATTGGTGCAGTTGTGGCCGTAGTCAAAAACAGCCTTTTTGTGATGGCTCCCATGAAGATACTGAGTTCAGCCCGGTGGTGTTTACCGCGCCCAAGGATGATGAATATTATTTCTGTACCTGCAAGCGCAGCAAGAAGCCGCCGTTCTGCGACGGTTCCCACAAGCATCTGGCGGAAGATGATTGACAAGATAAATCCGCCCACCTGTTCCATCCCCCAGGAGCCGGATTACTCCGGTGTGAGCATTTTCGCCCTGTTTCCCGATCCATCGCCCGAGGATTATCTGCAGGCCACACAACTGGCGAATGGCGTGGCGGAAGAGCGCCTGGGGGATTACATGCTGCTGTCCTGGTATGATCGGGATCGGGATTTCGAATCGCCCCAACATGCCAGTGAATGCCATATGAACAGCGCGGTGCCGGGCTATGTGGATTACGGTCTGTACCACGGCGCGAAGCTGAAGGTAGATATCGAAGACGGGCGCTTCGTGTTTTTCTACCTGCCTGTGGATCTGTAGCTATGATGTTTCGGGGTGCCGATAGCTGATTTCCAGCACCAGCAGTTCTTTCCTGCCGGAGGGTGTCTGGATCTGTACTTCCTCGTCCAGTGACTTTCCAAGCAGCGCTTTTGCCATGGGTGAATCTACACTGATCCAGTTTTTTCCGGGAACAAACTCATCTGCACCGACGATGCGGTAGGTGACTTCCTCGCCGTTTTTTCCCTCCAGGGTGACCCAGGCGCCGAAGAAAACACGCTCCGTGTTGTGGGGCGGGCTTGCAACGGTTTTCAGCTCAGGCAGGCGCTTCTGCAGGTAACGGATGCGCCTATCCATTTCCCGAAGCTGTTTTTTTCTATAGATATACTCGGCGTTTTCTGATCGATCCCCTTCCGCGGCCGCTGCTGCCAGAATCTTTACTACCCTACGACGTTTCTTCCATAACCGGGCGGATTCTTCGCGCAGCGCCTCGTAACCGGACTGGGTGATGTAAGGGGATTTACCGGTCATGAGTCAGAACTGACCGGTGCGCAGCAGCACCAGCGTACAGGCCTCTTCCCAGGGGATCTCGGCATCGTCCAGCGCCTGCTGCAACAGAGGAGATTCGGTGCCGGGATTGAAAATCACCCTGCCTGGTTCAAGATCCAGGATGTCTTCGATTATGGCGCTCAAACGTGCTGCACCGACGTAGAGCGTCAGTGTGTCCACGGGCTGTGCTACGTCGCTCAAGCTGTTCACGACCGGCAAGCCTTCGCTTTCGCACAGTTTTGGATGTACGGGTGTGATGTGGGTGTAACCTTTTTCCCGAAGCAGGCGAATGGCCTGATTGGCATAGCGCTCGGGTTTGCCGGTAGCGCCCAGTACGACCGTATGATGTTGTTCCGTGCTCATGCGTTTTTCCTCGGGCAAAGGCAGTTATCTGTCATGCCATATCAGGTAGAATGAGCCTAAATTGACAGGCTATCGAAGGAATTTCAAGCATGAATTTTGCTATACCCCTGCATGTATTGTCCGTAGTGATCTGGGTGGGCGGCATGTTTTTCGCCCATATGGCCCTGCGCCCCGCAACTGTAGAGACGCTGGAGCCGCCCCTGCGGCTGCGTTTGTGGAGCGGCGTGTTCGGCCGTTTTTTCCCCTGGGTGTGGGTCTGTATCCTGCTGATTCTGGCCAGCGGCTTCTGGATGATCTACAGCGTGTACGGGGGCATGGGGGGGCTGGCCTTGCACGTACACCTGATGTTCGGCATGGGCCTGACCATGATGCTGGTGTTTTTCTACATCTATTTCGTGCCCTATGCGGCCCTGAAGCAGGCGACGGCGAATGAAGACTGGCCGGCAGGTGGACTGGCGCTGGCAGGCATCCGGCGCCTGGTGACGTTCAATCTGGTGCTTGGCTTGCTGACCGTGGCCGTGTCCACGGGGGGCATCTACTGGAATCTTGCCGCCTTGATGGAATAGAGCAGAGTCCGGGAGTTCGACAGGGATCCAGGATAAGACCTTGTTCCAGAAAAGAAAACGGCCCACCGAAAGGTCGGTGGGCCAAATCTGACAATAGTCAGGAGGAGTGAGAACATTCTGGATAACTTTACTTACCCATAAGGCATTGTTTCCAAGACCTTGAGACGAAGTGTACTCCCTCCACAGGAAGACTTATTGATCTGGCTCAAATAAATCACCATATTCTAATGTAGGAAATTATGTGTTGAGAAGCGGTCGTGGTTTTTCATCAATTCACGCCGTATTTTTCCCGATAGGCTTGAATTGCCTGCAATTGCTCGGGCGAAT
>CAZFXI010000193.1:0-2712 GCA_964522855.1 uncultured Sedimenticola sp.
TGGAAGGCATGTTCGATCTGGGATTTGATTGGCGCGAAGCCTGTACCGCCGGCGATGAACAGCATGGGGCGGTCTGATTCTTCGTTGAGGGTGAAGGCTCCCAAAGGCGCTTCGATGCGCAGGATGGTCTTTTCCTTCATCTGGGTGAAGGCCCAGTCGGTAAAGACACCCCCGTCCACATGGCGAATATGCAGCTCGATGAAATCATCGTCGTGGGGTGCGCTGGCGATGGAGAAGGCGCGGCGGCGACCGTCTTCCAGGATGAAATCCAGGTATTGCCCAGCCATGAACTGCAGACGCTGCTCGTCTGGAAGCTTGAGGTACAGACGCACCACATCATCGGCAAGATGGTCAATTTTAGACACTTTTACCGGCATGATGCGGGGTTCGATCTCTTTGGGGGTTTCGATTTCCTTGACCTTGAGCTCCACATCGGAAGCCGGAACCGCCTGACAGGGCAGGCAGGCATCGTCGGAGGCGTCCAGGAGTTTGTCCGGCTCGCCATCAGGGTATTCTATTTCGCCGGACAACAGGGTGGAAATGCAGGCGCCACAGAAACCGTTGCGGCAGCCATAGGGTAGCCCGATGTCCTGACGGATGGCGGCATCCAGAATGGTCTCGCCGGCCTCGACCTGAAATTGGTGTCCGCTGGGGGAGAGTGTGATGGTAAAGCTCATAGGCGTTTTTCTTCGCTTCCTTTAGACTAAGGGGTCAATTGTCGCTGATTTGGCTCTGTATGAAAACCGTTGGATCAATGGGGAACGAAAAAATACTAGTAGCGGGCTGTGGTTACGTTGGATGCCGTCTGGCTGCAGAACTTGCCGATTCCCGTGTCGGTGGATTGGTACGCAGCAGTGAAAGCTGTAGCAAACTGGCCGGCATGGGGATCAATCCTTTGCTGTGCGACCTGGATGAAATGGTGGCGATTCCGTTACCCACCCAAGAGTCAGATGTCTATTACCTGCTGCCCCCACCCAGATCCGGAACCGTGGACAGTCGTATGCAGCATTTCCTGCAGCATCTTGAAATTCATGGTCAGCCGCGGCGGCTTGTCTATCTGGGTACCACTGGGGTTTACGGAGACTGCCGGGGAGAATGGGTGGACGAGCAGTCTCCCGTGCGTCCTGCCGTGGACCGTGCGCTGCGGCGTCTCGATGCGGAACAACAGCTGCGCCGCTGGTCGAAACAGTCCGGCGCCGAGTTGGTGATCCTGCGGGTGGCGGGCATCTATGGTCCAGGCAAACTTCCCCTGCAGCGACTGAAGGCAGGAAAACCCATGGTGGCGGCGCGTTTTGCGCCCTGGACCAATCGCATCCATGTGGATGATCTGGTGCAGGTTTTGCTGGCTGCGATGGATCGTGGTGGTGACAGAGAAACCTACAACGTCACCGACGGTCAGCCGGGAAACATGGCGGACTACTTCAATAAGGTGGCGGATTCTGCAGGACTGCCTCGTCCACCGATCATTGATCCCGATGAAGCGGGGGAGCAGTTGTCTTCCGGTCTACGCTCCTATCTGGCGGAATCCCGCCGTATCGATAACCGCAAGATGCTGCGGGAACTACAGGTAAAGCTGAGATATCCCACATTGGAACAGGGCTTGCAGGACTGTTTTTCTGATAAGTGAGCTCGCGTCAGATGGTATCATTGCGCCAATTGTTTGATGAAGAACCAAGTTTATGGAAATTGATGAATTACGCGATCTGGTCGTCAACGTACTGGAAGACATGAAAACCACCGATGTCGCCGTGCTGGACGTGCGAGACAAGACCAGCATCGCCGACTATTTTGTAATTGCTTCCGGCACCTCCGACCGGCATGTGAAGTCCTCGGCAGAAGCGGTGGCTTTCCAGGCCAAGCTCGCTGGCGAAGCACCGCTGGGAGTGGAAGGGCTGACGGAAGGCGAATGGGCGCTGGTGGATCTCAATGGCGTGGTGGTGCATGTGATGCAAGCCAAGGTGCGGGATTTCTACCAGCTGGAAAAACTCTGGGCGGTGGATGCCGAAGCGGCGGAAAAGCTTGCCAGGGAGCGGGGTCAGTAGGCGTAGCGTCGCCTCTACCACACCTCAATTTATCGTAGGTTGGGCAAAGCGCAGCGTGCCCAACATTGAAGCAATGATCAACACACCATACGACTTCGGAAGAAAATCGTAGGATGGGCAAAGGTCGCCAGACCGTGCCTATCGCCATGCAACCTTGGCGTTGGGCACGCTACGCTTTGCCCAACCTACAGCACTCTTCAGGCTGCTGACCGCAGGGCTTCGATGCGCTTTTCCAGTGGCGGGTGGCTGGCGAACAGCTCGTGCAATCCGCCCCCGGCGATGCCGAATGCTGCCATTTCGTCGGGTAGGGGTTCTGGCTGAGCCTGCCCGAGACGCTGCAATGCGGCGATCATCTTGTGTTTGCCCGTTAGTTTGGCTGCGCCCGCATCGGCGCGGAACTCCCTCCAGCGGGAGAACCAGGCCACGATCATCATCGCCAGGATGCCCAGGATGAACTGGGCCGCCAGCGAGGTGATCCAGTAGGCGGGCCCATAGCCTTCGCGGGTGTTGAAGATCACGCGATCCACGAAATGTCCGATGATGCGCGAGAAGAACACCACGAAGGTATTCACTACGCCCTGAATCAGGGTCAGCGTTACCATGTCACCGTTGGCCACGTGGCTGATCTCATGTCCCAGCACCGCTTCGACTTCGTCGCTGTTCATGCTTT
>CAZFXI010000194.1:0-2711 GCA_964522855.1 uncultured Sedimenticola sp.
TGCATATTCTGCCCCATTCTGATCACAGATTCTGTTTCAATCCGATCATCCATTCTGGAAATAACTGATCATGGATTCTGCTTTTATCCGATCAGTTTTTACGGATTTCCGGAATCCGTGATCGAATAATTCCAGAATACCTCCCAACGCGTTGATTTAACGATAAATCTGCTACGCTCTCGGCCTTTTTTTGGGCAGGAGAGCACCCGTGGCGAGAAAGAGGTTATCAATGCGTAAGATCAAAGACATTCTGCGGCTTCGTTACGAAGTCGGATTGGATTATCGCGGCATCGCCGCCGCGCTCAATATCGGGTTTGGCACGGTGTCGGATTATCTGGCCCGCGCCAAAAAGGCCGGTATCAGCTGGCCCTTGCCCGCCGAACTGCAGGAACGGGATCTGGGGCGCCTGTTGTTTCCCACTCAACCGAGCACAGGACAACGGCGGTTTGCAGAACCGGACTTTCCTGGCATTCACCAGGAACTCAAGCGCAAAGGCGTCACCAAGCAACTGCTGTGGCAGGAATACCGTCAACGGCATCCCGATGATGGCTACAGTTATGCGCAGTTTTGCCACCGCTACCGGGTCTGGCTGGGACATCAACAGCGCAGCATGCGACAGGTTCACCGGGCCGGTGAAAAATTGTTCGTCGATTACTGCGGTCCGACGATGACGGTGGTCAACCCTGATACAGGAGAATGCCGGCAGGCCCAGATCTTTGTCGCCGTGCTGGGGGCGTCCAACTATACCTTTGCCTGTGCCACCTGGACGCAAAAACAGGCTGACTGGCTCAAGGCGCACGTGGAGGCCTTCTCGTTCTTCGGCGGTGTTCCCCAGGTCGTGGTGCCGGACAACCTGAAAAGCGCGGTGCGCAAGCCCCACCGCCATGAACCGGACATCAACCCCAGCTACCGGCAACTGGCCGCGCATTACCAGACCGCGATTGTACCGGCCCGCCCCTACAAGCCAAAGGACAAGGCCAAGGCCGAAGTGGGGGTGCAGATCGTTGAGCGCTGGATCATGGCGCGGCTGCGCCATCAGACCTTCTTCACCCTGGCCGCCTTGAATCAGGCCATTCGCGAACTTCTGGAGGATCTGAATCAACGCCCCTTCAAGAAACTGCCCGGCTGTCGGCGCAGCCAGTTCGAACAACTGGACAAACCGGCCCTGCGGCCCTTGCCGGCACAACCGTACCACTATACCGAGATCAAGCAGGCCCGGGTGCATGTCGATTATCACATCGAATACGACAAGCATTATTACTCGGTGCCACATCACCTGGTGAAACAGGTTGTGGAGGTTCAGGCCAGTGACAGCCTGATCTCTGTCTATCATCAAGGCCAGCGAGTGGCCAGTCACGCCCGCAGTTACCGGCCGGGCAGCCACAGCACCTGCACAGAACACATGCCCCGGGCGCATCAGGCGATCAGTGAATGGTCAGCGGAACGCTTTCTCAGTTGGGGCGCCTCCATCGGCACGGAAACACAGGAAGTCGTGCGTCGGCTGCTGGCTGAAAAGCGCCATGAACAGCAGAGCTTTCGCCGTATCCTGGCCTTGCTCGGCAATGCCAAAAAATACGGCCGGGATCGTCTCAACAAAGCCTGTGTCCGTGCCCTGTCCATCGGGTCCCCCACGCGCAGCAGTATCGAGTCCATTCTCCGCCAGGGACTGGATCAGGTGCCTGTCGAGCCCGTGGATGAGCAGGCACAGGAAGAGCTGGCACTCGATGCCCATGAAAATGTCCGGGGCGAAACCTATTACCACTGACCCAACAACTCAAGAGGAAATCCCATGTTGAACAATCAAACACTGGAAACATTGCGCACCCTGCGGCTCACCGGGATGGCCGAAGGCTTGGAACAGCAACTTGCCCAGCCGGCCACCCACGAGGAACTGGGCTTCGAAGAACGTCTGGCCCTGCTGGTCGACCGGGAACGCAACTATCGTCAGAACAATAAAGTGACCCGCTTGCTCAAGGCCGCCAAACTCAAACTGCAGGCCCACCCGGAAGACATCGATTACCGCCACCCCCGGGGGCTGCAAAAGAGCCAGTTCGCTGACCTGCTCAGCTGCCAGTGGATACATCAACACCACAATGTACTTATTACCGGACCGACCGGCTGTGGCAAAACCTACCTGGGCTGTGCCTTGGCCTCCCAGGCCTGCCGACAGGGGTTATCGGTGCGTTACTTCCGCACCTCGCGACTGCTCGAAGCACTGAATATCGCCCATGGGGACGGTCGCTTCAGCAAGTTGATCATGCAACTGGCGAAAACCGATCTGCTGGTTCTGGATGACTGGGGTCTGGAGAAAATGACCCTCGGCCAGCGCAATGACATGCTGGAGATCATGGAGGACCGCCATGGCAGCAAATCCACTCTGGTGACCAGTCAGTTGCCCATTACCCAATGGCACAAGGCCATCGGCGACGCCACCCTGGCCGATGCCATTCTCGACCGTCTTATCCACAACAGCCACAAACTGAAACTCAAAGGAGAGTCCATGCGCAAGATCATGAGCAAAATGACTGAATCTGATCACTCACAGTGATACGATGACACCCACAGCGTTGGGAAGATCAGGTGATCGAATAAAACCAGAATCGCTGATCGGAATCAGCAGAATATGCAAGAAGCAAGGTTCTCAGCGATGATTCGGTAATCGGCGGCAAATTATCTCGTGACTTAGGCAGGGTTTCAGGCAAACTTGATCT
>CAZFXI010000195.1:0-2700 GCA_964522855.1 uncultured Sedimenticola sp.
TGCTGGAAGAACGGGAAGCGCTGCACAAGTTTGGCGATGCCTACCGGGAATACCGCCGCCGGGTACCGGCCTTCAACCTACGACCTGTCTGCCTCAAACAGCTGCTGCACCCAACCGGTTCCGAGCCCGGCAATGGGCGCTGACACACTCGGCCCGCAGGAACGCCGTCATGCCGTGGTGGCCCTCAGCGCCATTCCCAATACCGGCAAGAGCACCCTCTTCAACCGCCTCACCGGTGGCCACCAGAGCACCGGCAACTGGCCCGGTGTGTCTGTGGAAAAGAAGAGTGGCCGCTTCGATCTGGAGGAATTCGAGGTAGAGCTGGTGGACCTGCCCGGCGCCTACAGCCTCTCGCCGGATACCGAAGAAGAGAAGTTGGTACGTAATTTCTTTCTGCACCACCCACCCGACCTGGTGCTCAACATTCTCGACGCCCGCAACCTCTACCGCGGACTGGGACTCACCCTGCAGATGGCCATGAGCGGCCTGCCCCTGGTGGTGGCGGTGAACATGATGGACGAGGCGCATAAGGCCGGCCTGGATCTGGATCTCCAGGCGCTATCCGATCATCTCGGCGTGCCGGTGGTGCCCATTTCGGCACGCACAGGCGAAGGTATTCCACAGCTACTGGAAACACTCCACGAAACCCTCAGATCACCCAAACCCGTGCGCCCACCCCACATCTCCTGCCCTACCGCCGTGGAAGAGGCAGTGAAGGCATTGGCCAGGGAATTCGAGCGCAGCGGTAACACCGGCAAACTCGCCCCCGATTTTCTGGCCTGGCGTCTGCTGGAGTCGCCGGGACAGCCTCCGGCCGCCGTGGCCCCCGCCTTGGCGAAGCTGGCTTCCCGCTGGAAGGCGCGAATCGAGGCTGTCAGTGGCACCTCGTTGCCCGTACTCTGCGCCGGTTGCCGATTCAGCGCTGCCCGTGGTCTGGCTCATGAAGTGACTCACGAACGTCCGCCTGCACCGGACCGCGTCACCGAACGCCTCGATGCATTTTTCCTGCACCGCTGGCTTGGGCTGCCACTGTTCACGATCATCATGATCCTGCTGTTTCAGGCCATCTACGGTCTGGGCGCGCCCCTGCAGTCCTGGCTTAACGACCTCTTCCAGCAGGCCGCTCAGTGGATGACCACTCACCTGGGCAACCCGGCTACGCCAGGTCTGCTACAGCGCTTCCTCATCGACGGACTCTGGCAGGGGATAAGTGTGGTGCTTTCCTTCTTCCCCATCATCGCGCTGTTCTTCCTTCTCATGTCGCTGCTGGAGGACAGCGGTTATCTGGCGCGGGCCGCTTTTCTCATGGATCGCCTCATGCACCGCCTGGGGCTGGACGGCAAGGCCTTCATCAGCCTGTTGCTGGGCTACGGCTGCAATGTGCCTGCGGTGATGGGCACGCGCATCCTCTCCAGCCGCCACAACCGTGTCCTCACCATGCTGTTGATTCCCTTCTCCCTGTGCAGCGCCCGCCTCCAGGTGTTCATCTTCTTCGCCAGCATCCTGTTCGCACCCGGTGTGGCGCCTTGGGTGCTGGTGGCCCTCTACGCCGGCAGCTTTCTGACCATCGTCGTTATGGGCATCACCCTCAACCGCCTGAAGCTGGGCGGCCAACCCGAGCCCTTCATCATGGAGATGCCGCCCTACCGCCTGCCAACCCTGCGCACCATCGGCCTGCGCACCGGACAGGAGCTGAAGGATTTCATCTACCGCGCCGCCACCCTCATCGTCGCTGGCGTGGTGCTGGTGTGGCTGCTCTCCAACCTGCCCCTTTCCGCCACGCCCGGCAGCGCCCAGAGCCTGGCAGGCCAGATCGGGCAGTCCCTGGAGCCGCTGTTCGCGCCCCTGGGCATACCCTGGCAGGAAGTGGTAGCCCTGCTCTCGGGCTTCGTGGCCAAGGAGATCGTCATCGGCGCCCTGGCGGTGATCCATGGCGGCGGTGACCTGGCCGCCACGCTCGCCCACCAACTCACGCCCCTGCAGGGATTGAGCTTCATGCTCTTTACCCTGCTCTACACCCCTTGCATAGCCACCCTGGCCGCCATTCGCGCCGAATCCGACTCCTGGAAGATCATGTTCCTCAGCGTAATTCTGGGACTGGCCTCTGCATGGCTAGTGAGCTTTGCGTTCTATCAAGGCGGGCGATTGCTGGGCTTGGAGTGAAAGCGAAAATGGGCAACTTAAATTTTTCGAGGCACTTGGAAAATTGCTTGAAGCCACTTTATAACAGCGGATCACGGGAATCCTGGTCAACCCCCTAATAGCCACTTTCCCGCAAGCAACGGTGTGTTGTTTTTTTACTCACAAATGAAGGTACAAGACAAGACGCGATCACCCACTTTCCATTATTGCCAACCACCGCACAGCTGGGTTTCGGCGAACCTTTCCCTTGCACAAGATGCTTCCCGTCCTGGCTGGCCAAACAGTCCAACCGATGTGGGTAGCCAGGAAGGATCAAAGCAAGCCAGCTATCGAAGTCCACATTGTTTGATGGAAGAACTCCCAATACAGTTGTAGACTTACGTCATGGAAAGTACGTCACTGCTTATGTGGGGGATACTGTTCGGGGCAATTGGCCTTGGGTTCCTTACCTATGGACGAAAGCAAAAGGCGGTTGTACCGCTATTTGTTGGCATAGCACTGTTTATAGTTCCTTATTTCATATCGAATACTTTTCTACTTGTAATTGTTGGCATTGCC
>CAZFXI010000196.1:0-2621 GCA_964522855.1 uncultured Sedimenticola sp.
ACAACCTGACGGAAAATCGATCCACCTTGATCATCGCTCATCGCCTGTCCACCATCGAGAATGCGGATTGCATACTGGTGGTCAATCAGGGCCGTATCGTTGAAACCGGCACCCATGCGGAGCTGATCAAACAAGATGGAGAATATGCGGATTTGTACAACAATCAGATCGTTTTGCAGCAGGAAGGCGCATCATGAACGACGGTGATGCCATGCGGCCTGCGGTGCTCGAAGGCGAGCTGGATTTTTCCGGAAAATATTCGAAACAGAAGGCAGACGAGTATTTTGCCAAGCACCGGAGCACATTTGGGCGGCGTTTTTCCAATCGCTGGGAACACCGCATGGCCAGGCGTGCCTTGCAGCTGGCAGGTGATCCGGATTCTGTGCTGGATCTGCCCTGTGGTGCCGGGCGCCTCTGGGATCTGCTGGCAGAAAAGCCGGACCGGGAACTGTATGCGGCAGACTATGCCGAAGGGATGCTGGTGGTAGCCAAACAGCTGCAGCCACCCGAGATCGCGTCACGTTTCAATGTGTTTCAGACCTCAGCTTTCGACATCAAAATGGACGACAATGCGGTGGACAGCATCCTGTGTATGCGCTTGCTGCATCATATCGGCGAGCGGGATGACCGCATGCGCATTTACCGGGAGTTTCATCGGGTTGCCCGTGATACAGTAAGCATCTCCCTGTGGGTGGATGGCAACTACAAGGCCTGGCGGCGCCAGAAGCTGGAGCAGGATCGCAGTAGCGGAAAAAAACCACGCAAGCGGAAGAAGAACTTTCAGAACCGTTTCATTCAGCCCAGGCAGGCATTGGAAAGGGAGTTTGCCGAAGCGGGTTTTGACATCATTGGCAAGGTGGATTTCTTGCCGGGTTATTCCATGTGGCGCACTTATGTGTTGCGCAAGACAGAAAGGTCATCGTCGTGAAAGTGATCAGCGAACATGAACACAAGGAACTGGTAGCCGATGCCAAGGTACTGGAAGAGCAGTCTTTCGGGGTCAAGGTCTGGCTGTTGCCCGATCAGCGCATCGTCAAGATGTTTCGCCTCAAACGGCCCATCAGCTCCGGCAGGTTGTACCCCTATAACACGCGCTTCGCCAATAACGCTCGGCGACTGGTGGCGCGAGGCGTATCCGCCCCGAACATCCTGGAGACGTTCTATTGTCCGGATATCCATCGTCATGGGGTGGTGTATGATCTGCTGGAAGGTGTGCCGTTCTTCGAGCTGCTGCCCGATGCCACGGACGACAGCCTGTTTCGCATTTTCGCCCGGTTTCTGGGGGAACTGCACGAGAAGGGTATCTATTTTCGCTCGGTACATCCGGGGAATGTATTGTTGCGAAAGGACGGCAGCATGGGACTGATCGATATCCAGGATGTGCGTTTCTGGCCCTGGCAGCTGGGGAAGAAAACCCGGGCGCGGAATTTCCGCCACATGTACAACAGTGACTATCACAGCAAGGTGATGCGCGACTTCGGATTCGAACGTTTCGTGGACCTGTATCTGGAGGAGCTGCCTCGCAGCGACAGCTACCGCCAGAGCCTGAAGCCCCTGATCATGGAGTGGGATCGGGCATGGGAGCGCAAGAAGCAGAATCCTGCTGTATCCTGACGAGTATTGGCCACGATCCCTGGGGATGCTGGCATTTGATTGGACAAGAGATTATGAAAAAACAGTTAGTGACTATCGTGGCAGGTGGCTGCCTGCTGGCAGCAACCCTGGCGGTTGGTGCAGAGCGTACCCCCGAGCCTATCAAGACTCTTTCACCTGAAACAGGCTCGGATATCGAGTTCAAGCTCTCCTATGACGCCTTCAAGGGCGTGGAGCTGGATGAAGTGGAGGACTTCGATGGCTGGACGGCCATGGCGGAAGTGTCCATGCCTTTTGCCGATCGATTCCGCATTCGCCTGAGCTATCCGTTCAAAACCAAGGGTGACGCGGTGGTGAAATCCGAGCATTTCATCATGCCGGGGGAGTCCATCGACGTGGACGGAAATGGGGGTGTCTTCGATTTCCTGACCTTCACGTTCGAGCATCAGCTGCAGAGTTCTTCCGATGCCTCCTACGGGCTTGCCTATTATGTGGGTGGCGGGGCCGTACCTGCGCCGCTGGATACAACGCTGGCGCGTCCCGGCAGCGGCTTCGATGCCATCAACCACACCGGCACGGTCTTTCTGGCCGGCGTGAAGATGGACAAGATGCACAGCTTCGGGCACGCCCTGGGGAATTTCGGCCTGCGTTACTACGGCAGCTCGGATGATCTCAATCCCGGTAACAATGACCAGTTTGCCGTGGCAGACCTGAAGCTGGCGATGTTGTTCACCCCCTGGGGTATGTTGCATCCCGTGGTGGAACTGACTTATCTCGGGGATTTTTCCGGCATGAACCAGTTTACCCTGTATCCGGAGCTGGTATTCCCTGCCGGCAAGCATGTGGATCTGAAAGCCGGTGCAGCCATTGGACTCGGGGGCAATGGCAACGAGTTTGGTGGTCAGGCTCAGGTAGTCGTCAAGTTCTGAGGGAGTTCACGCATGCGGGAGCTGCCTGATTTCTCGGCCGCCAAGGTGCTGGTCGTCGGCGACCTCATGCTGGATCGCTACTGGCATGGTGCCACCGAG
>CAZFXI010000197.1:0-2556 GCA_964522855.1 uncultured Sedimenticola sp.
CCATCATGCCCATGACGCCGCCCATGTTGGCCATCTGCTCCATCTGCTCCTTGAAATCAGACAGGGTGAAACCCTGCCCCTTGTGAATCTTTTTCGCCAGTTTCGCGGCTTTTTCCTGATCGACCTTCTGGCTGATCTCTTCCACCAGGGAAACGACATCACCCATGCCGAGAATGCGCGAGGCAACACGTTCGGGATGAAAGGCTTCCAGGCCTGTGGTCTTCTCACCCACGCCCAGAAACTTGATGGGTTTGCCGGTGATCTTGCGGATGGAAAGCGCCGCGCCGCCCCGGGCATCACCATCGGCCTTGGTGAGAATCACGCCGGTCAATGGTAGTGCCTCATTGAACGCCTTGGCCGTGTTGGCCGCATCCTGGCCGGTCATGGAGTCCACCACGAACAAGGTTTCCACCGGACCGACTGCCTTGTGGATATCCTTGATCTCGGACATCATGTCCTCGTCGATATGCAGGCGACCCGCAGTATCCACGATGAGTACATCCACGTGGGCTTTTTTTGCCGCTTTCAACGCCGCCTTGGCAATAGCCACCGGCTTTTGTTTGGGATCACTGGGGAAGAATTCGGCTTCCACCTCTGTCGCCAGTGTCTGCAGCTGATCGATGGCGGCCGGTCGATACACGTCGGTACTGACCACCATGACCTTCTTCTTTTCCCGCTCTTTCAGAAAACGGGCAAGCTTGGCAGCACTGGTGGTCTTGCCCGAGCCCTGCAGGCCCGCCATGAGGATGACCGCCGGCGGCTGGGCACGCAAATCCAGCGCCTCGTTAGCTTCCCCCATGACATGAATGAGCTCGTCATTGACGATCTTGACCAGCGCCTGCCCCGGCGTGAGGCTTTTCAGTACATCCTCACCCAACGCTTTCTGCCGTACATCATCGACAAATTCCTTGACCACAGGCAGGGCAACATCTGCCTCCAGCAGCGCCATACGCACCTCACGCATGGTGTCCTTGATGTTGTCTTCGGTGATGCGCCCCTGCCCGCGCAGATTTTGTACTACCTTACTCAGGCGATCGGAAAGATTGTCGAACATGGTATTTCAACTCGATTTTTACCAATAATGCCTTGGATTATATCGGGTATGCGGGACTTTCGATATGTGGCGTGATATGCCATCATTTCACCCCATGGAAAACACCCTTCTCATATTTGCCGCTGTCGTCCTGTATCTGCTCAGTGGCGCAGTCTTCACCCTGCGTCTGTTTGGTTCTGATTCAGGCAAGCGTCCAGCCAAATCCCTGGGGTTGATGCTGGGTTTTACCGCATTGCTGCTGCATGGCTATTCTCTGTATCTGTCCCTGCACACCGTACAGGGCGTCAATTTCAGCTTCTTCAATGCGGTTTCCTTCGCCGCCTGGGTCATTTCCCTGCTCTATCTGCTGGCGGCGTATAGTAAACCCATCGAATCCCTGGGTATGGTGCTGCTGCCCATCGCCGCAATTACCCTGCTGCTGGACTATTTCTTCCCCGGCATACGCCTGCTGCCGCCGGACACCCATTGGGAGCTGCGCGCCCACGTCATCAGCTCCATTCTGGCCTACAGTGTCCTTGCCATGGCAGCGGTGCAGGCCGTGCTGCTCGCGGTTCAGGATCGTCATCTGCGCAAGCATCACCCCGGTGGATTCATCCGTGCCTTGCCTCCCCTGCAGACCATGGAAGGCCTGATGTTCGAGATGATCACCATTGGTTTTATCTTGCTGACTCTGGCGCTGATCAGTGGTTTCGTTTTTCTGGACGACATGTTTGCCCAGCACCTGGTACACAAGACGCTGCTGTCCATCCTCGCCTGGCTCGCCTTTGCCGTACTGCTGTGGGGTCGCTATCGTTTTGGCTGGCGGGGACGCACCGCTATTCGCTGGACTCTGACCGGCTTCATCGTGCTGGCGCTGGCCTACTTCGGCAGCAAGGCGGTGGTGGAACTGATTCTGAAACGCTGAGTGAGCTATTGAGCATCTCTGAAATTCGTCATTCCGGCGTATGCCAGAGCCCATAAGCTCTTGAAAAGATTAGACACCGGCCTCGATTCTAGCTCCTGCATTATCCTACCTTCTCCCATCTATGGAGTCGTGCAGCAGTGCGACAAAAACCGAATTATTCGGGACGCCCTTTTGCTATAATTCCGCGCCACTGCCCTCGTAGCTCAGCAGGATAGAGCAGCCGCCTCCTAAGCGGCAGGTCGGACGTTCGAATCGTCTCGAGGGCGCCATTTCAATCGGCTTTCCTTGCTGCTTTGTTCTCACCCTGTACCGGTGACAGATCGCGGATGAAATCTTCCGCCAACGCCCGGTAGATGGGCTGGGGATTGATGATCTTGGAAATGCCATCGGCAATCAGTGCTACGGCCATCACCGGCAGCAATATCCCCTGGTTGTCGGTCATCTCCATGATGATGATCACCGCCGTCAACGGTGTCTGCACCACACCGGTGAAATAGGCAGCCATGCCCAGCAGAGCCACGGTAGCTACGGTGACATTCGGCAGCCATTGGGACAGCTCGGCTCCCAGACCCGCACCAATGGACAGGGAAGGTGCAAA
>CAZFXI010000198.1:0-2516 GCA_964522855.1 uncultured Sedimenticola sp.
TCTTTAACCTTGTATTCGAGGCGAGTGTGATGGATGCGTTTGCAATATCTGGTGTGCTGAATCGTATGCCAATCTTTGAGAACCTGGAGCCGGATCTGCTGTACCTGCTTTCCAAAGGTTCGAAGGAAATTGTTGCAGGGAAAGGTGAGCGGTTGTTCCAGAAAGGTGATGCCGCGCAGGGATTTTATTTTGTTCTGGATGGCAAGATAAAACTGGCCTTTATCTCCTCGCGTGGCACCGAAAAGGTCGTGGAAATTGTCCATCGGCATCAGAGTTTCGGTGAATCCGTGGTGCTTGCAGACAGCGTCTGGCCCTACTATTCACAGGCACTAATGGACAGTCGTCTGTTGCATGTTTCTTCGGCAGCCTTCCACAAAGTGGTGAGTGCCGATCGCAATGCAGCGGATCTCATGCTGGGTAACATGGCGCGGCGGTTGTGCAGTATGTTTGCTGACATGGAGGCCTTCTGCCTGCTTACTTCCAGAGAACGGGTGGTTGGCTACCTGCTGCGGGAGATCGAGCACAAGCGCCAGATCGGTGATGCGGATCTGTCCGTGGAACTGCCGGATACCAAAGCCAATACTGCCTCCCTGCTGAACCTCACACCGGAAACCTTTTCCCGTGTTATCCACGCGATGGAGCGGGAACAGGCAATTTCCGTATCCCGGCGTATGGTCACCGTACGGGATCTGGAGAAATTGCAGCGGGGTGGCGGCTGTTGAACCAGTTCAGGCGGGCAAGCCAAATGCCGTTGCCCGCCGCTGGAGTGATTTATTGCAGGTTGTCTCCCGCCCGATGTTGAACGCTGTCAGTCGGTATCACTGATCAATGGCGCGCCTGTTGTCATGGTGCAACCTCTTCCAGTTCATAGTTGATTTTGCATCCATAGAACTTGATGAATGCGTACCGGAAAAAATTTTCTCCAGAAGTGTTTTCTGTTAGTAGAAGTTCCATTTCCAGCAAATACATAAAATGCCGGTTGTCTATGGGGTCTCCTTGCCCGAATACACTTAAGTCTGCATTTTGAATAATATCAGGATTGTTTCCGGATGTTGTGGCGTGAATGGACCCAAGTGTGGTGCGATTGGATGCAAGAAAGCTCCGGGAAGTTAGATAGGCATCTAAAGATTGAATGTCTTCTATCTCAGAGTTATCGCCAAAATAACAGGTTAGCCTGGAAAGATATGCTCCTTGAGGAAGTTGGATGCCTGCTATCAAATGGGAATAGGTGCCATAAGCATAAGGTGTAATAGAACCTGTCTCATAGATGTATTCGAAGCGCTCCGAGCCATCATATTTTCGGTAAGGTTGATAACTAAACTCTATTGCGCTGATATATTGGGAATAGGCTTTCCGGTTTCTGTAAATGTATCTGCTGGCTTGTACCGTACCGTCGACATCCAGAGTTTCCAGGGGGCTTCGGTCACCGATACCTACCCGGTTGTTCGCGTAATCCAGGTAGAGCGTGGAGGTATCAAAGGCCTGATTACCAGCAGCGGCGTCTTTTCTGGCTACTAGGGAATTTACTGAGATCTCGTTACCCGAACCCTCCAGACCTATCCCGGCAACGCTGTAGCCGAGATCATCGTATTCACATTGAACCTGGCCTGTGACAGATATCCTTCGAATGCTCCAGCCCGAAGGGCAGGCAGTGGACACGCGACGCTGCAATACATCACTATCCGTCCCCAACCGTACATTGCCACTGGTGCCGCCAACGGTCAGTCCTGAGCCAGAGAAAACTGTGACTGAAGAAATATCACTGCTCGCTACATCGTCCACATAACCTTTGGTGGCGGCATCCTGATCAAGTGTTGGATCAGCGACATCACGAATGGCGTTGCCGCTCATGTTCAGTGGATTACCCGTGGCAAAAGTTATGCCGGTTGCGCCTGCCGCCAACGGTTCGCGCTGCCCAACAGCTTGTCCCTTGATTTCCAGTTCTACCCATAACCCCGTTGTATCTTGCAGAAATGAGGTGCCATTCAGTTCTGCACTGACAATGGTGTGCCCTGCTTGTGATTTCTTCAGCCAGTCACCCGGTTCGAAGGTTTGTGACATCAGGGGAACAAGGTCTGCCCGATTATCGTAGAGATTGAAGGTGATGCTGCTCGCACCGGCCAATTCCTGATTGTCCGGCACCCGTTTCTGGATGTGGAGATTATTGTTCGCATGGATTGTTGAAGAGAGCAGGCAGGTCAGCAGGGTAATGCTGATGGGGAAAATGCGCATGATGGATACCTCGTATATGTGGTCTTTAGGTCAGGAAGGACAGGATTGTGTCTCGGCTGCTTTTTCTGGCTTTAACTACAAAATTTTCCTTTCTAATAACTAATACGAGAAAAACATGCAGAACCATTCATCGAGTACGAGAAAAATCGATAAAATGTTTGTATGTGCAAATAGGAACATCTGATGAGAGAGGCTTGGCAGGTAAATAACCGGAATACTGCTTTCTAGCTTAGGGAAACCCTGATTAAGTCTGTTATTGTCATTCCGGCGCAGGCCGGAATCTA
>CAZFXI010000199.1:0-2446 GCA_964522855.1 uncultured Sedimenticola sp.
GGCTTGCTTACGTTGTTGACCATAAAGAGACTTCGCAAGACATACGGTGATCTGCTGGCGGTGGATTCGCTGGACCTGAGCCTCAGGGAAGGCGAGATATTCGGTTTTCTCGGCCCCAACGGAGCGGGAAAAACCACCACCATCGCCATGATCGCCGGGCTGATGGAGCAGGATGAAGGGGAAATCCGATTTGGTGATGCCGGTGTACCCACTGATCCGCAAACCCGTCTGCAATTGGGATACGTACCCCAGGAGCTGGCGCTGTATGGTTCGCTGACTGCCCGGGAGAACCTGCAGTTTTTCGGCAGGATGCTGGGATTGAAAAATCGCGCCCTGAAGCAGGCCGTGAACGATGCGCTGCAACTGGCGGAACTGACAGACCGGGCCAATGACAGGATCGATACATTTTCCGGCGGCATGAAGCGGCGATTGAATCTGGCGGTCGCCATGCTGCATCGTCCGCGCCTGCTGTTGCTGGATGAACCCACCGTGGGCGTCGATCCCCAATCCCGAAATGCCCTGCTGCAGGGTATTCTGGAGCTGCGTGAACGGGGACACACCATCATTTACACCACCCATTACATGGAAGAGGCGCAGAAGATCTGCGACCGTATCGGCATCATGGATCATGGCCGTCTGCTGTCCGTGGGCACGGTGAAAGAGCTGATTCACGCTCATGGCGGTGAATATGAAATCATCCTGCAGAATGAAGAAGGAGACCGCAGCATCCGCGACATCAATCCCCTGCACGCCTTGCAATCGCTGGATTTCCATCCGGAAAATGATCTGCTGTCCATCAAGCCACCCGATCTGGAACAGGTGTTTCTGAACCTGACCGGCCGTACACTGAGGGACTGAACATGGATTCATCAAGCCGGGAACCCTTGGCATCATCCACCATGAGCATTCTCTGGAATATCGCCAAAAACGACTGGTTGCAGCTGGTACGGGACAAGACCGCCCTGTTTTTCACCCTGGGCTTCCCCCTGCTCATTGCCATATTTTTCGGCGCAGCCTTTTCCGGCGGAGGCAAGTCCGCATTGCTGCCCCTGGCGGTGGTGGATCAGGATAACACCGCATCATCCCGCGCCTGGATCGAGGCGCTGGAAGACACAGATGCAGTAAAAATCACCCTGCTGGCCGAAAGCGAAGCCAGGGAAAAAGTCAGAAAGGGAAAAATGACCGCCATGCTGGTGATCCCGCAGGGATTCGGCGTAGCGCGGGAGCAGGTCTTCGACCCTCTGGTGCCCCAGGTGCAATTGGGCGTATCACCGAACAACAAGGCTGCCGGCGGCATCCTGAACGGGTTGTTGATGGCGCAGGCGGCCGAGGACATGCAGCAAGCCATGGGAGACACCGGCAAGGTGCTGGCCGAGACGGATCGCAACATACAATTGCTGAAGGAATCCGATGAAGATGCGCCGGAAAGCGTGCGGTTTTTTTTGGACAAGCTCCGGGAAATGCTCGCAGCATTGCAGCAGATGGAGGCATCCAGGACATTGCAAGAAAATGACGGCAAAAAGGTTTCGGAGGAAACTCGCCAGTTTCCCGGATTCATTCCTCTGAAAATCCAAACCATAGACATTCAGAAACAATCCGGTGGTCCGCAGAACAGCTATGCCATTTCCTTTCCCCAGGGTATCGTCTGGGGCATTCTGGGCATCGTCTCCGCCTTTTCCCTGTCACTGGTCAGTGAGACGCGACAGGGCACCATGGCGCGTCTGTTGTCCATGCCGGTGAGCAGACGACAGATTCTTGGCGGCAAGGCCCTGGGCTGTTTCCTGACCCTGATAACGGTAATATCGATCCTGATGGTGGTGGGCGTGATTTTCTTCGATATCAGCATCCAGAACCCGGCGGTGTTGTTGTTGGCCATACTGGCTTCTGCCCTGGGTTTCACCGGCCTGATGATGTTGCTCTCGGTGCTGGGAAAAACCGAAAAGAGCGCTTCAGGCATGACCTGGGCGGTTTTGATGATAATGGCCATGGTTGGCGGCGGCATGATCCCCCTGTTCGCCATGCCCCGCTGGATGGCGGGGCTGGGGCAGTTCAGTCCGGTGCAATGGACGGTCATGTCTTTCGAGGGTGCGCTCTGGCGGCAGTTCAGCGTGGTGGAAGTATTGCCCTACGCGCTCATGCTGGCCCTGCTGGGCGCAGGTGGTTTTCTGCTGGGCAGTTATCTGTTCGAGCGGAAAACGCGGGTGTAACCCGACATTCCTGCAATGCCATCGACAGCCTCCTTCTCCAGAAGCATAACCTCGAATTGTTCATGATCATGCTGGCTCAGGCGTCCCTGAACTTGTCCTGAAAACCTGGCACTAGCTCAGCGATAAGCTTCTGATGAAAATCGATCCACAGCACCGGTGGTGTCACCGCAGAGGATCGGCCAGCAAACGGAAGTTATTGAAAAAGGTGATTGGTCGCAAAGCTCAGCAAACCGGAAAAC
>CAZFXI010000200.1:0-2364 GCA_964522855.1 uncultured Sedimenticola sp.
TCTATCCCAGCCTGGACAAGAAAACCCGAACCCTCATGGCCAGGCTGCGCTTCGATAATCCTGGAGAGTCACTCAAGCCCAACATGTATGCTCGTGTAAAGCTGTATGCCAGCCCTCGGGACAACGTGATTTCAATTCCCTTGGAAGCGCTGATTCGAAGCGGTGGCAAGGATCGAGTAATCATCAAGGTGGGTGAAGGCAAGTTTGATGCTCGGGAAGTGGTGACCGGCATCGAAAGCGGTGAGCGTATCGAGATTACAGAAGGCCTGGCGGCCGGTGATCAAGTTGTGATATCCGGTCAGTTCCTGATCGACTCGGAAGCCAGCCTCAAAGCCAGCTTTACCCGTATGAGCGAACCTGAGGAAATGCAACAGGAGCAGAAACCATGATTCCTGCAATCATTGACTGGTCCTTGCGCAATCGCTTTATGGTCTTGTTGCTTACGGCAATTGTTACTGGCTGGGGATTGTATGCGGTAAAGAATACCCCCTTGGATGCTATCCCCGATCTGTCGGATGTGCAGGTTATTATCAAGACCAGTTTTCCCGGGCAGGCGCCACAGGTGGTAGAGGATCAGGTTACCTATCCGCTGACCACTGCCATGCTGTCCGTGCCCAAGGCGATCAACGTGCGGGGCTACTCCTTCTTTGGGGATTCCTACATCTATGTCATTTTCGAGGATGGTACCGATCCTTACTGGGCGCGTTCGCGGGTGCTGGAATACCTGAGTCAGGCAGCGAGCAAGTTGCCGTCCCAGGCCAAGCCGGAACTGGGTCCGGATGCAACTGGTGTGGGCTGGGTGTTCGAATATGCGCTAGTGGATCGCAGCAACAATCTCGATCTGGCGCAACTACGCAGCCTGCAGGACTGGTATCTGAAGTTCGAACTACAGACTGTGCCAGGGGTGTCGGAAGTCGCCACCATCGGTGGCATGGTCAAGCAGTATCAGGTGGTGGTCGATCCAGACAGCCTGCGTGCCTACGGCCTGAACCTGTCGCAAATCCGCAAGGCCATACAACGTGGCAATCAGGAATCCGGCGGATCGGTCATCGAAATGGGCGAGGCAGAGTACATGATTCGCGCCACGGGCTATATCGACAGTATCGAGGACCTGCAGGAAATCCCCCTGGGCGTGAGCGATATGGGTGTGCCCATCACCCTGAAGGACATAGCACAAGTCCGTCTGGGACCACAGATGCGTCGTGGTATCGCCGAACTGGACGGGCAGGGTGAGGTCGTTGGTGGTGTGATCATCATGCGCTTTGGCGAGAATGCCCTGTCAGTCATCGCCAATACAAAGAAGAAGCTGGAGGAGCTGTCACGCGGGTTGCCGGAAGGTGTGGAGATCGTGCCAGTATATGATCGGTCTGACCTGATTCATCGTGCGGTGGAAACCCTCAACGGCAAACTGCTGGAAGAGTTTCTGGTGGTGGCGCTGGTGTGTGCGATATTCCTGTTTCACCTGCGTTCTGCGCTGGTAGTGATATTGTCGCTTCCCGTGGGCATACTCGTGGCGTTCATCGTCATGGAGCGTATGGGTATCAATGCCAACATCATGTCTCTGGGCGGCATCGCCATTGCTATCGGCGCGATGGTGGATGCGGCCATCGTCATGATCGAGAATGTACACAAGCATATCGAGAAGACCCCCCTGACCGACGAAAACCGCTGGATCATCATGTCCCAGGCAGCAACCGAGGTGGGGCCGCCACTGTTCTTTTCCCTGCTCATCATTACCCTGAGTTTTCTGCCGGTGTTTACGCTGGAAGCGCAGGAGGGGCGGTTGTTTGCGCCCCTGGCCTATACCAAGACCTTCGCCATGGCTGCAGCAGCGGGGCTGTCCATCACGCTGGTGCCTGTACTCATGGGGTACTTCATCCGGGGGCATATCACGCCCGAAGAAAAGAACCCGGTAAACCGCCTGCTTATCGCCAGCTACCGGCCCGTGATCAACCTGGTGCTGCGCATTCCCCGCACCCTGGTGATGCTGACCCTGGTGCTGATCGTCGCAGGCTTCTGGCCCCTGGACAAGATCGGCAGTGAATTCATGCCGGACCTGGACGAGGGCGATTTGCTGTACATGCCCAGTGCCTTCCCTGCAATCTCTATCGGCAAGGCGCAGCAACTGCTGCAACAGACAGACAAGCTGATCAAGACGGTGCCGGAGGTCAAGCGAGTCTTTGGCAAGATCGGTCGGGCGGATTCGGCCACAGATCCCGCGCCGCTGACCATGATAGAGACCACCATCCAGCTCAAGCCACGAGAAGAATGGCGCCCGGGCATGACCCTGGGCAAGCTCAAAAAAGAGCTGGATGGACTGGTGAAGTTTCCGGGGCTGACCAACGCCTGGGTAATGCCCATCAA
>CAZFXI010000201.1:0-2287 GCA_964522855.1 uncultured Sedimenticola sp.
CTCTGTGGAACAATGACGAGCGCTTCGTGGATTCCTATTTGAGCACCCATCCCGGTTACTACCTGACCGGAGATGCGGGCTACAAGGATGAAGACGGCTATATCTGGGTCATGAGTCGCATCGATGACATCATCAACGTGGCCGGACATCGCCTGTCTACCGGCGGTATGGAGGAAGTGATCGCTTCCCATCCGGACGTGGCCGAGTGCGCCGTTATCGGTGTAGCCGATGAGCTGAAAGGAGAGCTTCCCGTGGGGCTGATCGTGCTCAAATCCGGTGTGCGGAAAGCGGATGAAGCTATTGTCTCCGAGGTGATCGCCCTGGTGCGCAAGAAGATCGGCCCGGTGTGCGCGTTCAAGAAAGCCGTGGTGGTGGCGCGCCTGCCCAAGACCCGCTCCGGCAAGATCCTGCGCGGCATCATGAAAAAGATTGCCGATGGCAGCGACTACAAAATGCCTGCCACCATCGATGACCCGAAGATTCTCGAAGAAATCCGCGAGAGCCTGAAACAGCTTGGCTATGCAAGAAAAGAAGCATGATTGTCGACAATATTTCTTGACTGACTGCAAATAGTGCACTTAATATCCGTATTTATGGATATTTTGTCGACAAATAAACTGCCGCATACGATTTCTGGCAAGGTGTTCGAAGCCCTGCTGGAAGCTATCGTCAGCGGTATCATTCCGCCGGACAGCAAGATCAGCGAACCCGAACTGGCAAAACGCTATGGTGTCAGCCGTGCTTCTTTGCGTGAGGCCATCTCTCGCCTTGAGGCCTGCAACCTGGTGACCCGCCGCGCCAACGTGGGTGCTCGGGTGGTTTCGCTGTCACTCGAGGAACTGCTGGAGATCTACCGGGTGCGAGAAGCCCTGGAAGGCATGGCCGCGCGCCTTGCTGCAGAACAGATGAATGATGTGCAGTTGCGGGACTTGCAGCAGCTACTGAAAGAAGCCGCCGGCTTTGATCCCACCGATATCAATTACGATTTCCATCACGCCATCGTCATGGGCAGCAACAACCGCCGTCTGGAGCAGTTGCTGTGCAACGATCTGTACCACCTCATGCGCATGTACCGGCTGCAATTCGGGCGGGGTATCGGGCAAAGCTCCAGTGCGAGCCGCGAGCACCAGATGATCATGGATGCCCTGAGCGATCGTGATGGCGAGTTGGCGGAGTTGTTGATGCGCCGGCACATCCGCCGATCCTGTGAGTACACCAGGCAGCAGATCGAGCAACAAACCGAGAACGAATCATGAATGAAAAAACGCTTTCCCCCGGACTCCGACTGCGCCAGGCAGTTGCCGAAGAAGACCCTCTGCAGGTGTTGGGCACCATCAACGCCTACACGGCGATGATGGCCCAGCACAGCGGTGCCAAAGCCATTTACCTGTCGGGCGCCGGGGTGGCCAATGCCTCTTACGGTTTGCCGGATCTGGGCATGACTTCCCTGTGCGATGTGCTCATCGACGTGCGCCGCATTACCGCCGCTTCTGATCTGCCCTTGCTGGTGGATGCGGATACCGGCTGGGGCAGCGCCTTCAACATCAGCCGCACGATCAGGGAAATGATCGCGGCAGGCGCGGCAGGGGTGCACATCGAAGACCAGGTGCAGGCCAAGCGTTGTGGGCATCGTCCGGGCAAGGAAATCGTCTCACAGCAGGAAATGGTGGACAGGATCAAGGCGGCCGTGGATGCCCGCAGCGATGATTTCGTCATCATGGCCCGCACCGATGCCCTGGCGGTGGAAGGCATGGAGGCGGCCATCGAGCGGGCGCTGGCGTGCGTGGAAGCAGGTGCCGACATGATCTTCCCCGAAGCCATGACCACGCTGGAACAGTACAGCGAATTCGTGGCGGCGGTAGGCGTGCCGGTGCTGGCCAATATCACCGAATTTGGCGCCACCCCCCTGTTCAGCACCAAACAGCTGGATTCGGCAGGTGTAAAGTTGGTGCTTTATCCCCTGAGTGCCTTCCGCGCCATGAATGCGGCCGCCCTGAATGTCTACCGGACCATCCTGAACCAGGGCAGTCAGCAGTCCGTGCTGGACACCATGCAGACCCGGGAAGCGCTGTACGAGTTTCTCGACTATCACCGCTATGAGCAAAAACTGGATGCCTTGTTTGCTCAGGGGAAAGAGCTACAGGAGAACTTCTGATGAACAAGCCAAAAGCGAAAAAATCCGTCGCCCTGTCCGGTGTGCCTGCGGGCAATACCGCCCTTTGCACCGTTGGCCGCACGGGCAATGACCTGCATTACCGGGGTTATGACATCCTGGATTTTGCCGACA
>CAZFXI010000202.1:0-2287 GCA_964522855.1 uncultured Sedimenticola sp.
TAAAAAACACACGGCATTTCAGTGGTGAGTGCCCCGAGACAATAACACACCTTGAGGAAGACAATGAGCTCGGATATCATGAAAATTCAATCTCGGGCAAGGAAGAAACGATGTTCAACAATGGTGCCACAACCCTCATGTACCATAGCCTGCACAACGGCAGGGAGGAATATGAAGCGATGGATCCCGTTGATCGTCCCTACAGCCTCTCCACAACCAGTTTCAGGCAACATCTGGAGCACCTTGTCTCCAATAACATTCCGGTTCTTGACGCCAGAGATGTAGCACATCACCCTGCGAAAGCACTGGCACAAAAGCACTCTGTGCTCCTCACCTTTGATGATGGACACCGCAGTGTTCATACCCATGCCTTGCCCATACTTCAGGAATATGGACTGAATGCATTTGTGTTTCTGACGACTGACAAGATCGCCACGGATCCGCAATTTCTGGACTGGAATGACGTCAACGCACTGGTTCGAGCTGGCTGCGTTATGGGAGGACATGGAACCAGCCACCAATTTCTGGATGAGATGAATGCGCGGCAGGTACACAACGAACTCAGTTCCTCCAGAAAAATCATTGAAGATCATACTGGGGTGCCCACCCTCACCATGTCACTGCCTGGCGGAAGATACAACCGGAGCGTTTTATCCGAGTGCCACAAAACCGGATATCAGGTCATCTTCACATCGGAAGTTCGAGGCCCCCTTCTGTCCCCTGCGCCAATCCTGGCAGGCCGCTTTGCCATTCGTCATGAAATACCCTTGGCGGAATTCCATCTCATGATTTCCGGAAAAGCAGCATATGCGTTAAAGAAGCGATCGGTGCAACTGGCAAAAAAAGGGCTGCAGAAACTTATAGGAAATGATCGTTACTACAAAATTTACCGCAAACTGGCGGCACGCAGATAGGTCATCAGGTTTCTTCGGACAGTTTTTCCAGATACCAGCCCGCAGCCTGATCCAGACCGGTAGTTATTGAATACATGGGGCTGTACCCTATCAACTCCCTGGCCTTGCCTATATCCGCCAGGGAATGCAGCACATCACCGGCACGAAAATCCCGATATTCAGGCTCGAGCCCTGCGGCAGCCGGATAAACTTTCTGTACCCGCGAGCGGATCAAGCCAAAAAGGTCGTTCAGAGACGTTCTTTCACCAAAGGCGATGTTATACACCTGATCCACCGCTGCATCGTTATCTGCGGTCGCCGCCAGCAAGTTCGCCTGCACACAATTATCGATATAGCAAAAATCCCGGCTGGTGCTGCCATCACCATTGATGAATAACGCCTCTCCCTTGATCATGCCCGCAAACCACTTAGGTATGACCGCCGCATAGGCACCATCTGGGTCCTGCCGCTGGCCGAAAATATTGAAGTAGCGCAGACCGATAGTTTTGAACTCATAGGTGCGGGCAAACACTTTCGCATACAGCTCATCCACCAATTTGGTCACTGCGTAAGGCGAAAGCGGATTGCCGATCTTGTCTTCCACCTTGGGCAAATCGGGATGATCACCGTAGGTAGAACTGGAAGCAGCATAAACGAAGCGCCTGACCTCAGCATCCCTTGCAGCAATCAACATGTTCAGAAAGCCGGTGATGTTATTGGCATTGGTCAGCGCCGGATCTTCAATAGAGCGCGGCACCGAACCCAGGGCAGCCTGATGCAAAACATAGTCCGCGTTTTCACAGGCTTTATTGCAATCATCCGGGTTGCGGATATCCCCTTCTATAAAGGTAAAATTCTGCCATTGTTCTTCGGTAACCAGCCCCTGCACTTCATCCAGATTGTGCTGAAAACCGGTGGAAAAATTGTCCAGACCGACGACTTTCTGGTCCAGCTTCAGCAGAGTTTCCAGAAGATTGGAACCGATGAAACCGGCAACCCCGGTAATCAGCCATTGGGCCGGTTGTGCTTTCAGGTGCTGCTGCAACTCGTCATATGTTGTCATGATCACAGCCGCCAGAACGTTGTGGTTTCCGGTATCTTATCCAGATCCAGCATGGATTTGACATCCAGCAGGCAGCCATCTTCAGACAGCATGCCCAGAAAATCCTCAACCGCCATATCACGAAATTCCTGGTGTGGGACGGCAAGTATCAACGCCCCGAGGTCGGTGAAATCCTTGAGGTCGGTCATCTTGCGGTTCATGTAGGCTTCCCCCTGGGAACGATCCGCTACCGGGTCAAAAACGATAGGCTCGATGCCATATTCCTCGAGCTCGGTGATGATGTCCACTACACGTGAATTTCTCAGATCGGGACAATCTTCCTTGAAGGTCA
>CAZFXI010000203.1:0-2205 GCA_964522855.1 uncultured Sedimenticola sp.
CGTGATGGAACTCCAGGGTCTCGGCAGAGATGTTGGGCTCCAGGGCGTCCTTGGCATAGGGCAGGTCAGGTAATGTATGAGTCATGAATGTTCTCCGTTTTATGTCTAGATTTTAGTGAAAAACTCTGATTAAGTTTTTATTTACGTCATTCCGGCGTAGGCCGGAATCCAGAACTATCGAAAGCCTGGCTCCCGGCATCCGCCGGGATAATGACTCAATCAGAGGTTCCTTAGTGAATTACTAGGTTATTATGGCGTTAAGGTTATTCGGAATTGCCGCAAAATGCAATAATGCCAGCCATGAAAAGTGAAAATAAAGCTGAAAACAGCTTTGATGCGATAGCTTTGGGTCTGTTTGCCAGCCGGCTGGCGTCCATTTGCGATGAGATGGGTGCGGTACTGCGCAATACTGCTTTTTCCCCCAATATTCGTGATCGCCTGGACTATTCCTGTGCCATCTTTGATCAACAGGGAGAACTTTGCGCCCAAGCGGCCCATATTCCGGTGCATCTGGGCAGCATGGCCTACGCCATGCGCGGAATCGTCAACAACCTGGTATGGCAAGCCGGCGATCAGGTGATTCTGAATGACCCTTATCTGGGCGGTACCCATCTGCCGGATGTGACGCTGATCGCGCCGGTATTCGTGGCCGGTACACTGCAGGGATTTGTGGTCAATCGTGCTCATCATGCCGATATCGGTGCGGATACACCCGGCTCCATGCCGGTTTCCTCGAATCTTGAGGAAGAAGGCATGGTGATCAAGCCGACCCATCTGGTCGCCGGGGGTAAACGGATGGCCGATACCTGGAACGGTATCCTGCAAGCTACCCGAAATCCTCGCGTGGCAGAAGGAGATTTGAGTGCGCAGCTCAGTGCCAACCAGGCCGGGGTGAAGCGTCTGCAAGACTTGATACAGACGTTGGAGATTGACGGTTTTCAGCCCGCCATGGATGAGCTGAATGCCTACGGTCAGCGTCTGGCGCAGGTGGCGCTGGAAAAGGTTCCCGATGGCAGCTATGCGTTCACCGACTATCTGGATGACGATGGTCAGGGCCAGGAGAGCATTCCTCTGCGGGTGACTATCACGGTGGAGCAAGGACAGATAGCGGTGGATTTCACTGGCACAGCTCAGCAGGTGGCAGGGAATGTCAATTGCCCCTTGTCGGTGGCGGCGGCTGGGGTGTATTACGTATTTCGCTGTTTGATGCCAGCCCACACGCCGGCCTGTTCCGGTGTGTTTCGCAATATTACCCTGAAGGCGCCTGAAGGCTGCCTGGTGAATGCCCGCTACCCCGCGGCGGTGGCTGCGGGCAACGTGGAAACCAGCACTCGAGTGGTGGATGTGATCATGGGGGCACTGGCCCTGGCCATTCCCGAGCAGATGGCGGCTGCCAGTCATGGCAGCATGAACAATCTGGCCATGGGGTCTGCCGTGCCAGGAGCCAGCTGGGATTATTATGAAACCATCGGCGGCGGCATGGGGGCAGGACAGCATGGCGGTGGTCTGAGTGCGGTGCAAACCCACATGACCAATACACTGAATACCCCGGTGGAAGTGCTGGAGCAACAATATCCCCTGCGCATCAGACGCTATGCAATCCGCCGCGATTCCGGGGGCAAGGGCAAACGCCGTGGGGGTGACGGACTGGTGCGGGAGTTCGAGTTTCTCGCCGATGCCGAGGTGTCCCTGCTCACGGAAAGACGACAGTTTGCGCCCTGGGGACTCGCCGGTGGGCACGATGGTATGCCCGGTGAAAATCGCCTGAACGATGAAATCCTGCCGCCAAAGTGTCATCGGCTTGTGCTTGCGGGGGATATATTGAGCATTGAAACTCCCGGCGGTGGCGGCTGGGGAAAAAACGGGAGCGACAGCTGATGTGTGGCATTTGTGGAGAGCTGAGATTCGACGGCCAGCCGGCTGATCTGGCGGCTATTGCCCGCATGACCGAACGCCTGCGTCCCCGTGGCCCGGATCACGGTGGCAGTTACAGCGATGGTGCGCTGGGGTTTGGTCACCGCCGCCTGTCCATCATCGATCTTTCTGAAAAATCCAATCAGCCGCTGGTGGACCAGGAACTGGGACTGGCGCTGGTGTTCAACGGCACTATCTACAACTACCGGGAACTGCGCCGGGAGTTGCAGCAGCGTGGCTACCACTTTTTTTCCGATGGCGATTCCGAAGTCATCCTCAAGGCGTGGCGTG
>CAZFXI010000204.1:0-2195 GCA_964522855.1 uncultured Sedimenticola sp.
GATTTGTCGCCAAAAAACAGCCTGACCTTGCCGCTCCAGTCTTTCTGGTTGGCGTAGATATGCTGAACAAAAGCCCGAAACGGTGCGATGCCCGTACCCGTGCCGATCATCAGCAAGTTACTGTCTTTCTCGGCCGGCATATTGAACACACTTTTATAGGGTCCGGTGATGGTGATCTTGTTCCCTGGCTTCGCATCGCAAAGAAAGTTCGAGGCAATACCCGGATACTGCTCGCCCGAAAACTCATCGACATAGAAACAGCGGCGAACGATGAGCTGGATGGCCACCCCCGTCTGATTTCCGTCCAGCCGTGCGTTGGCGATGGAATAGTGGCGATGGTGCGGTTTGCTGCCCAGAACCTGGGGACTGTCCACCAGCACGCCGATCGACTGCCCTTCCTGAAACCGAAATGCCGGCTCATCGATGTAGAGATCAATGGCACGCACTTCATCCGTATCTTCCGGAGAAAGGCGACGACTGTCGGTAACGATCGCCTGGCAGGTGTTGTTGTATTCCGGTTCCATTGATGATGTACCTGTATGTTGTTTCATTCGATTGTCAGCAAAAAACTCTCGATTCGCTATTTTCGCATTGCTCAAATCACCAGCATATCCAGAAATTCATTCACCGCCGTGGCATTGAGCCGGTCGGCATCCAGACACAGATTATAAACTTTCTGCGCCTGTCGCCGGGGAAAACGCTGCTGCAATGCCGCCAGGAACTTCTGCTCCAGCAAGGGAATGCCTTCCGCCCGGCGGCGGCGATGCCCCACAGGGTATTCGATTTCGATCTTGTCGGTGCTGCTGCCATCGCTGAAGAACACCTGTACGGCATTGGCGATGGAGCGTTTGTCCGGGTCGTGGTAGTCCTTCGAATAGCGGGGATCTTCTTTTACCACCATCAACTCCCGCAGGCGGTCGATACCGGGGTTGGCCGCCACTTCATTCTCGTAGTGCTCCGCCTTCAACTCGCCATGGAGCAGGCCGATAGCCACCATGTATTGCAGGCAGTGATCCCGGTCCGCCGGGTTGTGCAGCGGTCCTTCCTTGGAGATGATGCGAATCGCCGATTCCTGGGTGGTCAGTTCGATGCGTTCTATGTCATCGATACGCTCAGCCACTTGCGGATGCAGCGCCAGGGCGCATTCCACAGCGGTCTGGGCATGGAATTCCGCCGGGAAGGAAATCTTGAACAACACCTGTTCCATGACATAGCTGCCGTAGGGACGCTGAAAGCTGAATTTCTTCCCCTTGAACAATACATCGTAGAAGCCCCATTGAGGCGCACTGAGCGCACTGGGCATGCCCATTTCACCTTTCGCCACCATCATCGCCAGACGCACGGCACGGCTGGATGCATCCCCCGCCGCCCAGGATTTCCGCGACATGGTATTGGGGCTGTGACGGTAGGTGCGCAGTGACTGGCCATCCACCCAGGCATGGGAAAGCGTGTCGATGACCTGCTCCCTGTCCAGCCCCAGCATCACCGCCGCCACCGCCGCCGAGGCGACCTTGACCAGCACCACATGATCCAGCCCCACGCGGTTGAAGCTGTTCTCCAGCGCCAGCACGCCCTGGATTTCGTGCGCCTTGACCATGTAGCACAGCAGCATTTCCATGCTCATCGGCTGCTTGCCTTCGGCGATCGCCTTGCGGCTGATATAGTCACCCAAAGCCAGCACCGCACCCCAATTGTCGGAGGGGTGGCCCCATTCCGCCGCCAGCCAGGTGTCGTTGAAATCCAGCCAGCGAACCAATGCACCGATATCCCAGGCAGCCTTCACCGGATCGAGCTGGAACTGGGTGCCCGGCACCCGTGCGCCGTTGGGAACGACGGTACCCGGCACGATGGGCCCGAGATGCTTGGCGGCTTCGGGAAAGCCCTGCGCCATAAACAGACAGGCGAGGCTGTCCATGAGATCGTTGCGGGCGGTATCCAGGGCCTCTTCCGAAGTGACTTCGTAGTCACAAACATAGTCGGCGATGGCGACCAGTTCGGCATCGGGGTCCGGACGGACATTGCTCTCTACCTGATTGGCACTCATGGTGTTTATCGCTCCTCCAGGGGAACCCAGCGCTGGTTTTCCGGGCCGGTGTAATTGGCGCCGGGGCGGATGATCTTCCTGTCGATACGCTGCTCGATCACATGCGCCACCCAGCCGCTGGTGCGGGCAATCACGAAGATCGGGGTGAACA
>CAZFXI010000205.1:0-2188 GCA_964522855.1 uncultured Sedimenticola sp.
CAATCGAGGCCGGAATCCATCGTGGACAATGGACCCCGGCCTGCGCCGGGGTGACAAGCCAAGGAGCAGGCAGCTGAGTTTTGTAACTAATGGGTTTATGGTATTACGGTCTTGAAAAATACGAACCGAGGGATCTGGTGATGTCAGGATATTCCCCGAGTATCTTTTTATCTTCCGTGACCAGAATAGCATCGAGATATTGAGCCAATGCGACAAATTCACAGTCATAGGCTGAGCAGCCGCTCGAATTGACAAGCTGCATGATATGAGCCGAAGGGATGTCAAACTCGTGATCCGTCAACAATCTTTCAGCTTGTTGAATGATAAACAAAACCTCGTCCAAAGCGAGGATACCTTTTCGCAAGTACAGGCTTAAAACACTTCTGAATTCACTGCGCCACAACAAGGGAGCATTCCATTCGGAATCAGCCAACAACAATTGTTCGGCCAACCGTGATTTTTCGCCAGAAATATAGAGATAAGCAATGATGTTCGTATCAACGACAATCACGGCCGCCCTTCATCTATCGCCGCGTTCAATTCATCATCAGTCAAAGGATGCCGGGCTGTTTTTGCTCTTGCTCTTCTAGCAACGGAAATAATTTCAGATACATCCACCTTGCGAGGAAGCAGCGTGCGTTCTACACAGTAGAGTATTTCACCGTTCATGCTTCGGTGGTGAGCCCGGGCAGCTTCCTTCAGCCGTCGATAGAGCTCGTCGGGTATATTCTTGATAGTAAGAGCAGGCATGAAACCGATCCCCACAAAAAACCGTTATGGTTTCATTATGGTTCTTGCGCTGATTGGCGTCAAGAAAGAAACATCCGGGAAGCTTTCCCGAAACCGGTATTCCCGGGAATACAAGCATGAAGCGCCGGCTCTGGCAAATCTTGTCTGGTCAAACGTACGATAGGGCATCAAATGCCCATGGCCGCGAGGAATAATGGCGACAAGTCTTTTCAAGACACTGCCGCGGTTATTCCCGAATATGCCCATCCCCCAGCACGATGAACTTCACCGAGGTCAGCCCTTCCAGCCCCACGGGGCCGCGGGCATGGAACTTGTCGGTGGAGATGCCGATCTCCGCACCCAGGCCATACTCGAAGCCGTCGGCGAAACGGGTGGAGGCGTTCACCATCACGGAGCTGGAGTCCACTTCCTGGAGGAAGCGCCGCGCCTTGGTGATGTTCTCGGTGATGATGCTCTCGGTATGACGGGAGCTGTGTTCCTCGATGTGATCCATGGCTTGCTGCAGGTCTTCCACTACCCGGATGGACAGGATGGGCGCCAGGTACTCGGTGTCCCAGTCCTCTTCCGTGGCCGCCAGGCACAGCTCGCCCAGGATGGCGCAGGTCTTTTCGCAGCCACGCAGCTCCACGCCCTTCTCGCCATAGACCTTCGCCATTACGGGCAGGAAATCTTCGGCGATGGTGTCATGCACCAGCAGGGTTTCCATGGTGTTGCAGGTGCCGTAGCGCTGGGTCTTGGCGTTCAGGCACACATCGAAGGCCTTTTGCGGATCGGCCTCATCGTCCACATACACATGGCAGATACCATCCAGGTGCTTGATCACCGGCACCCGCGCATCCTTGCTGATGCGCTCGATGAGCCCCTTGCCACCCCGGGGAATGATCACGTCGATATAGTCCGGCATGGTAATCATGGCGCCCACGGCCTCGCGGTCGGTGGTCTCGATCACCTGCACCGCATCACCCGGCAGGCCCGCCTGTTCCAGCCCCTGCTTGATGCAGGCGGCAATGGCCTGGTTGGAATGAAAGGCCTCCGAGCCGCCGCGCAGCACCGTGGCGTTGCCGGACTTGAGGCACAGGGCAGCCGCATCGGCGGTAACATTGGGGCGGGACTCGTAGATGATGCCCACCACGCCCAAAGGCACGCGCATGCGCCCCACCTGGATGCCGCTGGGGCGATAGCTCATGTCGAAAATTTCTCCGACAGGATCAGGCAAAGCGGCTATCTGGCGCAAACCTTCGATCATGCTGTCGATACGCCCGGCGGTCAGTTCCAGACGATCGAGCAACGCTTCCGACAGGCCTTTTTCCCTGCCGGCAGCTAGATCCTTGCTGTTTTCCGCCATCAGGGCTTCGCGCCCGCTATCGAGGAAATCGGCGATGCTGTTCAAAGCCTGGTTTTTCTGTCCACTATTGGAGGCAGCCAAGGCGCGGGAGGC
>CAZFXI010000206.1:0-2103 GCA_964522855.1 uncultured Sedimenticola sp.
TGAAAAGCGGATTGTGCAGAATGTTTTATAGTAGCATCCAATCCTATGGAAATTGGCAATAACAACAAGGGAAACAGAAGTATCCTGTTGATTCTGCTGCTCGTGATGAGCGCGGTACAGGCGGAATATCCCGAGTCTGCGGAATGTGGGCTGACTCACCCCCGTCTTTCCCGGGTGATCAATGCACAATGCCGTGATTTCGAGGTGCCCCTGAATTACGCGGAGCCACAGGGGGAGAAGATCCGCCTGCATGTAGCGGTCATTCACGCTAGCGGCAAGGCGCCAAAACCCGATCCTCTGTTCTTCTTTGCCGGTGGCCCAGGTCAATCAGCGGTAAGCAGCGCCCCGCTCATGTGGCCGGTGTTCAGCCAGCTCGTAAAGCAGCGGGATATCGTACTCATCGATCAGCGGGGCACCGGGCAATCCACGCCGCTGGATTGTCCGCAGGACGACGACCTGGATCTGGTGGCCAATGACGATCTGTTGGTGCAGATAACCCGGGAATGCCTGGACGGCATCACGACCGACGTGCGCTTTTTCACTTCCCGCCAGGCGGTGAAGGACGTGGCGTTCGTACGTGAAGCCCTGGATTATGAGCAAATCAACCTCATGGGCGTTTCCTATGGTACGCGCATGGCGCAACTGGTGTTGCGCGAGTATCCCGATCAGGTGCGCAGTATTGTTCTCGACGGCGTGCTCCCGCCAGAAGAGGTGTTGGGGCCGGAACATGCGGACAACTTGTCTGTGTCTTTACAGAAGCTGTTTCTGTATTGTGCGGCAGACGCCCATTGTGCCGCTGCCTTTCCCGCACTTGAGGCAGACTGGCAGGCTTACCTGAAACTGCCTCCTGACGAGAAGCGCCATCTGGAATTGCGTCATCCGCGCACGGGGGAGAAGCTGGCCTTGGAGGCAACCCGTCAGGAGCTGGATGTAGCCGTACGCCTGTTCAGCTACACTAGCGAAAATCGTGCTCTGTTGCCCCTGCTCATCCACGAAACTGCACAGGGCGACTGGAAGCTCCTGTTATCCCAGACCCTGCAGGTGTTGGGAAATTTGGAGGGCAAAATAGCTGAAGGCATGCACAATAGCGTGGTATGCAGCGAGGATGTGCCTTTCTATGACAAAACCCCGCCCGAAGACAACCGGGTGCTGGGGCGTACTGTGCGCCAGTTGCAGCTGATCTGTAGTGCTTGGCCCAGGGGGAAGAGCTTTGCAGATCTGCATCAGCCTATGGTGTCAGATACACCGGCCCTGCTGCTCTCGGGAGAGCTGGACCCGGTTACCCCGGTATCCTATGGCGAGCAGGCACTGAAACAGTTTTCCTCTGGGCAGCATCTGGTGGTGCCCAAACAGGGTCACAATGTCCTGCCCAGGGGCTGTGTGCCCAGGCTGGCTGCGGACTTCATCGAGCATCTTGCGCTGGAAATGGAAGAGACCACCTGCGTGCAGGATACCGCCCATTTGCCGTTTTTCATCGACATGCTGGGGCCGGCGCCATGATCGTAGCACAAGACCTCAAAAAGTATTTCGGTGCGGTAAAAGCCGTGGACGGCGTGAGCTTCGAGATTGCCGATGGCAAGATCACCGGGTTGCTCGGGCCCAATGGTTCGGGCAAGACCACCACCCTGCGTATGCTCTACACATTGTTGCAGCCGGATGAAGGCAAGGTGATGGTCGATGGCATCGATGCCTGGCAGAAACCGCTGGCTGCCAAGGCCGCCATGGGCGTGGTTCCGGATGCCCGGGGGCTGTATCCACGCCTTACGGCACAAGAGAACATCGCCTATTTTGGCGAGCTTCAGGGCATCGGTGGAAAGATGTTGGCGCGGCGTATCGACGAGCTGGCGGAAGAACTGGAGATGCAGGATTTTCTGCATCGGCCCTGCAAGGGCTTCTCCCAGGGACAACGGGCCAAGGTGGCCATCGCCCGGGCTTTCGTCGGCAATCCGCAGAATCTGCTGCTGGACGAACCGGGTAATGGCCTGGATGTGATGAGCATCCGTGCGCTGCGCCGTTTTCTGCTGCGCCAGAAAGAGCAGGGCAAGGCGATTCTGCTATCGACCCACATCATGCAGGAAGTCACCGCCCTGTGTGATGAAGTGG
>CAZFXI010000207.1:0-2090 GCA_964522855.1 uncultured Sedimenticola sp.
AAAGCCTTCGGCTGCGGCCTGCTTCTGGTGCGCCGCATCTGAAGTAAAAGAATATATCAAACTTGATATAAGCAGGGATTGCAACTATGATCAAGACAGTAATGTTCGAGGGTGACTCTCTGGAAGTGATCCGCAGTTTTCCTGACAGCGCCCGGCAGCGGGCCGGGTATGAGATTGACCGGATTCAAAACGGTCTGGAACCTCTCAACTGGAAACCGTTTCCATCTATCGGTGCGGGCGTTCGTGAAATACGAATTCAGGTGGGCATGCAGTATCGAGTGGTCTATGTTGCCAAGTATGGCGGTGTTGTTCATGTTCTGCATGCTTTCCAGAAGAAAACACAAAAAACGCTAAAGTCGGACATGGAAATAGCGCAGCGGCGCTTGCGGCAGGTAAGACGGAGGTATGCAGAATGACGGCGAGACAACGGTATGAAAGCGTCTGGGATGCACTGGAGGATGATGTTTCCCTGGCGGAAAACCTCAAACTGCGTTCTGCCCTGATGATGGCCATCGCAGAATACGTCGCTGAATCAGGCCTTACCCAAACGGAAGCCGCTCGCCAACTTGGTACGACCCAGCCGCGGCTCAATGATGTCGTCAAGGGTCGGATTGACAAATGTACCGTGGATCGCCTGGTCAACATGTTGTCTCAGGCGGGTTTTCGGGTGGACATGAAAATTCATCGTGCTGCGTGAAGAAGATTAGCCCATGCCGTTCTTGCCCCTCAAGCCGATTCCTATGAAAGATCGCGTATCCATGATCTTCGTCTGGTACGGCCGTATCGATGTCAAGGATGGCGCTTTCGTCGTCATCGACAAGAACGGCGTGCGCAAACACATCCCCGTTGGTTCGGTAGCCTGCATTATGCTTGAGCCTGGTACTCGTGTGTCCCATGCTGCTGTGCGGCTGGCGGCACAAGTGGGAACCTTGTTGGTCTGGGTCGGAGAGGCTGGAGTGCGTCTTTATGCTTCCGGTCAGCCCGGTGGGGCGCGCTCCGACCGTTTGCTCTATCAGGCCAAGCTGGCACTTGATGATGATTTGCGTCTGAAGGTTGTGCGCAAGATGTACGAATTGCGTTTCGGTGAACCTGCTCCCGCCAAACGTAGCGTGGAGCAGCTTCGGGGTATCGAAGGTGCCAGGGTGCGCAAAACTTATGAACTGCTGGCCAAACGCTATGGCGTGAAATGGAAGGGCCGGCGCTATGATCCAAAGGACTGGGAAAAAGGCGATGTCGTCAACCGCTGTGTCAGTGCAGCAACCGCTTGCCTGTATGGCATAACCGAAGCCGCGATCCTTGCTGCTGGTTATGCCCCTGCCGTTGGCTTCATTCACACAGGCAAGCCGCTGTCCTTCGTTTATGATATTGCCGATATTTACAAGTTTGACACTGTCGTGCCCGTCGCGTTCAAGATCGCCGCATCATCACCAGCCAACCCTGACAAGGCCGTGCGTCTCGCCTGTCGCGATATTTTCCGTGAAACCAAAATCCTCAAGAAAATCATCCCCGGCATTGAAGAAGTCTTGTCCGCTGGTGGTATCAACCCTCCAAAACCGCCCAAGGAATCCGTTCCTCCTGCTATCCCGGAACCTGAAGGTATTGGGGATGCCGGTCATCGGGGAGGTTGAAACCGGTGGCAATGCTCGTTGTCGTTACCGAAGCCGTGCCACCTCGGCTGCGTGGCCGTCTTGCCGTCTGGTTGTTGGAAGTCCGTGCGGGTGTCTATGTGGGCGATGTTTCCAAACGTGTCCGGGAAATGATCTGGGAGCACTGCGAATGCTTTCTTGAAGATGGCAACATCATTATGGCGTGGCAGACTAACACCGAATCAGGCTTTGATTTTCAGACACTTGGCGAAAACCGAAGGATGCCGATAGACCATGATGGGCTGCGGCTTGTGGAGTTTTTTCCGGTAGAAGAGGATGAATCAGCTTGAAAATGATCTTTAACAATCAGGAACTCAGTAAAATCAGCAAGTTACCTCTGGCGATAAATTGCTCGATAATCGGTAGAAATTTACAGGCTGATTTTTCTTAGGGACATCAATCGGTTATGATTGGAGTGTTCCCCACGCTCGTGGGGATGAACCG
>CAZFXI010000208.1:0-2067 GCA_964522855.1 uncultured Sedimenticola sp.
GTCACCCCGGCGCAGGCCGGGGTCCATTGTCCACGATGGATTCCGGCCTCGATTGTGCTGGGGGACGGGCACGTGAGAATCTGATACCGATAACCGGCTCCTGGTTGTGCATTATGCAATAACGGACTATAATTATTGCATATATCAAGTTGAGGTGGCCTAGATGAGTGCTGTCGAAAAACTTCAACCCCAGGCTGAGGTCGTGCTTGCCAAGGCGGTGCTGCGCGCCGCCGAACAGCTCGGCCTTAACCAGAGCGCCCTGGCCGCGGTGCTGGGCCTGCATCCCAGCGCCGTGAGTCGTCTCAAGGCCGGACGGCGTTCTCTCGACCCCGGAAGCAAGGAAGGAGAACTGGCCCTGCTGCTCATTCGTCTGTCCCGCTCCCTGTTTGTCCTGGCCGGCGGCGATGTCCGCTGGATGCATCATTTCATGGCGACGCCCAACCGGTTGACGGGCGCCGTGCCCGGGGAACAGGTTCGGCAGATCCAGGGGCTGGTGCAGGTGCTGCAAGTGGTGGATGCCCTGCGGGGCAAGGTGTAGTGGGCCGCGAGCCCTGCGCCGATCCGGCGCTCATTGGCCCCATTGCCGGCGCTTTCTGGCGGCTGGTGGAGAACCAGGAACAGGTTGCCACCCTGGATCTTGTGGACAGCCTGGAAGAACAGGCCTTGCTCGAAGCGCTGCTGGAGACCGCCAAACCGCCCCTGCCGCCGGGCACTGAAAACCTCCACTACCTGTTACGCACGCCCTTTCGTTATCCGCCGCTGCCCTGGGGTTCCCGCTATGGCCGCCGCCATGAGCCGGGCGTTTTTTACGCCGGGCTGGATGTCGCCACCACCCTGGCGGAGGCCGCCTACTACCGTTTTGTTTTCTGGTATTCCATGGAAGCGCCAGCGGCTGACGTGCTGCGCTCCGAGCACAGCCTGTTTACTGCGGAATACGCCACCGGGCAGGGTGTGCGCCTGCAGGCAGCGCCATGTGACAGCCACCATGAGCGGCTCGCTCACCCCGAAGACTACCGCGCTACCCAGGCTCTGGGCAGCGCCCTGCGTGAAAATGGTGTGGAAGCCTTCGAGTATCCTTCGGCGCGCCATGCCGGGGGATGCTGTGTGGCGTTGTTCACGCCGGCTGCCCTGGCCAGTACCCGACCTCGGGACATCACCCGCTGGCTGTGTGAAGTGCACAAGGATCGCGTGTTGTTCAAGGGCTTCGAGGGCAGTGAAGTACGGGCTTTCGCTCTGGATGAGTTTGAGTATCAGGGCCACCTGCCGTTGCCGGCCGCCTGAGTATCGCCTGGCGGGGCATCGGCGCATGTTCCCTGATACACTGTTGCCAAACTATCCTGTGAGGAACCCTGTTCGTGATCGGCATCTTCGGCGGTACTTTCGATCCCGTGCACAACGGCCATCTACGCACGGCCCTGGATGTATTCGAAGCCCTGTCCCTCGATGAACTGCGCTTCATTCCCCTGGGGCGGGCGGTGCACCGGGAGCAGCCGCTGACCTCACCGGAAAAGCGCCTTGCCTTGCTCCGCAGCGCCATCGAGGCCCAGCCGGGGTTTGTCGTAGACGAGCGGGAACTGCGCCGCAACAGCCCTTCCTACACGCTGCATACCCTCGAATCATTGCGGGCCGATCTCGGGGCGGAAACGCCTCTGTGCCTGCTCCTGGGGCGGGACGCCTTCAATGCTTTCCATACCTGGCATCAACCGGAAACGATCCTGCAGCTTGCGCACCTTGTGGTCATGGATCGCCCTGGCCATGATGTGCCGGAACAAGGGCCGTTGGAAGAACTGGTGCAAGGTCGAGTGACCACGGAGATCGTCGATCTGAACGGCGAGCCGGGCGGACGTATTCTGTTTCAGCCCGTCACCCGGCTGGATATATCCTCCAGCGATATCCGCGCCCGGTTGGCCGCTGGCCGCAGTATCCGCTGGCTCGTGCCCGAGAGTGTGCGTATGATTCTGCAGCAGGAAGAAGGCGCCGATTGATGGAAGGTGGTGATGACCCGGAAAGAGAAACGGGGCAGGGGCCGTTGCATTCCAGGGCCAGAATATTGCGTGGCTTGCGAGA
>CAZFXI010000209.1:0-1955 GCA_964522855.1 uncultured Sedimenticola sp.
AGTCATACAGCCGCTTCTCCACGTAAAGATCCAGCCGGCTGTCGTTGTTTTCCTGGAAGTTGGACAACTCTGCCGGCTCCAGATACTGCAGACGGCCTTCCAGAATCACGCTCAGATCATCATCGCTCTCTTCGGCCAGCAGCTCGGCTGCTGCTCCCGCCTCTCGTGCCCTGGCTTCCTGGATGGCGGGGTGATTTTGATCTGCCAATTCTAGCGCCTGAGCCAGCGTCAACGGCTGAGGCAAGGATTCGGCCTGTATTCCGGGAACAACCAGCAACCAGCCTGTCAGCATGAGAAACCTGGGCATGATCAACGTGTTCGCATTCGCCTTTTATAGCGTGAGAAGCTGGTGTCCCGATATTTCTGCTCCACGATATACTTGCCCAGCAGCATGAATTCCCCGGCATCCTTTGTGGCGCCGGTATAGCGGCCGCGTTTAATGGGATTCCCCTGCAGATCGAAGAATTGAAAAACCGGGGTGGCGCGCACACGAAACTGCTTGAAGGCAAAGTCTTTCATGGTGGTTGGCTGACCCTTGAAATCAGTGATTTCGATATCTCCTTCGATATCCACGCTGAAAATCAAAAAGTTTTTCTTGTAGAAATCCTGTACTTCCGGCTGGTTCAGCACCGTTGTTTTCATGCGATGGCAAAAGGGACATTCGTCCATTTCGAACATGATGAGAATACCCTTCTTTCCCTGTTCACGGGCTGTCTGCAACTCCTCGGAAAAGTCGCCGAAAGACTGATCGAAGAAATATTGCTCCGGATCTCTGGGACTGGCGACAGCCGCCACAGAAAACAGCAGTAACAGTATCAATGTTCTCATGGTTTTCACTCCTCACTGTTTTTTCTTATTATAGTTTGCTATGAATTCCTCGATGGTCTTACCATCGATCGGCCCAACCTGGCGTGCTACCACTTCCCCTGCCGGTGATACCAGGAAAGTGGTGGGCAAACCTGGCACCTTACCCAGCGACTGCCGCGGATGACTGCCTACCCGTAAAATGGGATAGGACAAAAACTGCTCCTCCACGAATGCACGCAGTTGTCCTGCATCGATGTCTTCCATATTGAGACCCAACACTAGCGCATCTTTGTCCTTGTGGCTATCGTGGAAAACCTCAAGTTCAGGCAGTTCCTCCAGACAGGGCGGACACCAGGTCGCCCAGTAATTCACGACTACCCATTTGCCTCGGTAATCCGACAACTTGTGCATTTTTCCATCCAGATCAGGATAAGAAAAATTCACGCCTTGTGCAGCACCAACCGGGAAGGATGACAGTAGCAACATGGCCACCACACCCAATGCAATATTCCTGTAGCTTTGCTTCATGTTCACTCAACCTTTAAATATTAACCCGGCAACCGTAAAACAGTCGCACCAGCAATACAACAGTTGCTGGTCTGGCCGTTTCCGATTTACCATCTGGTAAGCATGGGTTCAACAACAACGTGATGCGGTTCCTTGATTTTTCGCCGCCGCTGCCGCTAGTCTTGCTAACATGTATCCACGTAGCCGTTGTCACTGTTACAGGCTCGTTCAACCGCTGTTCCCTTGCATTGTTTAAGGTATTTCCAGGAGAAACTTGGTGAAAAACAAACTGATCGTTGTGCTTGGCTTCCTGCTGATCATTTGCGGAGCGCAAGCTGCCGAAAATCAGGACACCTCACCCGCGAACAGCAATGCCGAAAACACCTTGCATTGGGCAGGCTGCGGCATCACCAAAAAGGCGTTCATGAAGGAACTGGCTGCCGAATATGAAAAAATCTATGGCATACACTTCGTTCTCGAAGGCGGAGGAGCCACCAAAGGCATTCGTCGGGTGAAAGATCGCAGCGTGAACATTGGTGGCTCCTGCCGACCAAAGATTTCCGGAATCGCTGAAGAACGTTTCGTACGCATGACTCCCGTTGCCTGGGATGCCCTGGTGGTGATGGTCAGCAAGGACAACC
>CAZFXI010000210.1:0-1843 GCA_964522855.1 uncultured Sedimenticola sp.
AATCCAGACAATCTGCTGCGCCCGGGGCAGTTTGTGCGTGTCTTGATGCAGGGCGCGGTCCGTCCCAAAGCGGTGCTGTTGCCAAAAATTGCGGTACAGCAGGGCAAGAACGGCAGCTTCGTCTGGGTGATCGATGACAAGCAGGAAGTACAGTACCGGGAGATTACGCCGGGACCATGGCAGGGCGATCAGTGGTTTATTGACGATGGACTGAAGGCAGGTGACCGCGTGGTCGTGCATGGCGCGAGCAAGTTGCGCCCGGGTACCCCGGTAAGAATTGTTCCGAAAAAGGCGCCAGCCGAAGACAAGTCCGCATCATGATTTCAGCGGTTTTCATCAAACGCCCGGTACTGGCCTCGGTGCTGTCTATCGTGATCGTGATCGCGGGCTTGATTTCCCTGGTCAGCCTGCCGATTACCCAGTATCCCGAAATCACCCCCGTGCAGGTGACTGTTTCCGCCAGTTATCCCGGTGCGGATGCCGAAACCGTGGCGGATAGCGTAGCCGGCCCCCTGGAGACCAAGATCAATGGCGTGGACAACATGCTGTACATGCAGTCCACGAGTTCTGCCACGGGACAGATGACTCTGACCGTCTATTTCGATATCGATACCGATCCCGACACCGCGGAAGTACAAGTCAACAATCGTGTAAACCAGGCATTGCCGGAGTTGCCCGATGTGGTGCGCAACGCGGGCGTAACCGTGGAAAAACGCTCGTCCAGCTTTCTGATGCTGATCGGCATCCTGTCCCCCGACGGCTCCAAGGATGAAGCCTTCCTGGGCAACTACGCCAATCTGTATGTGCTGGACGAGATCAAGCGCATTCCTGGCGCCAATCAGGCGCAGATCATGGGTTTGCCGGATCTGGCAATGCGCCTGTGGCTGGAGCCGGACCGCATGGCCGCGCTGGGATTGACAGCCAGGGATATACAAAATGCGGTTAGTCAACAGAACCAGCAATTTGGCATCGGCAGCCTGGGGCAGTCGCCCACCACAGAGCCGGTGGAGATGACCTTTCCCGTGGTTACCCAGGGCCGGTTTTCCACGGAACAGGAATTCGATGAAATCATCCTGCGCGCCGATTCCAAAGGTACGGCCATCGTCCGGCTCAAGGATGTAGGCCGGGCAGAGCAGGGGCTCAAAGCCTACATGCTGCGTTCGACGCTGAATGCAAAGGCGTCCACCTTCATCGCCGTTTATCAACAGCCGGGTTCCAATGCGGTAGAAGTGTCCAAGCGGCTGAACGAACTGATGGAGAACCTGAAGAAAAGTTTCCCGCAAGGCGTGGACTACACTATTTCCCTGGATACCACCAAGTTTGTTCAGGCATCCATCGACGAAGTGACCGAGACCCTGATCATCGCCATCATTCTGGTGGTTCTCGTCACCTATCTGTTTCTGCAGAATGTCAACGCCACATTGATTCCCACCATCGCGATCCTGGTTTCCATCGTCGGTACTTTCGTCGGTATGCTGGCTCTGGGTTTTTCCATCAACCTGCTGACATTGTTTGGCCTGGTGCTGGCCATCGGTATCGTTTGTGACGATGCCATCGTGGTGGTGGAGAACGTGGAAAGGAATATGCAGGAGCGTGGCCTCAAGCCCATGGAGGCGACGCTGGAGGCGATGAAGGAAGTGACCGGCCCCGTAATAGCCACCACGCTGGTGTTGATGGCGGTGTTCGTGCCCGTTGCCTTCATGGGAGGAACCACAGGGGTGTTGTATCAACAGTTTGCGATTACTATCGCCATCTCCGTGGCGATCTCCAGCTTCATCGCATTGACATTGACGCCGGCGATGGCGGCCATTCTGCTCAAGCCCCGCAAAGAAACGGAAAAAGG
>CAZFXI010000211.1:0-1750 GCA_964522855.1 uncultured Sedimenticola sp.
GGTATCTGGGCTTTGTCAGGGACATCGGTCCCCAGGGCTTGTGGATGGGGCTGGTTGCCGGCCTTACCCTGTCGGCGATCTGGCTGGTGTGGCGTTTTCTGCGTCTGAGCAAGCATCTGCCAGCAGCGTCAGTTCCTGCCAACGATTGACCACTGCACAGAACAGCTCGGCCGTTTTTTGCGTGTCGTACAGGGCGGAATGAGCTTCCTTGCTGTCCCATTCGATGCCTGCCGCCACCACGGCTTTCGCCAGCACGGTCTGCCCATAGGCCAGTCCTGCCAGCGACACGGTATCGAAGGTGCTGAAGGGATGGAAGGGGTTGCGTTTGATGCCGGTTCGTTCCACAGCAGCATCCAGAAAACCCAGGTCAAAAAATGCGTTGTGGCCAACCAGGATGGCGCGTTTGCAGTTGTGCTTCTTGATTGCCTGGCGTACGGGGTTGAAAACGGCTTCCAGTGCGTCTTTTTCCGGTTTTGCAAAGCGAAAGGGATGGTGGGGATCGATACCGGTGAAGGCAAGGGCTTTGGGGTCGAGGTTGGCACCTGAAAAGGGTTCTACATGGCAATCGATGGTTGCGCCAGGGTGTATAAACCCCTTTTCATCCATTTCGATGATGACTGCAGCAATTTCCAGCAAGGCATCCGTGCGGGCATCAAAGCCGCCGGTTTCCACGTCGATCACCACGGGAAGAAAACCGCGGAAACGGCGGTCAATAGTAAGAAGCGGCTGGTTTTTCGTCATGTGACGAAGAATAATGCATACGCTGCTATTTGGCGAAAAAATCTCATTGCCTGAAACAGGACAGTCTGGCAAAGTGATTGGTCGGTACAATTTCTTCATGGATTGCTGTGTAACCCAATGGACAAGGCATAAGGAAAGAACATGAAACTACGATCAATGGTAGCGAGATTTCGGTTTTCCTGGCTGTGGCTGGCCGTGCTGGTCATGGTGATTTCCGGCTGTGCCACCACCGATGCCGATGAAGCAGATCCCTGGGAAGCCTTTAACCGCCCCATGTATACATTCAATGAGAAGCTGGATGAATATGTAGCCAGGCCATTGGCGCGGGGTTATCAAACTATCACGCCGGCACCGGTCGATCGTGGCATCACTCGTTTTTTCGGCAATCTGGAAGATGTGCAGATCGCGCTGAACAACCTGTTGCAATTCAAGTTTGGTGAAGCCCTGTCTGATGTCGGGCGTTTTGGCATCAACACTACGATTGGCATTCTGGGTTTCATGGATGTCGCCACCGGCATGGGGCTGGAAAAACATGAAGAGGATTTCGGGCAGACCCTGGGCAAATGGGGTTTTGCCAGCGGTCCCTACCTGGTTTTACCGGTCATCGGTCCCAGCAGTGCCAGGGATGCCGTCGGGTTTGCGGGAGACTGGGTAGTAAATCCCATCTATACGCAAATCGACAGTGCCACGATCAGCTGGTCTTTATACGGCATTCGTTACGTCGATCGGCGAGCAGATTTGCTGAAGGCCAGTCGTGTTCTTGAATCTGCAGCGTTGGATCCCTACAGCTTTGTTCGAGATTCGTATATGCAGCGCAGGCGAAGTCTGGTACTGGATGGCAACCTGCCGGAAGCGGAAGGCGAAGATTTCTTTGTTGAATAAGTCTATGAATGTAGTGTGATTTATTGAAAATGCCAATTGACTACATTAGAAAAATAGCAAATACTAAACATAGAAAGTCAAGTTGTAGTAGGTAGTGCTTTCGGAAGGAATCACTGATTGAGAAATA
>CAZFXI010000212.1:0-1645 GCA_964522855.1 uncultured Sedimenticola sp.
AAGCCTTCCGTAGATGTGAACAGACCCACACGCAGATCCTTGGCGGTGTAGATTTCACGCCCATCCACCTCCAGTTTGCCGTCAGCAATGCCGAGCACCAGTTTGCGGGCGATAATTCTTTTAATATCAATCGTGTATTTTACCAGGCCGGCCTTGGGAAGCACCTGTCCGCTGAACTTCACTTCCCCGACGCCCAGGGCACGTCCATGGCCGGGATTGCCCAGCCAACCCAGGTAAAAACCCACCAGCTGCCACATGGCATCCAGTCCCAGGCAGCCGGGCATGACCGGGTCCCCCGGGAAGTGGCATTCGAAAAACCACAGATCGGGATTGATATCCAGCTCTGCCGTGATCAGCCCTTTTTCATGTTTCCCGCCTTCATTGGCGATGTGGGTGATGCGGTCCATCATCAGCATCTTGTCGACAGGCAATTGGGCATTTCCCGGACCGAAGAGTTCGCCGTGGCCGCATTTGATGAGTTCTTCTTTGCTGAAAGAGCTGGCTCGGGTCATGAGTTTGATTCCATTTGTTGTTGTATGTGATCGATGATCCCGTCCAGGGCAATCATCTCGTTGTCGTTATCCGTGCGGGCGCGGAATTCCACCTCGCCCTTGTCCAGGCTGCGCTCGCCCACAACGATGCGCATGGGGATACCCATGAGTTCATGATCGGCAAACATGACGCCGGGGCGCTGGTCCCGGTCATCGAACAGGACCTCGATACCAGCGGTCAGCAGTTCCTCATAAAGTTTTTCTGCGGCTGCACGGACGTTCTCTGATTTCTTCATCTGCATGGGTAGCAGGGACACCTGGAAAGGGGCGATGCTCAGGGGCCAGACGATGCCCTTGTCGTCGTGATGCTGTTCGATGGCGGCACCCACGACACGCGAGACGCCGATGCCGTAGCAGCCCATGGTCATGGTCACCGCCTTGCCGTTCTCGTCGAGCACGGTGGCGTTCAGCGCCTGGCTGTATTTGGTGCCGAGCTGGAAGATGTGACCCACTTCGATACCCCGGGCAATGGTGAGCACGCCCTTGCCATCGGGGCTGGGATTGCCTTCCACCACGTTGCGGATATCCGCCACCTCGGGCAGGGGGGCATCCCGCTCCCAGTTGATGCCGAAATAATGCTTGCCGTCGATATTGGCACCGGCAGAAAAGTCCGCCAGCACCGCTACGGAACGGTCGGCGATGCAGGGAACAGGCAGGTTTACCGGGCCCAGAGAACCTGGGCCTACACCGATGGCCTCGCGGATTTTCTCTTCCGTGGCGAAACACAGAGGGCTGGCCACCTGGGGCAGCTTTTCCGCCTTGATTTCGTTGAGCTCATGATCGCCGCGCACCAGCAGGGCAATGAGCCCGCCTTCTGCAGCTTCCACCACCAGCGTCTTGACCGTCTGCTCGATGGGCTGGTCGAACTGCTCCACCAGTTCGGCAATGGTTTTGGCATTCGGGGTGTCCACCAGTTCCATGTTTTTCGACGGAGCGGGGCGCACGCTGACGGCGGGGATGGCCTCGGCCAGTTCCACGTTGGCCGCATAGTCGCTTTCGGTGGAGAAGGCGATGGCGTCCTCGCCAGCATCCGCCAGCACATGAAACTCGTGGGAGCCGCTGCCGCCGATGGAGCCCGTATCGGCGGCCACGGG
>CAZFXI010000213.1:0-1602 GCA_964522855.1 uncultured Sedimenticola sp.
CGACCGCAGCTGGTACAACCGCGCCATGGTGGAACCCATCTTCGGTTTCTGCACCTCCGAAGAACACAAGAACTTCATGCGCGGTGTCGGCGGCTTCGAAAAGGACTTGGTGCGCCAGGGCACTATCCTGGTAAAACTCTATTTCAGCGTCACCAAGGACGAGCAGGAGCGCCGATTCGAACGCCGCAAGACCGATCCCCTTCGCCAGTGGAAACTGAGCGAGGTGGACGTGCAGGCCCAGGAGCGTTGGGACGATTTCACTACCCAGAAATACGAGATGCTGAAAAAGACCCACACCACCCATGCGCCCTGGACGGTGATCCGCTCCAATGACAAATACCTGGCCCGACTGAACGCCATGAAAGCCATCCTCAACGCCGTGCCCTATGATCGCACCGAGTCCGAACTGGATTTCGTGCCCGATCCCGCCATCGTCATCTCCGGCGCCCGGGAAGTGGAGATCATGGAAGCGGAACGTCTGCGCAATGGCAAGTTTACGTCCTGATGCTGGAACTGGTACTGGGATCGACCTCCCCCTTCCGCCGGGAGCTGCTGGAAAAGCTGGGCCTGCCCTTCTCTACCGCGGCGCCCGATGTGGACGAAAGCCACCGCAAAGGCGAGCCACCCCAAATTCTGGTGCAGCGTCTGGCAGAAGCCAAAGCCAGAGCAGTGACTGAAGGCTACTCAGAGGCTCTCATCATCGGCTCGGATCAGGTCGCCTGCGTGGGCGAGCAGATCCTGGGCAAACCCGGTAACCGGGAAAATGCCATCGCTCAACTCAGCGCCATGGTGGGCAAGATCATTACTTTTCATACAGGCCTGTGTTTGCTCAACAGCAAAACCAACGATGCCCAGGTGCTCTGCGAACCTTTCCATGTGCATTTCCGTCAACTGAGCAGCGCACAGATCGAACGCTATGTGGACAAAGAGCAACCCTTCAACTGCGCCGGCAGTTTCAAATCAGAAGGCTTGGGAATTACCCTGTTCCGCAAGCTCGAAGGCGATGACCCCAACACACTCGTCGGACTACCATTGATCCGCCTGGTGGAGATGCTGGACAAGGAAGGTGTGGTATTGCCCTAACGGCTGAGACGCCAGGGATTTTTCGGCCTTTCCGACTATCCAAGGGCGTGTGTGATGTGTGTTTATTCCTGGGGAAATATTTGACATCCTCAAGCCATTCAAAGTCACTATCTTGCGTCCAGCTCTTCCAAACCAACGCATTAAGTTTTTGTGCTGTTGCATAGATTATGCTATCCGCTAAAGCCAACTTATATTCAATGCCATGGTGTGCAGCATTAATAGCCAGCGAAGCATCTAGAGGCATGACCTTACCTTCACCCACAGTCGCAGCCAATGCAGTTGCTGTGAGCAGGCCAATACCTGGGATTGTAGCCAGTCGCTGACTCATTTCATTGCCACTGGGCCATGCTTTCAACTGCTGCTCCAACAATTTCACAACTTTCCATGCCCACCAGGGAGGCGGGAAATTTGGCACATCCAATCCAATTACGCTAATCTCATTCATGGCTACCGTCCTCTCTGTTTTAGTTGAAAGATCAATCCCAACTATGGCACTTTGATGCCGATTAAGAGAGGGCG
>CAZFXI010000214.1:0-1574 GCA_964522855.1 uncultured Sedimenticola sp.
GTTTCCTGATCGATGAAACCCTGATCGGCCATGAGCTGCAGCACCAGGTTACGGCGCTTCAGGGCTCTGTCGGGATGCGAACGGGGATTGTAGTAGGAAGCACCTTTGAGCAGTCCCACCAGTAACGCCGTTTCGCTCAGATTCAGCTCGGTCAACGGACGATTGAAATAGTAGTAGGCTGCCAATCCGAAGCCATGAATGGCCCGATCACCGTCCTGCCCCAGAAACACTTCGTTGGCGTAGGCTTCGAGAATTTCGTCCTTGCCGTAACGGGCATCCAGGATGATCGCCATCAGGGCTTCGTTGGCCTTGCGCCACAGGCTGCGCTCCGGCGTGAGGAAGAAGTTTTTCACCAGCTGCTGGGTCAGGGTACTGCCACCCTGTACGGTACGCCCGGCCTTGACGTTGGCCATCAGCGCCCGGGCGATGCTGTAGATGTTGATGCCGTGGTGATGAAAGTAGTCCCGGTCTTCCGCCGCCAGCAATGCTGCCACCAGATGATCCGGCAGTTCATCCCGGCGTACCAGCACCCGGTCTTCCTTGTGAGACGGATAGATGCTGCCGATTTCCGGAGGTTCCAGTCGTAGTACATCCAGGGACTTTCCAGATGCTCCATCTTTCAATGCGGACACAGCGCTGCCCCTGATACGCAAACTGACCTTGTGTGCCGGTTCCAGCCCATCCCAGAACAGGAATTCTCGGGTCTGGAAAATGAAACGGGAGCCGGACTGGCTCCACTGGGCAACACCACTGACCTTCCTGACCTTGCGATAGCCCAGCGCCTGCAATTCCGCCTGCAGACGGGCCGGAGTGAGATTCGCCCCCACGTATAATTCCAATGGGCGCGCATAGACCCGCGCCGGAATGGCCCAGCGTTTGCCTTCAAATTTCACTCTGACGATCTGGGACAGGTACAGGGAATAGCCACCAACCACGAGCATGGCGAGGAGCGTCAGCCCCACGAACCATTTCAACCAGGGAAATCCTTTTTTCGATCGCTTCTTTTTTACCGGCCCGCGTTTGCGCCTGACCACCTTCTTGCGGGCTGCGACCTTCTTCTTGCGGACGGTTTTCTTTTTTGCGGGAGGCATTCAGTAATTACGATGGGGGAAGCTGGACGGGCTGCATCACCCCCAGCTTCCCTTCAGGGTTCAATCAAAGGGGTGCTGCAGTACCAAGGTCTCTTCCCGGTCCGGTCCGGTGGAGATGATATGAATGGGCGTTTCACACAGTTCTTCGATTTTCTTCAGATACGCCTGGGCATTGGCAGGCAGTTCCTGGAAACTGCTGGCGCCCCGGGTACTGTCCGACCAGCCCGGCATTTCGATATACACCGGCTTGCAGCGCTCGAAACTGTCCGCACCGGCGGGAGGAATATCCACCTGTTGACCGTCGAAATCATAGGCCACGCAGATTTTTAGGGTTTCCAGGCCATCCAGCACATCCAGCTTGGTGATGCACATACCGGTGACGCTATTGATCGCCAAGGAACGGCGCAGCGAAACAGCATCGAGCCAGCCGCAGCGACGCTTGCGCCCGGTAGTCGCGCCAAATTCATGGCCTTTGACGCCCAT